>JBPCMW010000098.1:0-44720 GCA_051001875.1 Solirubrobacteraceae bacterium | reverse complement strand
GCTGATGGTCTCGTACACCCGCGCGCGGGCCGAGGCGCTGGGAGTGGCCTGCAAGGTCGGGCTCGCCACCCGCCCGGTCCGCGTCGTGATCCTGTCGGTCGGACTGGTGTTCGCCAAGGGCGCGTCGATCGGCCACTTCGAGCTGCTCGCCCCGGCGGTCTACGTGCTCGCTGGGCTCGCCGTGCTGACCACGATCCAGCGGATCCTCCACGTCCGCGGTCAGCTGAATGCCGCGGCCTGACCTTCGTTGGTGTAACAAAAGGGCGCTCCAGGACTAGACTAGACTAGGGAGGCCCAGCGCCGCACTCCCCGCGCAGGCATACCTTCCAGAAGGGACTTTTTCTCAGTGAGCAAGACCAACGGTTCCACCAATGGTTCCGCCCCTCGCGGGCAGGACAAGGTCCGCGTGGCGATCATCGGCGTCGGGAACTGCGCAAGCTCGTTCGTGCAGGGCGTCCACTTCTACCGGGACGCCGACCAGAACGCCTCTGTGCCCGGCCTGATGCATGTCGATCTCGGCGGCTACCACATCCGCGACATCGAGTTCACGGCCGCGTTCGACATCGACTCGGAGAAGGTCGGCAAGGACCTGTCCCAGGCGATCTTCTCCGGGCAGAACAACACTCTGAAGTTCTACGAGAACGTGCCGAACCTCGGCGTCGAGGTCCATCGCGGGATGACCCACGACGGCCTGGGCAAGTACCTCAAGCAGAGGATCACCAAGGCTCCCGGCCCGACCGCCGACATCGTCGACATCCTCAAGGAGACGCGCACCGATGTTGTCGTGTCCTACCTGCCGGTCGGCTCTGAGCAGGCGACCAAGTGGTACGTCGAGCAGGTCCTCGAGGCCGGCTGCGGGTTCGTCAACTGCATCCCCGTGTTCATCGCCCGGGAGGACTACTGGAGCAAGCGCTTCAAGAAGGCCGGACTGCCGATCATCGGCGACGACATCAAGTCCCAGGTCGGGGCGACGATCGTCCACCGCGCGCTGGCCCGCCTGTTCCACGATCGTGGCGTCAAACTTGTCCGCACCTCGCAGCTCAACGTCGGCGGGAACATGGACTTCTTCAACATGCTCGAGCGCGAGCGGCTTGAGTCCAAGAAGATCTCCAAGACCAACGCCGTCACCTCGATCATGGGCCACACGCTGCCCGCCGGTGATGTCCACGTCGGTCCCTCGGACTATGTGCCGTGGCTGACCGACCGCAAGTGGGCGCACATCCGGCTCGAGGGCGAGGCGTTCGGGGATGTGCCGCTGACGGCCGAGCTCAAGCTCGAGGTGTGGGACTCGCCCAACTCGGCCGGAATCGTGATCGACGCGGTGCGCTGCTGCAAGCTCGCGCTGAACAACGGCATCTCGGGCCAGCTCGACGGACCGAGTTCCTACCTGATGAAGTCGCCGATGCATCAGCGTCCCGATGACGAGGCGCGCGAGTTGACCGACAAGTTCATCGCCAAGTACTCGCGCCAGCCGGGCGGTGGCACCGCCGCCAAGCCGGCCGCGAGCGCCAAGCCGGCCGCGAAGTAGAAACCCAGGGGACGCGTCAGCGGCCCCCTATACATACACTCAGCAACGTGCCGCCCCGACGCCTCGCGATCGCGCAGGTGACGCCTTTCGCTTGGGAGGCGACAAACGAGGTAAACGAATACGTCGCGAAGCTCGGCGCCGAGTTGGCGGAGCGCGGACACCGGGTTCTGACGATCGCCCCATCGGAGTCCCGGTCACTGGTGCGCGACAGCCGGCGAGCGCTGCGTGGCTCCGCAGACGCCTTGCTCGAGCGAGCCGACGGACAGCCCGTCGTGCTCGGCGTGGGTGAGGTGCTGCCGTTCTCACCCACCCAGCGGCGCGCTGCCTCGCTGCCGGTTGATGTGGCGCGGACGATCGAGGAGGCCCTGGCCGCGCTGCCGCTCGATGTCGTGCACGTCCACGAGCCGTTCGCGCCCAGCGCTTCCAGCGTCGCGCTGCGTCAGTCGCACGCGCTCAACGTCGGTAGTTTCCACCTCCCCACGGAGCGGATCCTGTCGACGCAGCTGACTCGCCCGCTGACCCGGTTGCTGTTCAGCCGCCTGGACGCGCGGATCGCGAGTTACCGGGCCACGCGCGAGCTGATGCAGACCTTCTTCCCCGCCGAGTACCAGGTGATCTTGCCCGCGTCGGACGAGCCGCGAGCACCGACCGGGGGCTCGGACGTCGAGCTGGTGCTGATCGCGCGAGAGGAGCGAGCGGCGCTCCGGACCTTCCTCCGCGCGCTGCGCTCGCTGCCCCGCGAGCTGCTTTGGCGCGCGACGGTCTGGTCCCCTCGCCCGCTGGCCGCCCCGGCCACGCTCAGCCGTGAGCTGCGCGAGCGGGTCAGGTTCGCCGACTCCAGGGACTGCACCGAGGCGCAGGCCGCCGGCGCCGCCGAGGTGATCGTCCTGGCCTCAGAGGGGATCCGCGTGATTCCGGGCACGCTGGTGCGCGCGCTGGCGGCTGGTCTGGTGCCGGTCGCCGCCCGCCTGCCCGCCTATGAGGAACTGCTCGCGGAGGGAAGCTACGGCTTGGCATTCGAGCCCGGCGACGTCGACACGCTGGGCGCCCATCTGACGCGGCTGATCTCCGACGCCGCCCTGCGCGAGCGGCTGCGCGACGGGGCGGACGAGCTTCGCGCGACGCTGCGCTGGCCTCGCGTGGCCGACGAGGTGGAGGAGGTCTACGCCAGGCTCGTGGCCCGCCGCCATGACGGCCGGGTGCTCACAAGCGTCCGCCGCCGGCTCAAATCCCGAGGGCTGATCGACGTGGACCTGCATATGCACACCGACCATTCATACGACTGCGCCACACCGGTCGAGGTTCTGCTGTCTGAGGCTCGGGCGCGCGGGCTCGGCGCGATCGCGATCACCGATCACAACGAGATCTCCGGAGCCCTGGACGCACGGAGCAAGGCGCCCGCGGGCTTGAAGGTGATAGTCGCCGAGGAGATCAAGACGGCCGACCAGGGCGAGGTGATCGGCCTGTTCATCGAGGAGAAGGTCCCCCGCGGCCTGACCCTGCAGGAGACGATCGACCAGATCAAAGGCCAGGGCGGGCTCGTGTACGTGCCGCACCCGTTTGATCGCCTGCACTCGGTTCCCGACTATGAGCACTTGCTCGGCGTGCTTGACGATGTCGACGCGATCGAGGTGTTCAACCCGCGGATCGCGATCAGCGAGTTCAACGAGGAGGCAGTCCGGTTCGCAGCGAAGTACCGGATCCCGGCCGGCGCGGGATCGGACGCCCACGTTCCGCAGGGACTCGGCTCGGTCCGGATCAGAATGCGGGAGTTCGACGGTGCGGAGGAGTTCCTCGAGTCCCTGCGTGACGCCGATATCGTCCGCAATCCGGCCAGCTTGCTGTACGTCCAGGCGCTGAAATTCCTGCAAACGAAGGCTCTTCCCGAGTCCGCCAGGCGGGCCGCACGTGACCGGCGGGTGCGCCGCGTCACGCGCAAGTCCTGATGCACCGCCAAGGAAGAGCACGCTCGCTGTCCAATCCGGCAGAAGTGCCGGCGACCGATGACGAGATCCGGGAGAAATACCTGGAGCGGGCGATCCGCGAGCTGAACGCGTTTGCCCGCGAGGTTCAGTCCTGTCCCCACTGCCCCCGCGGGCAGCTGATGCCCGTGCTCGGGTCCGGGCATCCTCAGGCCGACATCTTCCTGATCAAGTACTTCGCTCGGCCCTCCGAGGTCGAGGAAGGCGTGGCCTTCTACGGTCGCACGGGGAACGCCCTGATGAAGTCCCTCAAGCGATTGTCGATCGATCCGCTCGCGGTGTACGGCACGCTATGCGTGAAATGCCCGGTGGCCGATCCGGTGATGGCCGATCCCGCCTGCATCGCCCGGCTCGCCGAGGAGCTGGCGATCGTGCAGCCCAAGATCGTCGTGGTGATGGGAGCAGACGCACTGGCGGTGGTCAACGACCTCGACGTGCCGCTGCGCCGCGAGCTCACTCCCGCTGCCGGGAAGATCCAGCACTTCACACCGTCAGTCGAAGCCCTGTACGTGCCCAACATCGATGAGGCGCTCGATGAGGACACCGCCAAGCGCGAGTTCTGGGGCGCGTTCCGAGTGCTCGGCCAGTGGTGGGAGGACCTTCCGCCCTATTAGCCCGCGGCGTAGACTCACAGCCATGGACCTCGAAGAGAGGACGCTCGATCAGCTCGGTGATCGCTGCGAGGAGTGCGGAGCGAAGCTGACCTCGCAGGAGCTCCAAGCGGCGATGGAGTCCGGCGGTCCGGCCCTGTGCTCGATCCACGCCGCCGAAGACGAGCCTGGCCTAGCCGCCGAAGACTCGTTCGGCGACGGCGAGTAGGTCGTGCCTTACATCTCCAGCAGGATCTTGCCCAGCTTGCTGCCCGCGGCGAACCGGTCGTACGCCGCCACCGCCTCCTCCAGCGGGTAGCTGGCCGCGATCGGCACCCGGACCTCGCCGGTGGCGAGCAGCGGGAGGACCGAGCGCTCCATGGCGCGAGCGGTCATCGCCTTCTCCTCCAAAGGACGCGGACGCAGGGTCGAGGCCCGGATCGTTCCGCGCTTCTGCATCAGCTCCAGCAGGTTCACCTCGCCCTTCGCCCCCGCGGCGATCCCGATCACCACGATGCGGCCCAGGGTGTTCAGCGCCGAGACGTTGGCGGACAGATTCGGGCCTCCGACGAGCTCGAGGATCACATCAAACGGCCCGTGCTCGCCGAACTTCTCCGGGTCGATCGGCTCGGCACCGAGGTCGGCCACCTGCGGCCGAGCGTCGGGATTGCGCACCGTGGCGCTCACCAGCGCGCCTGACGCGCGAGCAATCTGGATCGCCGCCGTTCCGACGCCTCCGGCACCCCCGTGGACGAGCAGGTGCTCGCCGGGCTTCAGTCCCGCCTGGGTGAAGATCGCGTCCTGGGCGGTCGTGAAGACCTCGGGAACGCCGCCCGCCTCGGTCCAGCTGAGCCGCTCGGGCACAGCCATCACGATCCGCTCGTGGACGACCGCCAGCTCGGCTTGGCCTCCGCCGGCCACGATGCTCATCACCCGGTCGCCAGGCTTGAACCGCATCGCGCCGTCGCCTACCGCTACGACCTCGCCCGCCAGCTCGAGCCCGGGTATGTCCTGCGGGGCACCGGGAGGCGCGGGATAGAACCCGGCTCGCTGCATCATGTCCGCGCCGTTGATTCCCGCCGCCTTGACCCGGATCAGCACCTCGCCCGCGCCCGGCGTCGGGTCCGGGTGGTCCTCGACGCTCAGCTGCTTGTCGCGGATCGTGACGGCGCGCATGTGGTGCTGAACCCTAACGACGCTCGAGCAGGGCCACGCACTCGATGTGCGGCGTCTGCGGGAACATGTCGACCGGGCGCACCCGGACTAGGGTGTAGCCGGCCTCGACCAGCTGCGCGGCGTTCGGGGCCAGCGTGGTCGGGTTGCAGGAGACGTAGACGATCCGTTTCGCCGAGGCCTCGATGACGCGGCGGACGATCTTCTGGGACAGCCCGGCGCGCGGGGGATCGAGCACCAGCACGTCGGGCCGGCCTGCTTTCTCCACCAGCTCCCGCATGGCGAGACGCACATCGCCGGCGAAGAAGCGGGCGTTGTCGATCTCGTTCAGTCGCGCGTTGGCGATGGCGTTGGCGATGGCGTCCTCGCTCAGTTCGAGCCCCCACACCTCAGCCGCCCGCGGAGCCATCAGGAGTCCGATCGTGCCAATCCCGCAGTACAGGTCGTAGACCCGCTCGAACCCCCGCAGCTGGGCGTACCCGAGCGCGAGTTCGTACAGCTGCTCCGCCATCTCGGTGTTGGTCTGAAAAAAGGCCTCGGGCGAGATCTGTACGCGCAGGCCGCCGAGCTCCTCGTCGAGACGATCAACGCCGCCGATCAGCTGGGTGGCGCCGCCGTGGGTGGTCTCGGCCACGCTTTCGACCTGCGTCCACAGCACCCCGTCGCAGCCGGCGGCCGCCTGCGCCAGCCCGTCACGATCGATCCCACCGGGCCCGGTGACGAGGCGGACCTGGATCTGACCGCTGCGCCGACCCTCGCGGACCACCAGGTTCCGGAGCAGGCCTTCACCAGTACGGCGGTCGTAGGGCTCGAGACCCTGCGTCCGACACCAGGCCACGACCGCCTCGCGGGCGCGGTTGCCGGCTTCGGAGGCGAGCAGACAGTCGGTGACTTCGACGATCTCGTGCCACCGGCCGGGAGCGTGAAAACCGCAGATCAGCGCGCCCGTGGCGTCGGCGCCAAACGAGTACTCGAGCTTGTTGCGGTAGCGCCACTGCGCCTCGGCGGGCACGATCGGCTCCAGCTCGAAGCCCTCGAGCCTCCCGATGCGCCGGAGCGCATCCCGCACCTGATCCTGCTTGATCTGCAGCTGGCGCTCATACGGCAGCACCTGCCATGGCGCCCCAGGGTGCTCGGCCATGGGCGCTACCCGGTCGGGGCTGGGCTGCAGAATCTCGACCGCGCGGGCCTCCGCGTACGCCCGCTTCGACTTCCCGACCACCGCGCGCACCAGGTCGCCCGGGACGGCGTCCTGGACGAAGACAACGTAGCCATCGAGCCGGGCCACCCCAGCCCCGCCGAAGGCGAGCGACTCCACGCGGAGCTCGAGCTCGTCCCCGCGAGCGGGCCGGACCCTGGTGGGATTCTCCGCGGACACTTCGAACTAGGCCAGCGCGCGCTCAACCGCGGCCAGAACCATCTTGCGGTTGCCATGGCGGCGCTCGTATTCACGAACCGTGCGCAGCTGTGGTGGCGAGAGCTCGCCGATCCGCTCCGCCACCTGCCGGCCGGTCAGCTCGTCGTAATCGAGGATCGGGAAGGTCGGGCCGACGCCGACGGTCCGGCGGGCACGGTCGGCGCCGCGGACCAGACGATCGACCGGCTCGACACGGCGAGCCCGGCGGGTCGCCGAGCCGATCTGCTCGATGCCGCGTCCCAGCAGCTGCTCGAGGTCCCCGATCAGGTCGTCGGTCTGCTGGCGCCCGAGGTTGACCAGCTCCGCAACGAGCGCGTTGGCGTCGGTCCTGGTCACCCGCCCCCGTTCGGCGGCGTCGTCGAGCGTGGCCTGAATCCGCTCGCGGGTCAGCATCACCAGGTCCAGCTGACCGATCACCCGGGCGATGAGCCGCTCGGCCGCATTGGCGAGCCCGTCCGCCGCTGTCTTGGCCGCCGCGGTGGAGCTGGGGCGTTTGGGGGCGCTGCGTTTGGGGGCGCTGCGTTTGGGGGCGCCCGGCTTGGCCGCCCGCGGATTCGCGGTGGGCGACCTGGCGGAGCGTGTCGGCCCCTGGGTACCACCTGAAGAACGCTTCAGAGCCGGCAACGCACTACCTCCTGTGGAATAAGCCTCGCTCCGAGCGTATCCGAACTACATTCCGGTCGCCGCAGGATCCGGACGCGGCGTGGTGAGCAGCTCGAGCAGCGCCTTCTGGGCGTGGCGCCGATTCTCCGCCTGGTCCCAGATGCGCTGTCGCTCGCCGTACAGGACCTCCGCGGTGATCTCCTCGCCGGGATGCGCGGGCAGGCAATGCAACGCGATCGCCTGCGGGCCCGCGAGGTCCAGCAGCGCGTCGTCGATGCGGTACTGACGCAGTGCCTCCCGGCGCTGGCGGGCCGACTCAGGATCGTCGCTCATGCTGACCCAGACGTCGGTGTAGAGCGCGTCGGCGCCCCTCGCCGCCTCGCGTGGATCGGTCATCAGCTCCGCTCCGGCGACCGGCTCGAGCTGATAACCGGGCGGGGAGGCGATCCGCACCTTGACACCCGCCATCGCTCCGACGATGGCCAACGACCGGGCGACGTTGTTGCCGTCGCCCACGTAGGCCAGGGTCAGGCCCTCGAGCTGGCCGAACGTCTCCGCCAAAGTCAGCAGGTCGGCGAGCGCCTGGCAGGGGTGGTGATTCGCGGTCAGCATGTTGATGACCGGAACGCTCGCGTGCTCGGCGAGCTCAGCGGCGAGCTCGTCCTGCGCCGTGCGGATGCCGATGGCCGAGACGTGGCGCGAGAGCACGTAGGCGGTATCGCGCACCGACTCGCCCCGGGTCAGCTGGGTGTCATCGACCCGCAGCACCATCGGATGGCCGCCCAGCTCGACGATCCCGGTTTCGAACGACACCCGCGTGCGTGTCGACGGCTTCTGGAAGATCAGGGCCACCGTGCGCCTGGCCAGCACGTCGGAGCCATGCGGCTCGGCCTTCAGCTCGAGCGCGCGGTCGATCAGCTGCCGCAGCTCGTCTGAACTCAGCTCCTGGCCGGTGAGGAAATGGCGGGGCATCGTGGGGCGGAGAGTGTACGTTGGGCCCTGTGTCCCTGCGGGTCCTGACCTGGAATCTCCTGCACGGCCGTGCGGTGCCGTCGGCCGGTCACGCGCTGCTCGACGAGTTTGCTCAGGCCCTGGCGGATTGGCCCTGGGACGTGGCCCTGCTCCAGGAGGTGCCCCCGTGGTGGCCGGTGCTGCTCGGCCGGCGGCTGTCCGCCGACGCGCGCACCGTCCTCACCTCCCGCAACTCGCTCCTGCCGGTTCGGCGAGCGATCGCGGTTCGCTGGCCTGACCTGATCAAGTCCAATGGGGGTGGTGCCAACGCGATGCTCGTCCGCGGGCAGCGCATCGAGGAGCATCGAACCCTGCGACTGCGGACGTGGCCCGAACGCCGCTGGTTGCAGGGCGCGCGGCTGAGCTCCGGCGCCTGGGTCGGGAACCTGCACGCGACCGTTCGTGACAGCGAGGGGGCGGTGGCCGAGGCCCACCGCGCGGCGCGCGCGCTGACCGGCTGGGCAGGCCCGGGCACCGCCGTCGTGCTGGGCGGGGATTTCAATGTTCGTTCGCTGTCGCTGTCGAGCGAGGGGTTCACCCTAGCCGGCGGGCACGACGTGGATCTCGTGTTCGCCCGGGGTCTGGAGGCCACGGCGCCGGCCGAGGTACTGGAGCGAGGACGCCTGTCAGATCACGCCCCGGTGGCGGTGACCCTTGACGCGGTTTCGACTCAGGGTTCGGCTCCGGCTCAGGCCAGCTGACCGGCGTGCTCGCGCACGAACTCGATCACCTCCGGCGGGGCGGTGGCCGTCGAACCGCTGTGGAACGGCGGCTGCGGGTCGTACTCGATCCCGAGCTGGATGCCCTGGGCCAGTTTCTCGCCCGCGATATGCGAGGCAAGCGTGAGGGCCATGTCGATCCCGGACGATACGCCGGCGGCGGTGATCACCTTGCCCTGCTCGACGACGCGCCGACTGACCGGCCTCGCGCCGTAGGGCGCGAGCGCATCGAGCACGAGCCAATGCGTCGTTGCCTCGAGCCCGTCGAGGATCCCGGCCGCGGCCAGCAGCAGCGACCCCGTGCACACCGACGTGGTCCACTGAGAGCTCTCGTGCGCGCGGCGTAGCCAGGACAACATCGTTTCGTCCTCCATCAGCGCCCGCGTGCCGTAGCCGCCCGGGACGACCACCACCTCAGGGTCCGGCAGTTCGTCGAGCGCCCGGTCGGCGACTAGCGCGAGCATACCGTTCTCGGTGCGTTTCGGACCCGGTTGCGCGGCAAGGAAGTGGACCTCTGCCCCGGGCAGACGCGAGAGCACCTCGTACGGCCCGACCGCGTCGAGCGCGGTCAGCTCATCGAATATCGGAATGGCGATGTTCATCTGGCTTGGCTCCTGATCGGGATGACGTTCTCGGGGGCTGGGATGCCGGCCTGGGTGCCGGAGAAGCGGCGGCGGTAGTCGCTGGGGTTGACGTTCAGGCGGCGACCGAAGGTCCGTCGGAGCGTCTCCACGGTGCCGAACCCGCATAAACCAGCAATCTCCTCGAGCTGCGCGTCAGTGGTCTCGAGCAGCGTGCGAGCACGCTCGAGCCGCAGCGCCTCGACATACGCGGCCGGGGTGACGCCAACCTGGCTGTGAACACTCGAGCGAAGTTCCGCACGCTCATGAACGAGCGCTCCGCCAGCGCCGCCACCGACAGATCGGCATCGAGATGGTCGGCGATCCAGGCCTGAAGAGTGCGCAGCGACGGGCGCTCGGCGGACTGGCCGGCGAGGCCGGCACTGAACTGGGCCTGGCCGCCGGGGCGACGGATGAACAGAACGAGCTCCCGGGCCACGTCCAACGCAGCGCGAGAACCGAGGTCCTCCTCCACGAGCGCCAGAACCAGATCGATCCCGGCGGTGACGCCCGCCGACGTGTAGACGTTGCCATCGCGGACGAAGATCGGATCCGGCTCGACCTCGATGCTGCGATAGCTGCGCTGCAACGCCTGGCACGCGGCCCAATGCGTGGTCGCGCGGCGGCCGTCGAGGATTCCGGCGCGCGCGAGCAGAAACGCTCCGGTGCACACGGAGCCAACTCGTCGGGACCGCCGCGCCGCGAGCCTCAGCCATGAGCTCAGGGACTCGTCGGCCGCAGCCGCCCGTACTCCGCGGCCGCCGGCCACCAGCAGCGTGTCGATCTGGCCCCGGCAACCATCGAGGGCGCTGTCCGGCGTGAGCTGCAACCCGCTGGAGGTACGCAGCGGCGCGCCGGTCGGGGTCACTACCGTCATCTCGTACGCGCCGGCGGGGGCGCGGGCGGCCAGCGAGAAGACCGCGGCGGGACCGATGACGGCCAGCGCCTGGACGTCCGGGAAGGCGAGGATCACGACACGGCGAGGATCGGCCATGACCGCATCATCGCGGCGCGGCGCTCTGGCCGCAATGACAATGACCGGCCGATTTCGGCCAAACGGAGGGCCGCCGTCCGTCGTGGGCGTCCGTCGGGGCGTCCGTCGGGGGCGTCCATCGGGGGCGTCCATCGGGGGTGTCGGTCGGGGGCGTCCATCGGGGGCGTCGGTCGGGGGCGTCGGTCGGCGGAACCGGGGTCAGAACACGACAACTGACCTGATCCGGCCGGTGTCTGCCGTGGGAACCGCGGTATGCGCGGTTCAGACGTCACGCGTCAAGCCGGCGGCGTTCACTGACGCGTTACGCCGGTGCGCCATGGTGTGCATCGGTCGCGAGGCCGCGCGGGGAACAAAACTGCGCACACCCCCAGCGCCGCGGACCGCGGTGTAGCTGAGGCGCCCGCTCAGGGACGCTATCTCACACACCGCATAACGGTGCTCGGACAACGCGCACTTTTGGGCGCCTCGGGGGACGCCTGAGGTCGCCTCGCCCAAGTCGCGGTTGCTCTTGCCCGCGAGTGGCCCCACCAGAGACCCCGGCCGCGCTACCCCCGCGCGCGCAGCCCGAACCCCCGCAGCACCAGCAGCGCCTTCTCACCCATCGTCCCCCGGGCCGGGAGGACCCCGAGCTGGGTCGCGGCGTCGTAGAGATCGAAGAACGCCCGCACGCGCAGCAGCTGGTCGCGATCGCGGTCGCGATCGCGGTCGAGCTCGCAGTAGCAGACGCAATGAAGGACGACGAAGCGGTTGGTCGCCGGGAGCCCCTCGAGCGACCCCTTGTGTGTGGCCAGCAGCTTGCTGGGTGCCGCGACGAAGCTCCCGCCGCTCAGGCGCTCGCCGGTGCGCTCCATGCGCGCGTCGGGAAAGCCCGCCCACAGCCGCTCGGCGTGAGCGATGAGTTCGTCAAGGCCCTCGAGCGGCTCTTCGGTCAGCGGATCCTCGTAGTGCACCTCGTCAGAGCACACCTCTGCGAACGCGTCCGGGTCCCGTCCGGACCAGGCGGCCTCCCAGCCGTCGATCAGCTCGTCGATCGTCAAGCCGGCCCGGCCGGCAGATCGAACACGGGCAGCCCCGCCGCTGGCGTGGAGGCCTCAGCGTACCGGCGCCGGGGGATGCGACCGGCGCCTCGGGCGAGCGCGCCCGCCTCCACGGCAAGGCGGACGGCGCGAGCCATCGCCGGCGGGTCGTGGGCCCGGGAGATCGCGCTCGCGCAGAGGACGGCGTCGCAGCCGAGCTCCATCGCCAGCGAGGCGTCGGACGCCGTCCCGACCCCCGCGTCGAGCACCACCGGCACCTGTGCGTGCTCGACGATGATCGAGATGTTGTACGGATTGCAGATTCCCATTCCGCTGCCGATCGGTGATCCCAGGGGCATCACGGCCGCGCAGCCTATGTCCTCCAAGCGCCGGGCGAGGACCGGGTCGTCGGTGGTGTATGGGAGCACCACGAACCCGTCGTCGACCAGGGCCTCGGCGGCGGCGACCAGCTCGACCGCGTCGGGAAGCAGGGTGCGATCGTCACCGATCACCTCGAGCTTGATCCAGTCGGTCTCGAACGCGTCACGGGCCAGCTGGGCGGTGAGAATCGCGTCGCGGGCGGTGAAGCATCCGGCCGTGTTGGGGAGCACCTGGACGCCGGCACCGTCGAGCACCTCGAGGATGGAGCCACGCGCTCCGGGATCGAGGCGCCGCAGCGCCACGGTGCACAGCTCGGTCTCCGAGGCGGCCAGGGCCTGCGCCAGCACTTCGTGATTGGTGAAACCGCCGGTGCCCAAGATCAGCCGCGAGCCCAGTGAGCGGCCGGCGATCTGGAGTGCGTCGGTCGGCATTCCCCTAACCCCCCTGCACCGCGGACACGATCTCGACCTTGGCGCCCTGCGCCAGGCGGGTCTGCGACCAGGCGGTGCGAGGCACGACTTCTCCTCCGACCGCCACCGCCACGCCGCGGCCCTCGACGGTGTCCTTGAGTGCTGCAACCACGCCCGCCACTGTGGCATCTGCCGGGACATCGTGCTCGGTCCCATTCAGCAGGATGATCATCGTGTGGTTTCCAGGGTCGGTGCGAACCGGGTCGGAGCGAACCCGGAGAGGTCGGATTCAGCCCCTGTATCCGCCAGCCAGTCCGGCACGTCGTCGGCCACTAGCTCACGCAGCACCAGCTCGGCGGTGATCGGGGCCAGGAGGATCCCGTGGCGGTGGTGCCCGGTCGCCCAGTGCAGCCCGCTCGGCGTTCCCGCCCCGATGATCGGTGCGTTGTCCGGAGTGCCGGGACGGAAGCCTGCCGAGAGCTCGTCGATCACGAGCTCGCTCACCCCGGGCAGCAGCTCCGATGCGTCGCGAAGGAGCCCGAACAGCGCCCCGGCGGTGACCGTCTCATCGAACCCGCGCTCCTCCATCGTCGCGCCGATGACATAGCGGCCGTCCCCGCGCGGCACGACATAAGCACCGTCCATCCTCAGGACGTGACTGAGCAGCCCAGGCCCGGCGGGATCGTGCAGGCGCAGGATCTGGCCCTTGACCGGCCGCAGCGGCATCCGCGCGTGCTCGGGCAATCCGCCGAGCGCGCCTGACCACACGCCCGCCGCGACGAGGACATAATCGGCTTCGATGAGCTCGCCGTCGGCGAGCCGGACGCCCCTCACGCTGTCCTCCGCGCACGTGACCTCGCCGACCAGGGCTCCCTCGCGGATCCGGGCCCCGGCCCGGCGCGCGGCGTCGGCGAGGGCGGCGCACAGCGCGCGGGGGTCGATGACATGGTCATCCGGGAACTCGAGGGCCAGCCGGAGCGTCGGCGCCAGCGCCGGCTCCAGCCGGCGGGCCTCGCTCGGACGCAGCCGCCGAGCCGACAATCCGAGCTGGCCCCGCAGCCGGAAGGCACGCCCGAGCGCCTCGGCCTCGTCAGCGTCGCGGGCGGCGACGATCGTCCCGCAGCGCAGGTAGCCCGGGTCGAGCGGCGACGCCTCGGCGAGCGCAGCCACGAATGCCGGGTAGGCGCGGGCGGCTCTGATCCCGAGCGCCAGCAGTGGCTGCTCAGACGGGTCGGCCTCGGAGATGGGGGCAAGCATTCCGGCGGCGAGGCGTGAGGTGCCCCCTCCCACCGCTCCTCGCTCGAGCACGATGACGTGGAGGCCCCGAGCCGCCGCGCGCCAGGCGATCGCGAGGCCGATGACGCCGCCCCCCACGATCACGACGTCTGCTGATGCTCGATGTTGGTCGTGCATGAAGCTCCTCCCTGCCCGGCATTACCCGGATCAGGTCCAGACGGTCGGCAGATCGACGTCCGCCCTCTCAGCCCAATAGTGAGGCTCCCGTTCCGACGCAATGCTAGCGCGGGTTCCCTGGCACACTGGACTCGTGGACCCCCGCCTGCAGCGCCTCGCCGACGCCCGGCTGTACCTCGTCTGCGACGAACCTGCCGACCTGTTCTTGGACAGTGCGCTGAGGGGCGGCGTCCAGGTCGTGCAGCTGCGGATGAAGGGTGCCTCGGACGAGCAGATCCTGGGAGCCGCGAGCCGCGTGGCCAGAGCCTGTGCGACTCACGGTGCGCTGTTCATCCTCAACGACCGCCCGGAGCTGGTGGCGCTCGCGGGAGCCGACGGCGTCCACGTCGGCCAGGACGACAGGCCGGCGGCCGAGGCCCACTCGCTCGTGGGCGAGCGAGCGATCGTCGGGCTGTCGACTCACAGCCCGGCCCAGGTCGACGCCGCCGCCCAGCTCGGCGCCGACTACATAGGTGTCGGCCCGGTGCACGAGACGCCGACCAAGCCCGGGCGGCCCGCCGTAGGACTGGACCTGGTGCGCTATGCCTCAAAACACGCGCAGATGCCGTTCTTCGCCATCGGCGGGATCTCTTCGGCGAACGTCGGCGACGTGCGCGCCGCAGGAGCACGGCGCGTGGCCGTGGTCCGAGCTCTCACTCAGGCCCGCGACCCAGCGGACGTCGCGCGGCGGCTGCGGCGCGCCCTGGCGGATCCTGAGCGTCGCCCCACCGGAGCGGGCGTTGGGCCAGCGTAGCCGCAAGCGGGGCCGCCGCGGGCCACCAGCGCGGCCCGAGGCCACCGCCGCGCGGCCGCCGGCCCGCACGCAGCCACCCAGCCGCTCAGAGCAGCGCAATGCGGCGGTCCGGGCGACGCTCACTCCGCTGCAGGAGGGCGAGCGCCCGTGGCCGATCATCATCGCATCGGTGATCGCCGTGCTGGTCGGCGCCGGCGATCTCATTGACGTGATCGTGGGCGGTCGGATCACCTTCGGCAGGACCCACGCCGGCGTCGGCGGGGTGGTGCTGTTCTCGCTGATGATGTTGGTCTGCGCCGCCGGTATGTGGCGTCTGCGCTACTGGGCGGTGCTCGGCTTCCAGACGATCCTCGCGCTCGTGGTGCTCGTGTTTTCGCTGTTGCTGATCCGCGCCAGCAATGTGCTCGGCCTCCTCGTCGGGCTCGTCGTGGTGGGCGGCGGCGGGTTCCTGTTCTACAAGCTGGTGCGAGTCCTCAGCCGACTTCAGATGCCGAAGTACCCCGGGCGATAGCGCCGTCCCGGTCGCTTCAGCTAGGCTCAGATTCATGGCTGAATCCGCTTATGACTGCGTGGTGATCGGGTCGGGACCGGGTGGGTACGTTGCCGCGATCCGCGCCGCGCAGCTCGGGATGAGGACCGCGGTGGTGGAAAAGGATCGCGTCGGCGGTCGGTGCCTGAACTACGCCTGCATCCCCGCCAAGGCGGTGCTGCGGGTGGCCGACATTCTTTCCGAGGTCCGCGAGGCGGGCAGCTTCGGCATCAAGGTCAGCGAACCTGAGGTCGACTTCGCAGCGGTCGGGGCCCGCCGCGAGAAGGTCGTCACGACGCTGACCGGGGGTGTCGCAGGACTATTCAAGAAGAACGCAATCGACCTCATCGAAGGCGAGGGCTCGCTCGCCGGTGAGGGCGTCGTGAGCGTGGGCGGCAACCCGATCACAGCCAAGACGATCCTGCTCGCGACCGGTTCGGTCAAGCGGCCGATCCCCGGGACCCAGTTCGTCGGGCGCGTGATCGGGACCGAGGAGGCCTGGGCGCTCGATGCCTTACCGAAGTCGATGGCGATCGTCGGCGCCGGCGCGTCGGGCGCGGAGATCGCGTCGGCGTATGCTCGGCTGGGAGTGGACGTGCGTCTGTTCGAAGCGCTCGATCGGGTCATGCCCACCGAGGACGCCGACATCTCCAAGGCGGCCGAACGCGGGCTGGGGAAGCAGGGCATGACGATTCACACCGGCACGCTGGTGGCGAACGTTGAGTCGGGCGAGTCAAGCGTCAAGTTCACCTACGGGGAAGAATCCGGTGAGGCGGAATGGCTCGTGATCGCCGCCGGGAGGGCTCCGGACGTCGATGCGCTCGGACTTCAGAGCGCCGGCGTGAAGCTGGCCGACAACGGCTTGATCGAGGTGAACGGCGCGATGCGCACCAGCGCCCAGGGCATCTACGCGATCGGCGACCTCGTCCACGGACCGGCGCTGGCCCACAAGGCCTCCGACGAGGGCGTGATCGCGGTCGAGGACGCCGCCGGCATGGCAACCCACCCGATCGAGTACATCGATATTCCGCGGGCCACGTTCTGCACGCCGAATGTGGCCAGCTTCGGCCTCACCGAGATCCAGGCGCGTGAGCAGGGCTACGACGTCGCGGTGGGGAAGATCCAATACGGGGCCGTCGGCGCGGGCACCGTCTACGGAGATCGCACCGGTGTGATCAAGATCGTCGGCGAGAAGAAGTACGGCGAACTGCTCGGCGGACACATCGTCGGTGCCAAGGCCACCGAGCTCATCCAGGAGCTGGTCAACGCGCGGATCCTCGAGGGCGGGTACCCCGAGGTCGCGCGCATCATTCACGGCCACCCGACGTTGTCGGAGGGCGTGATGGAGGCGGCCCGCGCCGCCGACGGCTGGCTCATCCACGGCTGAGCGCAGGCGTGTCAGCGCCGAATTCAGACCAGCCGATCTTCTATTACGACCTCGGCAGCCCGGAGTGCTATCTCGTCGCCGAGACGATCATGGCGGCGTTGCCGGTCGTCCCGGAGTGGGAGCCGGTTCACGCCGCTGCGGTCTGCGACGGTGGGCAGGAGGTCGACCGAGAGCGGATCGAGGAGCGCGTCGCCGAGCTGGAGCTGCAGCCGCTGCGCTGGCCGTCCAACTGGCCGGCGGACACGCGTCAGGTCAGCCTCGCCGCCACCTACGCCAAGCGCGTCGGCCGCGCGGTCGTCTTCTCGCTGGCCACATTCCGCCAGGCGTTTGCCGGTGGGCAGGACATCGGCGAGCAGAGCACGGTGCTGATCGCCGGAGCGGCGTGCGAGATGCACCCGACGGCGCTGCTCAAGGGGATCGGTCTGCGCTCGACGGCCCAGGCCCTGGAACAGGCGAACGACCGCGCGCGCGGCGCGGGCGTCCGCTCGCTGCCCGCGATCGACGTTCGCCGCACCGTGTTCGAGGGCGAGCGCGCAGTCGAACAGGCCGCGGCAGCGCTGGGTTCTCGGCGATGAGGGCCAACCGCCGCTTTCGCCTGCTCGCGTCGCGGGGACCCTTGCAACCCGCCTTTCTGGCCGATCCGGATCGCCTTGACCGGATCGAGGTCGTATCGGTAGACGATGGCGAGATGGTCCTGTTCTGGGAGCTGCCGGCCAAAGACGCCTCCCGGCTCCTGAAAGCTCTCCGCACCGATCTGGCGGGGATGGACGCGGAGGACTTCCTGCGCGCCTGGGAGGGCGCGGACGCCGCGCCCGGCTCACGCTAGACCGCTGGACGCTATCTTGCGCGCCATGGTCGATCCAGGGGCCTCCACGCGCCCTGCCGGGGTGAAGGGGGAAGTTCGTCTGCTCGCCCCACAGCGTTGGGAGCAAGCCGTCGCGCGGCGAAGCGCCGAGTCGAGAGCGACGGTGCCAGACCTCGAGCTGGCGGCTGAGGTCGAGGCCGATCGCATGCTCGCACGGGAGGCCGAGCACGGCTGCGGCCTGACCGCGATCTTGATGCGCGCGTGCGCGCTCGCGTTGCGCGACGTGCCGCGGGCCAATGCGGCCTACCGGGACGGAAGCTTCGAGCTGTACTCCCGCATCAACATCGGGGTCGTGGTCGCCGACGACAACGCGTACACCATTCCGACGGTGTTTGATGCCGACGAGCGGTCATTGTCCGAGCTCGCCCAAGAGATCACCCGGGTCAGCGACCGCGCTCGCACGGGAGACCTGTCATCCCCGGAGCTGTCGGGAGCCACCTTCACGCTGTGGGACCTCGGGCCGTTGGGGGTTGCACGCGCGGCGCCGCTCGTCGTCGCACCGCAGGCCGCCGCCGTCTCGGCCGGCACGTTGCGGGAGGTGGCTCTGGTCCGAGACGCGAACCTCGTCCCCGGCCGCGCGCTCACGGTTACGCTCGGCTGCGACCACCGGATCCTGTACGGCGGTCAGGCGGCGAGATTCTTGAATCGCATCGCGACGCACATCGAGGAGGGGACGCTGTGACCGAGACGCCCGAGCACACCGCTCAACGCATTGCCGACCAGGGCCGCGAGGCACTGCTCTCGCGCCTGCGCCCAGCTTTCCAGGAGGCGGCTGCCGCCCACTCCGACGTTTTGCGGCTCGATGATGAGCAGCTCGAGCAACTCGTGCAACGGGCAGCGGACCGTGCCGACGGTCTGCAGTGGCGCCGTGCCCTGGCCGGCGTGGCCACCGAGGAGCTCGGGATCGGCCTCGGCGAGGCGCTCGGCCATCCCGCCGTGATCCGAGCCCAGGCGATTGTCGGCGCGCCTTCCTACGAGGAGAGCCTCGCCGCCCTCGAGCCGGCTCAGAGTGAGGAACCTCAGGCGGCTGGTGACGAACCTCAGACGGAAGTCGAAGTATCGCAGGCCGAAATCGCAGAACCTTCAGCCGACGAAGCGTCCCGCACCGAGGACGAAAGCCCGGCTGAAGCGGAAGCTCGAGTGCCGGCGCCGTATGCCACCGAGGAGCCGGAGGTGCTCCGTCTAACCGCCGTGCACCTCGGAGGCATCGCCAACCTCGAGCCCGCGGAGTCGGGCATCCAACTGCGCTTGAGCGAGGACGGGCTGGACATCGCCCGAGGACCGGTGGAGCTGCTCGGGCGCCTGCGCTGGGCGGAGATCCGCTCGCTGGACGTCCCACCAGCCCGGTGGTTACGCCGACGCCGGCGGAGCGGGGGCGCACAGCTTGTGATCCGGACCCGTCACGGGGATGCGACCTTCGAGATCCCGATGGCCTCCGCCGAAGAGCTCGACGCCCAGCTCGCCCCGCTACGGGAGCGCCACCTCCCGGCCTGAACCGGGACCGCAAGTGGGGTCACGGAGTGGTTCCACTAAGCGGGCTCGCGCTCGAGCAGACGGATGTCGTGTGCCAGGCCCTCAGGGGTCAGCTGATCGGCCGGGAAGCCGACCCGCTCGATGCCGCGCCGGTCGATCAGGAGCACGAACGTGGAGTGATCGATCGGACCCTTCACCGGCTGGATCGCGTAGGCGTGCCAGACCCGGCGCATCGCCAACGGCGATCCGTTCAGAAACGCCAGCCGGCGCGCCAGGTCATGCCGGCCGAGGAACCGGCGCCGGTTCGCGACGCTGTCCTCGCGGGGGGCGACGCTGATACCGATGGCGGGAACGGATGGGGCGGCGGGAAGTGTGTTCAGCGCGCCTTTGATCTGCTCGACCATGAACGGACAAGTGTCATGGCAGAGCGAGTGAATGAAGGTCAGGATCACGACATGGCCTCGGTACTGGGACAGGGTGATCCGGTGGCCGGTCTGGTCGGTGAGCGAGAAATCGGCTGCCCGCAGCCCTGGGGGCAGCGTCGGACCGTCGAACCGAGATTGGCGCTGCGCGCTCGACGCACTTGAGCCCGGACGACCGGTGATCAGCACCACCGCGATTGCGGCGATCAGCGCGACGAGGACGAGCAGCAACGTCCGCTGCAAGGCCGAGCTCGTCATCATCTCGTCGATTCTGGCACGAGCGGGTCTCGGCGGCGCGGGACGACGATCCCGCCGGCTATCGCATCACGCCCGTGTGCCCGAGCGAATACCGGCCGGGCTGGGGATAGACGCACAGCCCGTGCGGGCCCAGCCCCACCGGGACTCGGCGGATCAGCTTCCCGGTGCGTGTGCTGATCGCGTACACGGCGGCGTCGTAGCGACCCGCCAGCCAGAGCACGCGCCCTGATGCCGACACCCCGCCCATGTCGGGGCTGCCGCCGGGGATCGTCCAGGTGCTGCTCACCCGGCTGGTGCTGAACCTGATCACGGAAACGGTGCCCGCGCCGCGATTTGAGACGTACAGACTGCGGGCGTCTCGGCTCGGATACAGCCCGTGGGCGCCCGTACCCGTGTTGACGAATCCGAGCCGCCTGAACGTGCGCGCGTCGAACTTCCAGACGCCGCCGTAGGTGAGGTCGGCGACGTAGAAGATGCGGCCATCCGGCGAGAGCTTCACATCCTGGGGCGAGGAACCCACACGCACGGGCACCGTGCGGAGGAGCCGCTCCCGCGCGACGTCGACCACGATCATCCGCGCGGCGAACTCGCAGCTGACGAACATGTACCGGCCGTCGGCGGTGAAGTCGGCGTGGTTGACCCCTGCGCAGCCCGGAACGTTGAGCGAATGGTGCAGCTTCATCGTGTTGGCATCCCGGAAGTCGATCCGGCGCAACCGTTCCGCCATCACCATCGCGTAGCGTCCATCGGGGCTGAAGTACATGTTGTAGGGGTCCTCTACCGGCACCGCGCGGCCGGGCCGGCCGCTGATGGGATTGATCGGCGTGAGGCTGTTGCCGTTGTCGTTGGTCACCCACAGCGTCCGTAGGTCGTACGACGGGACCACATGCTGGGGAAGGGCGCCGACCGGAAACTGGCGCACGATCCGGTAGTTGGCGGGATCGATCTCGTCGACCGTGTTACTCGTGCTGTTGGGCACGTAGATCAGGCTGCGGAAATGACGGGCCACCGGAGCCAGGGCGCCGCTGCGATCGGCGGCGTACACATTGCGAGGGTCCAGCAGCGGCGGGACCCCGTCGGTGGCGCTCACGCCGTTCGCGGCCCTCGGGCCCTGGCGGGCGCCGACCGGGGGGATTGCCGAGGGGTGCGCGCGCTTGCTCGCGGTCTTCGCGGAGCCACCGCACGCGCTGAGGGTGGCGGCCGCGATCACCAGCGCGGCGCCGACCATGACGGCCCTGGACGTCATGGTCGGCCGCTCGGACTCAAGCTCGAGAAGAAGCCCCAGACTGCACACGCTCCGCAGATCGTCGACGGCGGGCCTGGATCAGGCGGAGTCGCTCCCGGCCACGCATGACGGCCGCCGGTGATCCTGATGTGCTCGACCCTGGCGTCCGCACAGTTGTCCCATCTGAGCACGGTGGTGCGCGTCGCCGGCTGATCCACGCTCGCGCTGCCATGACAGCGGTCCCGGCGAACCCAGCCGGCTACGAACTGCGGCACGCCGACGTGCCATCGATGCGCCGCGCCGAAGTACGGCACGACCGGATCGGCGGTGCCATGGATTTCCAGCACCGACTCAGGGCGTTTCGGCCGGCACGGCGGCTGACCGTCGTAGCCTCCGGCCACGGAGGCATAGCCGCTGATCTCGGCGCTCAGCTCACACCCGGCCAAGGCCGCCATTCCACCTCCGTTGGAGACGCCGGCAACATAGATCCGCGCAGCATCCACGCACATGCTTTGGCGCAGATAAGCGATCAGGCTCCGGATGAATCGGATGTCATTGGGCCGCCGGGGCGAACCGGTGCTGTTCCAGAACGGACCCTGCGAGCTTGGGTAGGCGACGATGAACCCCCGGCGGTCGGCGACCACGGAGAGCCCGCTGTAGCCCTCCATCCCGAGGACCACTGCCCCCGACTCCGTGAAGCGCGATGACGAGCGGCAGCCGCGTTCGGACTGCTGCCTGAGGCGGAGTGTGAACGCGCGCGGTGCGGGGTTTTGCGTTGACCATCAGCGTCACCTGCCGACTACCCACAATCGACGAGTCCCCGCAGCCGTTGGCGGCACCGACCCCCGGGGTCAGCGCGCCCGCCGCCAGCGCCCCCGCGGCCGCGAGCACGACGGCGCAGGCGCCCGCGCGGAACCGGCGATCAGCCAGCACGAGCAGCGGACAGCAGGTAGAGGCGCGACGGTCCGACCAATCCTTGGGGGGTCACGTCGAGTCCAGTCTGCCGGATCCATTGCGCCGCCGGCCCACAGGCCGCCCAGCCGCGGTTGGCCGGCCCGCAACGACGGCGCGCCACCAGCCCATAGCGAACCTCCCCGGCCCGGACCGCGGCGAGCAGACTGCTGCGGCTGGTCAGCGGAATGCCACCGAAACTCGTGAGCGGCAGAATCGGCCGGCGATCATGGATCAGCAGCGGAGCCAGTGCGAGCGGCTCGTCAACCGCCAGCTCGTAGCGAAGGCCCGCGGTCCGCGACGTGAGGTAGTTGGAGAGCGCTGTCGCACTGGACGCGGGCATCGCGGCCAGACCCAGGGAGTCGTTGGCGTTCGTGCGGACCAGAGCCAGCGTCTCGTGCACCGGGAAGACAAGCCCAGCCGCAATGATCAGTCCGGCCAGCAGCCATCGCGCCGGGCCGGCGGCCACGCCTCCGGCGCGGGTGATGAGGATCGCGCCGGCCACGGCGATGATCAGCGAGCCGATGCTCCAGCCCAGCGCGGCAGGGGTGAAGTGGAACGTGTAACCGCAGATCAGCAACAGCGCCGCAAACGTGGCCCGGATCGATGGTGAGCGCTTGGTTCCGAGGCCGGCCAGCATCACCGCTCCATAGCCGATCGCGATGGCCAGCGCCGGCGCCAGCGCCTCCAGGTAGCGCGCATGAACGGTCTGCATCACGTCGAACACGAGCACGGCAAACACAATCCAGGCGGCCGTCGCCACCGAAAGTGCCCAGGCCAGATCGCGCTCGCGGCCCCGGCCAGCCGTGCGGCGGCGTTGCCACGCGCTGAGCGCCGCGGCGAGACCGATCACGACCGCGGCGACGAGGACGCAGCCGAACAACACGTCGTAATGCCAGCCGGTCGAGACAATCAGGCGGAACGGACCCGGTCCGCCCGGCTTGGTGGTGGCCCCGCTCGATACCTTGCCGAAGCCGTTGAACACGAACATCGCGTTCCACACGCTGCCGTCCGTCGATCCCACGGGCCACGGATGCCTGCCGGGCAGCAGCGAGGCCGGAATCGCCCAGGCCAGTCCGACCCCGACCAGCGCCGCAGCGCCCAAGCCGAGGTCTCGGAGCCTTCGCGCCGGCGAGCTCGGGCCGGCCAGCAGGTAGAGGAGGGCCAATGCCGGCGCGGCAAGCAACGCTTCAAGCAGCTTCACGTTGAACGCCAGGCCCAGCGCCACGCCGGCGAGCACGACCGCCCGGCGCTCTCCGGTGTGCGCACCGCGAATCACCAGCCACAGCGCTGCGATGACGAGCAGCATCATCACCGAGTCCATCGTGTCGCTGCGTGAGGTGAGCACCGATTCCGGCAGGACCGCCAGCGCCACCGTGGCGCCGATCGCCGCCGGGCGGCCCACCGCCCGCCGCACCGCGTCGTACAGGAGCGGGACCGCCAGCGTCCCCCCCAACGCCTCGGGGAGCTTCAGCGCGAACCCGCTCCAGCCCAACAGCTTCACGCTGATCACCTGCAGCCACAGGTCAAGGGGTGGCTTGTCGATCGACAGGATTGCCGCTGGGTCAAACGCCCCAAAGAAGAAGTTGTGGACGGAGCCAGACATGCTCCGCACCGCCGCGTCGTAGAACTGATTCCCGCTCACCCCGTCGAGCTGGGCAAACCGCAGCACCGCAGCGACCACCGTGACCAGGCAGATCGGCCACGGGATCGTGCGCGCAATCCGCCGCAGCGACGCGCTCACGCTGCTCGCCCGTCCGCTGCTGTGAGGTGAGCCCGGGTAGCTCCCCTGCTCCTCGAGCGTCGTCGTCATCGCGCTCGATCTTGCCAGAGGCTCGAAAATGGGCAATATGACGGGAGCGGTAGACCTCGCCAGGCAGCTGCGCGCCTCAATCTCCGACGAACGCGTGCTGGCGGCGATTGCCTCCGTCCCGCGCGAGCGCTTCGTGCCCGGCGCACAACTTCCCCGCGCATACGAAAACACGGCGCTGCCGATCGCCTGCAACCAGACCATCTCGCAACCGCTGGTGGTCGCCCGGATGCTGGAGCTGCTCGAGCTGGGACCAGAGGATCGAATCCTCGACGTCGGAACCGGGTCGGGCTACCATGCCGCCCTGCTCGCGCGGCTGGCCGGACACGTGTGGAGCATCGAGCGCCACACCGAGTTGGCCGAGGCGGCCCAGCTGACCCTCGCCGCACTTGGCGTCTCGAACGTCGCGCTGTACGTCGGCGACGGATGGGAGGGCCTCCCTGAGTACGCGCCCTACGACGCCATCAATGTTGCTGCGGCGACCGCTGAGCGCATTCCGCAGGCGCTGACCGACCAGCTCGCCGTCGGGGGCCGGCTGGTCGCCCCGGTGGGCGGCGCCAAGCAGCACCTGATCCTGGCTCGGAGGACCGCGGAGGGCCTACGCACGACAACGCTCGAACCGGTCAGATTCGTTCCGCTCGTCCGAGACTCGCGGGCCTAGCCGGCAGCGGTTCGGCGGCTCCCAGCCGCGTCTGCATCACCTCCAGAGCGGTGGGGCTGTTGTCGATCAGCACAAACCGCCGGCCCAGCTGGCGGCATACGGCCCCGAGCGTGCCCGACCCGGCAAACGGGTCCAGGCACCACCCACCCGGGCGTGAGGACGCGGCGACTATGCGCCGGAGCACACCTTCGGGCTTCTGCGAGGGGTAGCCGGTCTTCTCGCGCCCGTTCGTGGGGACGATGGTGTGGAACCAGACGTCGGTCGGTCGCTTGCCGCGAGCGGCCTTCTCCGCGCTAACCAAACCGGGAGCCATGTAGGGCTCTCGCTCGACCGCGTCGGCATCGAAATGGTGTCCGCCTGGGGTCCGCACGTAGACGAGGATCGTGTCGTGCTTGGCGGGCCATCGCCGTCGTGGCTTGGCGCCGTAGTCGTAGGTCCAGATCAGTTCGTTCAGGAAGGCGTCACGGCCGAACACCTCGTCGAGGAGCAGCTTGCAGTAGTGGGCCTCGCGGTAGTCGATGTGGAAGTACAGGGTCCCGTGGGGGGCCAGCAGTTCACGGGCTCGCGCGAGCCGGGGGTGCAGGAAGCCGAGGTAGTCGGCGAACGAGTCCTCGTAGCTGAGCTGCTTGAGCAACCGCGAGGTGTACGTGCGTCCGCCGAATCCGCGGCGGGCGCCGCGCTCATCGGCCAGCATGGCGAGCGTCTGCCGGGTCTGAGCCCGACCGGTGTTGAAGGGAGGATCCATATACACGAGATCGAACCTCCCCTCGGGCAGGCCCATCAAGACTCCCGCATTGTCGGCGCAGACGAGGAGATCGTCATCGAGGGTCAACCGGTCATCTGCCGCCTGGATCCGCACTGAGCGGACCGTACCGTCGTGCTCGGCTGGCCCCGGAGCCGCGCCGGCGCTACGTCTGCGCCAGCGCGCTCGCGGTCTGAGGCAGCTCGCTGGTGGTCCGGTCCCAGCGCACCGTCGCCGTGATCGCCGCCAGATCGACGCGCTCCTTGTACTGCTCGACGACGTCGAACATGTGGTCGATCAACGCGTTCGACAGCAGTGTCGGCTTCAGGCCGAGCCCCTCGAGTGCTGTATGGATCACGTTGTAGTAGTGGTCGTAGATCTCCACCCGGGGATTGTCGACGTGATCGATCTGAACCCCGCCGGGGAATTCCTTAGCAATCGTCTCGGCGATCTGGTTGATCGACATCGACTCCGTCATCTGGTTGAAGACCCGGAACTCGCCGCGGTCGGCCGGGTTCTCACAGGCCAGGCGGATGCACTCGACCGTGTCGACCAGGTTGATCAGTCCGCGCGTCTGCGATCCGTTGCCGTGGACGGTCAGCGGGTGGCCGAGCACCGCCTGGATGACCATCCGATTGAGCACGGTGCCAAACACGCCGTCGTAGTCGAAGCGGGTGGCCAGTCGCGGGTCGAGCTTGGTCTGCTCGGTGTCGACGCCGTACACGACGCCCTGGTTGAGGTCGGTCGCGCGCAGGCCCCAGATCCGGCAGCCGAACTCGATGTTGTGGCTGTCGTGGACCTTCGAGCAGTGGTAGAAGGAGCCGGGCTTCTTCGGGTAGATCATCCGGTCCTTGCGGCCCTTGTGCTCGATCTCGATCCAGCCCTCCTCGATGTCGATGTTGGGCTGCCCGTACTCGCCCATCGTCCCAAGCTTGACCAAGTGGGTGTCAATATTGGTGTCAGCGATCGCGTACATCACGTTGAGGTTGCCGACGACGTTGTTGGTTTGGGTATAGACCGCGTGGGCCTGCGAGATCATCGAATACGGAGCGGCGCGCTGTTCGGCGAAGTGGACGACCGCCTCGGGGCGGAAGTCGCCAATCATCTGATGCGTGAACGCGGCATCGCAGAGGTCGCCGACGTAGCTCTTGATCGTCTTGCCGCTGATCTCCGCCCAAGTCGCGATGCGTTCGTCGAGCGTGGCGATCGGCACAAGGCTCTCGACCCCCATCTCGTCGTCGTAACCGCGGCGAGCAAAGTTGTCGTTTACAGCCACTTCGTGACCGAGTGCCGACAAATGGAGGGCCGTCGGCCACCCGAGGTACCCGTCACCACCAAGAACCAAGATTTGCATACGGACGCTCCAATACCCTTCAGACTCGATGTGGATCTTCAGCGCGCTCGACCCACCAGGCGGCCTGGAAATCGGCAAGGGCTGAAGAATCGCCAGCTTGCGAGCGCAGGAGGATAGCCGACCGGCCAAACGGAAGTAGGCCGGTCGGGCCAGAAAGTTACGGTGGATAGCGTTTCCGGCAGCGGCAGCTTTCCGGCTGATACCGTCCTCCGCTTGCTCCGTGTCGGCCGGCAGGCCGCGCCCGTCCTGCTCTCGGTTAGGGGTCTCGTGTCTCAGGAAACCGCCGAAGCACAGCCGATTCCGGCCTCGCCCAGGCCGGCTCGTAGCGCCCGTCATCGCGGCGAGTGGTTGGCCGCCCTGGCTCCGCGATACCGATGGCTGCTCGCCGCAGCGGTCCTGCTGCTCCTGTCCACCGCGTTGGTGCTGTGGGCCGATACGCGCCCGGGCTACGACCCCTATGGATGGCTTGTCTGGGGCAAGCTGACGATCCACGGGAACCTGGATACCAACGGCGCACCCTCCTGGAAGCCGCTGCCATTCCTGGTCACCGTCCCGTTCGCGCTGCTTGGCCACTACGCCCTGTGGCTGTGGATGATCCTCGCGGTCGCGGTCTCGCTGAGCGGGCTGGTGTTCGCCTGGCGGATCGCCGTACACCTGACCGATGCCCCGCCCGGCCGCCGCTGGGCCGGCCTGGCCGCCGGCGCCTTCGCCGCCATCGCGCTGCTCGGCATCCGCGACTACACGCACTTCACGCTCAGCGCCCAGTCGGACACGATGATCGTGTCTCTGTGCCTGGCGGCGATCGACTGCCAGCTCGCGGGGCGGTATCGATGGGCGTTCTGGCTGTGGATCCTTGGCGCGCTCGGCCGGCCCGAGGTCTGGCCGTTCCTCGCGCTGTACACGGTGTGGGCGTGGCGCACGCTGCCCACGATGCGTCGCATGCTTGCGGCAGGGGTGATGCTGATTCCGCTGTTGTGGTTCGGAATTCCCGCGCTCACGGCCAAAAGCGCCTTCATCGCCGGCAACAACGCCCTGCACTCACCGCGACAGCTCCACAGCAACAAGCTTCTGGGGACGCTCGACCGCTTCCTCGACCTGCACGAACTGGCGGTATGGGTGGCCGGACTCGCAGCCGTGGCGATCGCCGCGTTGCGCCGGCAGCGATTCATCCTGCTGCTGGCCGCGGGCGCCGTGGTTTGGGTGGTGGTCGAGGTCGCGTTTGTGTTGCACGGCTACCCAGGCGTTCAGCGCTACCTGTTCGAGCCGGTCGCGATCGTCTGCGTGCTGGCGGGGGTGTTCGTCGGGCGGGTGCTGCTCGACGTCACGCCGCTGCTGGGGCGGCTCGGTCCCCGGTTCTCCCCACGTTACGGCGCGGCGGTCGCGGGAGTGATCCTGTTCGTCCTCGCGGCCTCGCTCGTCCCGGCGGCGCGGTCGCGGGTGCGGATCGAGCGGGCCGATCTGACCCACGAACGCGCCCGCACAAGGGAGCTCAACGCGCTCCACACGGTGGTAACGCGGATCGGCTTGAAGCGACTCCTGGCCTGCGGGCGCCCGAACATCCAGATCGGCAATCAGAGCGTGTTCGCCTGGTACACCGGCATCAAGATCGGCGCTCTCTACATCAGCAAGAAGCACGAGCTCGAGCACCCGAGCCCGCTGGTCAACATCTACCCGCTCAAGGGCGGTGGCTGGAAGGTGTTCCCCAGCCACCTCGCTGGCGAGGCCGTGACTCGCTGCCACGGGTTGCGCCTCACGATCCGCTCGTGACGGTGGGAGTCAGCCGGCGGGGCCGCTTGCGAGTGGCGGTTGCCACATCGGCGATGATCCTCCTGATCGCCGTGGTCGTCGCCGCCACGCGATCCAGCGCTCCCCCACCTCCGCCGCTTCCAGGGACGGGCCAGGTTCCCCGTTCCGGGGATCCGTTCGCCTATTCACCGGCGGCGGAGGCGAGCTTTGTCCAGCGCGCCACCGCCGGCAGCGGACAGGTCCTGTTCACCAAGAGCCCCGGGGGCGCGCTGGCCACGGCAGCCCGGGTGGCCGCCTACCGGGGCACGATCGACGCCGCCACGCGAGGGACCGGCATCGATCCCTCGCTCGTCGAGGCGCTGGTGTTCGTCGAGAGCGCCGGGCGCCCCGACGTGATCGCCGGCAGCGATCCCTCGGCTGCCGCCGGACTGACCCAGATCCTGGCCGACACCGGGAGCACTCTGCTGGGCATGCATATCGATCTTGCCCGGAGCCGCCGGCTGCTCACCGCGATCGGCAATGCCTCTTCGCCGGCTCAGGTGAGCCGTCTGCTGACCCAGCTGGGCAGAGCCGATGACCGCTTCGACCCACGCAAGGCAGTGGCGGCGACTGTGCGGTACCTGAGGCTGGCCGAGCAGAAGTTCGGACGGGAGGACCTGGCCGTGGTCTCCTACCACATGGGCATCGGCAATCTCCAGCAGGTGCTGGCCGGCTATGACGGCGGCCGGCCCGTCCCCTACGCGCAGCTCTACTTCGACACCTCACCCGACAACCACGCGGCGACCTTCCGCCTGCTGTCCGGCTTCGGCGACCAGTCGTCACGGTACTTCTGGAGGGTGCTGGGTGCCGCCCAGGTCATGCGGCTCTACCGGTCCGATCGATCGGCCCTGAAGCGGCTGGCCGGTCTCGAGACCGGTTACGACTCCACCGCGCAGGTCCTGCACCCGCCGGATCGTGAGGTGGCCTTTGCCGACCCGGCAGCGCTGTCGGCGGCCTACGCCCGGCGGACGCTGGCCGCTGCCTGGAAACGCTGCCCAGCTCGGGCTCGCCTACAACCGCTCGATGGGCGCCCTCGCGCACCGCCTCGGCGCCCCCCCCGCGCTGTATCGCGGGCTGCGCCCGGTGGCCCTGGACCTGCTCGTCGAACTCGCCGCCCGCGTCCGCGCCCTGTCAGGCTTTTCCGGGCCGCTGATCGTTCACAGCACGGTGCTGGATACGCGCTACCAAGGCTTGCTCGCTGCCCAGGATGCGCCTGCGGCGACCGGCTACACATTCGAGATCACCCGCCGGTACGGCAGCGCCGCGCAAGCGAATGCTTTCCAGGCCATGCTCGACCGCCTCCAGGCGCTCAACCTGATCGCGTGGGTGCGGCGTCCGGCCACGATCGAGGTGACGGTGGCGGGTGACGCCTCGAAGGCGATCGGGCACGGGATTTGAGGGTGCCGCCCCCGGCCTCTGAAAGCCACCTGGGCGATGCCCGGGAATACCTGTAGGTTGCTCGCCTATGACCGACGCGATCCGGACACCCGACGAGCTGCTCCAGGGCCTGCCAGATTTTCCGTTCGAGCCGCACTTCCGTGAGTTCGAGGGCCTGCGGCTGGCCCACCTCGATGAGGGCGACGGCAAGCCGGTCGTGTTCTTCCACGGGGAGCCGACGTGGTCGTTTCTGTGGCGGAAGGTGATCCCACCGGTGCTCGAGGCCGGTTATCGCTGCATCGCCCCGGACCTGCCCGGGTTCGGGCGCTCCGACAAGCCGGTGGACCTCGACTGGTACAGCTACGACCGCCATACGGCGGCGCTCGCGCCGCTGCTGGAGCAGCTCGATCTTCGTGACGCGACCGTCGTGGTGCACGACTGGGGCGGACCGGTAGGACTGAGGCTGGCGACCGAGCACCCCGACCGGATCGCCAGGATCGTCGTTCTCGACACGGGCCTGTTCACCGGGCATCAGAAGATGACCGATGCGTGGCGGGCGTTCCGTGACTTCGTCGAGCGAACGGAGGACCTGCCGATCGGGTTCCTGGTCCGCGGCGCGTGCAAGCGTGACCCGGGCGATGACGTGATCGCCGCCTACGACGCCCCGTTCCCGAACCAGGAGTCGAAGGCCGGAGCGCGCGCCTTTCCGCTGATGCTCCCAACCTCCACGGACATGCCAGGGGCCGAGGCGGGCCAGCGCGTGCTGGACGCGATGCAGGCTGACGCGCGACCGAAACTGGTGCTGTGGGCCGACTCGGATCCCGTGATCCCGCTGGATGTCGGCCGGCGCTTCGCTCAGGCGCTCGGCACCGACGTGGACCATGTGATCGCCGACGCCAGCCACTTTCTCCAGGAAGACGCCGGAGCCGAGATCGGGCGCCTGATCGCGGACTGGTTGGCTTCGGCGGACTGATTCGCACACCGGTCCAGAGCGCGGTTGTCGCCCGGACCCCGGACTCGCTCCTAGCGATAGATAGCTAGACCGGTTCTCCCTCGCGCGAGGCGGCGACGGCCACCGCCTCGGCGGCAGCCGCTGCGGTCGGCACACCCTTCGCAGCTGGCTTGGCCGACTCTTCCTCAGCTGGCGCGATCGTCTCGACCATCCGCGCCTCGTAGGCGGCGCGGGCGTTGTGGTCAGGCGCCATCAGGACCTGATCGCCCTTCAGCAGGCGGTTGACCGCCTCCATCGCGCGGCGCGGCATCAGCGCGTTGAACCGAACCATGCCGCTCATCGCCTTGGGTACGAAGACTTCGAAGCGGCCGGTCTGAAGCGCCTCGACGATGGCATTGGCCACGTCCTCGGGCTGCATCGCCTTGAAACCGCGGGTCTTCGGGAGGCCCGAGCCGAGTTCAGTGTTGACGACAACCGGCATCACGACGCTGACGTCGATGCCGCTGCCGTGGGTTTCGGCGCGAATCGCCTCGCTCAGGCCCACAACAGCGTGCTTGGTGGCGCAGTAGGTCGCGCCGCCCGGAAACCCGGCCTTGCCGGCAGCGGAAGCGATCTGGACGATATGGCCCCGGCCGCGCGGCAGGAAGCGATCCAGGGCCAGCTTGGAGCCATAGATGACCCCGTGCAGGTTGATGTCGATCATCCGCTTGGCGGTCGCGTCCGTCTCCTCGACGAACCGGCCGATGGGCATGATGCCGGCGTTGTTGATCAGCACGTCGAGCGGCCCGAGGGCGCTTTCCGTATGCCGCATGAAGCTTTCAAAGCTGGTGCGGTTGGTCACGTCGAGCGGCAGGCCGACGGTGCCGGCGCCGAGCTCCTGCGCGGTGCGCTCGGCGAGCGACGCGTCGATATCACCGATCGATATCCGAGCTCCCTGCGCGATCAGCGCGGACGCCGTCGCGCGGCCGATACCGCGGGCGCCGCCCGTGATTGCGACTACCTTGCCGGCGAGCGATCGTGGGGCTTTCGCCATGAAATCTGTCCTCCTGATTGGTGCATCCAGTGGCCGTGGCGGACAGACGGTACCGTGCGGACCGCCGCGGGAGCTAGCCGGCGCGTGGCGCAGGGGGTCCCGGGGGCGCGACGATGTCCCGTCCGGTCGGGCGGAGCGCCTCGTCCAGTTCCAGCTGCCAGAAGTAGCGGGTGAAGGTGATACCGGCCCTGAAGTCACCGACGTGCGGCTCGACTTCCTCGCCCCGCGCCATCCGGACGATCAACTCGGGGTAGCTGCGACCGGGGAGGGCCGCGTAGACCGGCGCCGGGAAGGCGCCGCCGAAGCGCGTGTTGACGTCGGTGATGCCCAAGCCGATCTCCCGGTCACGAAACACCTGCACCGTGCAGGGTCCCCGGACTCCCAGAGCCTCCACCACCCGTCGTCCCAGATCGATCAGCTCGGCATCGGCGATCACCTGGCCCTTGATCGACTCCCCGCCGCGCGACTCGATCATGGTGCGCGGGATCGCGTTCAGACAGCGTCCACTCAGGTCGGACAGGCAGTCGATCGAGAACTCGGGGCCGTCCATCAGCCGCTGAACCATCGTCGGCTCATCCACGTAGCCGACGAAGAAGTCCGCCGCGCGGACGTCGTCGGCCCGGTGGATCGACCGGGCGCCGGAGCCCTGCCGTGGCTTGACCATCACCGGATAGCTGGGCACCGACTCCCCCGGCAGCACGGTCGGAGGGGACGGCAGACCGAGCCGTTCGAGCAGCAGATGTGCCTCGTACTTGTCGAACGTCGCGCGGGCGATCTCCGGATCGGGCACGAAGGCCGGCAACTGCCCGGCGGCCCGCGCGTGGGCCAGCACCTCGATGTCGAGGTCGGTCAACGGGATGACGGCTCCGACGTTGTGAGCCTCACACAGGTCCCGCAGCGCCGGCACATAGCCGGGATCGTCGATCCGGGGCACAGTGCGGCGGTGATGCGCGGCGTACTGCGCCGGGGCAAGGGGATTTGGGTCCGCTGCGAGCACGGTCGCGTGTTGAGCGAACGCCGACACGATGTCGTAGCGCTTGCCCACCCCAGTGAGCAGGATGCCTACGTCGCGCTCGGTGGATGCCATCCGCCGCGATCTCCTTTGTACAGGCCCTGCCCGGTGAGGACCATGGCCACCGTCCGGGCCAGGATCTTCAGATCCAGCCACAGCGTTCGGTGTGCGACGTACCAGAGGTCGAGCTCGATTCGCTCCGACCACGGCAACGAGGCCCGGCCGTTGACCTGGGCCCAGCCGGTGATGCCGGGCTTCACCGCCAGGCGCCCGCGCTGGCGCTCGGTGTACTGCTCCACCTGAACCGGAACGGTCGGGCGCGGGCCCACGATCGACATCTCGCCGCGCAGGACGTTCCACAGGTTGGGCAGCTCGTCCAGCGAGTAGCGCCGCAGTAACGCCCCGACCCGCGTGATCCGGTCATCCCCGGCCTGAATCGCCAGCCCGGCCCCCGTGAATTCGGCCCCTCGCACCATCGTGCGCAGCTTGTAGATGGAAAAGGTGACCCCGTCCTGGCCGGCCCGCAGCTGACGATAGATCGGGTGGCCCCGGGACTCGATTCGAATCGCCAGCGCCAGCAGCGCGATCAGCGGAGTGCAGAGAATCGTGCCGGTCAGGGCGATCGCGAGGTCGAGCGCACGCTTGATCACCGGGTGCCCTCCGCGGGATCCCAGCCGGCAGCCGTCCCCCGCGCCAGCCAATCCCACAGGCCAGCGGCCAGCGAGGCGGTGGTGAGCACGTAGTACCGGGCCACCAGCAGCGGCCGCGCCGGCACCGCTGGGGCGAGCAGCGCGGCAAGCAGAACTCCCACCTGCAGGACCACCGCCGCCACGTAGACCGATCCGTGTCCGAGCAGGACGAGGCTGGTGGCCAGAGCGATCACATGTAGGAACGGCGAGGCATACCGGAGCACCCGGTGGGAGAAGACCATCAGGGCATACAACGGGTCGTAGCCGCGGGGGGAGAGCATGCCTCCGCGCAGCACGATCGGCCAGCCGTGGCTCATCATTCGCCGCTTCCGCGCAAATTCGCCTTCGATCGAGGGGACCATCTTCTCGCTGGCGTGTGCATCCGGCGCGTAGACCGCGAGCCAGCCGCGCTTGACCATGTTGAAGGGAAACGAGAGATCGTGTCCCATGATCGGATCGACGATGATGTAGGACTCGCGGCGCGTCGCGTAGATCGCGCCGTTGCCGCCGGTCACCGACCGCACCCGGGACTCGAGCCGGCGCAGGGCCATCTCGTAGCGCCAGTAGAGACCCTCCTGGTTGGTACCGCGTTCGTTCACGAAGCGCACGTCGCCGCACACGTATCCGACCCGCCGATCCGCGAAGTACGCGACGAGGCTTCTCAGCGCCCCCGGCTCCCACAGCGCATTGGCGTCCGAGAACGCGACGATCTCCCCGCGGGACCGCGCGACCGCCGCGTCCTGCGCACGGATCTTCCCGCCCCGCTCGAGTTCGAGCACGACGTCGGCGCCCGCCGCCGTCGCCCGGGCCGCCGTGGCATCGGGCGAGCCGTCGCAGGCGACTATGACCTCGACTCGGTCCGGCGGGTAGTCGAGCGACCGGAGATTCGCGACCCGTCCCGCGATCACCTCCTGCTCGGCGTAGGCCGCCACGATCACCGTGACCGAGGGCAGCCAATCCCCATCCCCGCGTGCCAGCGCCGGGCCGCGGCGCACCCGGGCGAGCAGCGCAAGCAGCGCCCCATAACCGGCGTGAGCGTAAAGCAGCAGCGCCACGGCAAGCCAGAACACGATCGCGAGAGTGTCCACGGCGGCGGATTGTGAAGTACGGCCTACGCTCCGGCCTTCCGGTAGATCGCCAGCGTCCTGCGCGCGGCCTCGGCCCAGGAGTACGGACCTGCCGCTGCCGCCGCGGCAGCCCGTTCGAGTCGCTCGCGGGCGCCGGGGTCTCCGAGCAGGCGCTGGAGCACCACGCGCAGGGCATCCGGATCGTCCGGCGGCACGAGCTCGGCCGCGCCATGCGCCGCGACCTCGCCGAAGCCTCCGATGTCCGAGAGCACGACGGCTTTGCCGAACGCCAGGGCCGTCGCCAGGACTCCCGACTGGTCAAAGCGCTCGGTCCGCGCGTAGGGCAGGACGATGAGGTCAGCGCGACGGAACACGGCCGGCAGCTCACGGTCGGAGATGAAGCGCGGGACGAATCGCACTCCCGCCGGCGCCCGGGCCCGTAGCGGCGCGAGCGGCATCCGCGGGCGCCCGACGACCCACAGCTCCGCCTGATCGATCCCGCGCCAGGCCTCAAGCAGCATCTCGATGCCCTTGTAGGGACGCAGGAGCCCGAAGAACAGTGCCACCGGCCCTTCGGCTCCCGCCAACTCCGCCGGCAGCGGCTGCTCGTGCTCCTGCTGGGTCAGGTGGTGCAGCGCCCCGTGCGGAACCACGTGCACCTTGGCGGGCTCAAGTTCCAGCCCCTCGACGAGCTGCCGGCGCCCGTAGTCGGAGTGGACGATCACCGCGTCGACACGCTGCAGGAGCTGCCTCTGCGCACGCGCCTGGCCAGGACGAGGCTCACGGGGGAGCAGGTCGTGTGAGGTCAGCACGATCGGGCCGCGCGGAAGCAGATGACGATCGAGCCACGGCACGTCGAACCATTGAAAATGCGCGACGTCGGCCCGCTCGGCCAAGTCCCGGTAGCGGAGCATGTCGGGGCCGTGTTGGACCAGCTTGGCCAGACGCCGCAGCCGTGAGCCTGCGGCGCCGGGGGCGTGGCGGTAGAACAGCTCCTGGCGCTCGTACCGGCCGGCATCCGGCACCGATCCGTAGGCGAACCGGCTGGTGACGAGCGTGACCTCGGCCCCTGCTCCGGCCAGGGCCGTGGCCAGCGCGTGGTCGTAGGGGGGGGTGAAGGCCGAGGGGTCGACGATCTGGACCCGGGTCACTGCTGCTCTCCATCGAGCTGTCGACCGGTCAAAGCCGCGAGACGCATCGCGATCTCGCGTGCCGGCTCACCGCCAAGTACGTGGAGCCTCGCCGCCGGGTGTCGGCTGATCCGCCGCGCGGCCGGGGCGAGGACGGCCAGGCGCACCTCCGGAGGGTCACCGTGGGCCCGGCCGGCGCGCCTGCGTACGTCGAGCAGGCAACGAAGCGGATGTCTGATCGCCAGCCTCACCATCGACGCGGCGCGGACGCCGGCGCCGTCATCCTCGCGATAGGCGATGTTCATCGAACGGGCCAAGCCGAGCTCCACGGTGTCAGGTCGAGCCGCCGCTTCGATCTGGGCGCCCTCCAGCGTGTGGGCGAACTCAGCCAGCGGGTCACCCCGAGACGGAAATCGGTCGGCCACGAGCACCACCCGCGCCGACCCGATCGCCGCCGAGCGCCCGGCGGGACGATTCGACAGCGCGAATCCTCCCAGCTCTTCAGCTCCGAGCAGCACGTCGAGCGCCAGGTAGCGGCCGCGATCGAGGCGCCCCGCACGGGGGGGAGGATTCGGCGGCGGGCTGCGGACGGCGCCGCCCAGGCCACGGTTCAGGCCACGCCTTAGGCCTCGGCGGAGCGCCGGCTCCGGCGTGAATCCGTCGTAGCGGCGGCCCAGCCACGCGCGTCCCGCCGCGTACCCGCGCCACTGGCGGCGCAGCTCGCGCAGCGTGGCGCGATACGTGTGCTCCACGCGCGCACCTGAGCGCAACTCAAGCCGCCAGCCCGCGTGCTGCAGACGCCAGCTGAAGTCGGTGTCCTCCGCGGCCCGGACTCCTTCCAGGAAACCGCCCACCTGCTCAAACGCGGTTCGCCTGACCATCAGATTGGCCGCGACGGCTCGCGGCAGATAGGGGTGGGAGAGGTGGGCCGCCTGCCCGAGGAAGCTCCGCTCGCTGGCGTAGCGAGCCGCCAGCGTCGACGCACCGGGGCTCGGGACCACCTCTCCGGCCAGCGCCCCGACGTCGCGGCCCACGGGCGAGGCGAAGTAATCGTCGAGCAGCGTGGTCGCCGGCACGCAGTCGGCGTCGAGGAACAGGATCCATTCGCCACCTGCGTGCTGGGCGCCGGCGTTCCGTGCATGGGCCGGAGAGCGTTCGGCGCTGGCCCGCACGAGCTGCACGCCGTGGGCCGCAGGCGCCGCGCCGCTGTTGTCCGCGAGGATCAGCTCGTCCCCGGGGGCGATCGACAGCGCCAGCAGCGTGGCCACGGCGGCCCTCGCCGCAGCCTCGTCGCCGGCAAACGGCATCACCACGCTGACCGAAGGCCGGGTCATGGCGCCCCCGGCCGCCTCCGTGCCGCGCCGCGCGCCCGCTGCGCCAGGCGGCGGACCTGCGCAAGCTCCTGCGGGTGCGAGAAGCCGATCAGGAACAACACCACGGGGATCGCGGCGAAGGCGGCCACCCGGGTGAGGAATCCGACTGCGCCGTGGGTCGGCAGCAGCAGGTCTCCCGCCGCCGCAACGGCACCCATCACTACCGTCAGCTGCAGGAGCCGCCGCCATTCGAAATCGACGCGGAAGGCGTGGCGCGTGAGCACGAACATGACCCCCAGCATGACCACGTACGCGCCGCACAGGGCGATTCCGGCCCCGGCTATCCCCAGCGACGGAACCAGCGCCACGATCAGCACCACGTTGGCAATCAGCCCCGCGATCGAGGCGGGAAAGTTTCGGCGGGTGACCTGAGCGCGCCCCGCGATGACCAGGAACACCACCCACAGCCCGTACATCGCCCACCCGAGCGCCACCCAGGGCAGGGCGCGGTAGGCCCCGTAGTACGAGTGCGCGGCGAGCAGCCGCAGGACCCACCGCCCGAGCAGCGCCAGGCCGGCCACCACCCATCCACTGACCAACACGTAGTAGGTCGTCACCAGGCCGTAGAGGCGTGACGCCTCGGCGTCATCGGTCACCGAATAGGCCAGTGGCGGCCACGCGTATTGGAAGGCGCGAACGATGAAGGCCACCGACCCTGCCAGCTTGATCGCCACCGAGTAGAGGCCGACCAGCGATGAGCCACGGGCGTGGAGGATGTAGTAGCGGTCGACGATGCTGAGCGCGTAGACGGAGATCTCCGCGGGCATCGTCGGCAGGCCGAACCGCAGCAGCCGCGGGAGACCCTCGCCTGCCGAACGGCGCGGACCCAGCAGGCGCCCGCGCATCGAGAACCACAGCGCCAGTAGCACCAGCGTCGACGCGCCGTAGTTGCCGATCAGCAGTCCGCGCGCCCCGTCGCCCAAGCCGACGACGAGCACGACCGAGGCCGTGATCGTGAGGCCGACGTTGGTCAGCGAGGCGATCGCATAGGTGCGGATTCGCTCATCGACACGGAGCAGTCCGTAGGCGAGCTCGAGGTTCGTGAACGTCCACAGCCCGAGCACGGCGATGCGGAAGGTAGTCGCGTCGCGATACCCGAGCACGAGCCGGGACAGCGGCGCTGCGGTGGCCGTCAGCGTCACGGCCGCCACCGTCGAGGTGATCAGCAGGAACGTCACCGAGCGGCGGACCAGGGCATCCCTCCGATCCTGATCGGAGTCGGCGAAGTAGAAGCGCAGGAACGCCTCGATGATCCCGAAGCGGATCACGATGCTGATCAAGATCACGCCGTTGGCGAGCAGCTCGACGATGCCGTAACCCGACGGGGAGATGTATCGGGTGTACACCGGGAGCAGCAGGACTGCGATGAACTTCGAGACAACGTCCGCGACCTGGTAGGCCGCCAGCGAGCTGACGAGCCGCTGCAAATAGCCGATCACGCCGGACACGGTACGGATCCGGCGCGCCGCACCCGGGTCGGCGCCACCAGGCCACTACTTCCCGAGCACCTGCCACAGCCGCGCGATCAGCTCCTGGGCATCGACGTTCCGCGCCAGGCTCGCTCCGAAGCCGACCAGCCCGATCTCGACCACGACGCCGTGGCCGAGCCGGTACCCGGCGATGGCCGCCGCCCCACCGCCGGCGCCCGCCGCCGAGGCGAACGGCTGGGGTCCCGGAGCGAACTGCTCGTAGGAGCGATATCCGGGAAACACGCCGGACGTGGCCCCGAAAATTCCGAGCCGGTCCCCTGTCACCGCGATCAGATCCTGGACGTTGGTGAGCACCGCCCCGGGCCGCGCACCGAAGGTGTCCTCGGCGGCGGCGGCGCTGGGATGCAGTGCCTGCGCACCGCGTACGGTGACCCCTCTTCGCAGCGAATCGATCCCGAGCGACAGCACGTGGCCGCCGCCCACCACGTAGGCGTGCAGCGCGCCGCCGAGAGAGGCCGGCAGCCACCGCTCTGAGCCCCCGAGCACGACCCCGCGGTGCGGGGCCAACGCCGGTCCGATTCCGTCGAGCAGCCCCACGTCGGTGGTCAGGTCGTAGGCCAGGTGTGCTCGATCCAGATGCGCAAGCAGCAAGGCTTCGTCGGCGAAGCCCGCGGGCAATCCATTGGCCAACGGCCGCCGGAGACTGACTGGCCCCCCGTTGTCCAAGGTGTTCGGCAACCCGTCGCCGTCGTCATCCACCGGGTTCAGGCCCTGCCAGGTGAGCGCCGGCAGCACGACCAGGATTCGGTTGGAGCTCGCAGCGCCCCCGGCCGCGCTGGCCACCAGCGGGATCGAGGTGAGGTGGGAGCCTGATCGGAGCGACAGCACGTACAGCCCGGCCCCGTGCGGCGGCAGCTGCACGGCCAGCGTGAATGAGCGCGTCGTGCCGTGGGCCAGCACAGCGCGGGCTCCCGGACGCTGGAGCGCCCACTTGTAACCCTGGTGGCGGGCGTCCACGTACACCGTCGCCGTACGGCCGGCCGGTACCGGATCGAGTGGTGCCTGGGCCGCCAGATAGCGCACGGTGACCCCCGCGTGCGGCGTCGAGCCCGGGGACGGCGGGATCGTGGCCGGGAAGCGGCCCGTGTTGCACGCCTTGTCCGTCACCTTGAGGCCGACCAGGTAGGTCCCCGCGGGTGCCGGCTGCTGCTGGATCTTGCCGTCCCAGCTGGCCCCTCGCCAACCGGCGCGGAAGCTCTTAACCAGGCGCGGAGCGCCCGGCAGATCGGTGCGATAGATCCACATGGTGGCCCCGCGGTGCTCGTTGCCCCCGTAGCGAATCAGCACCGGCGCGCCGCCCTGGGGGATCAGCGACGGTGACACGCTGGTCACACTCGGAATCGGCGGCACCGTCTTGACCAGGACCGGCGTTCTCGTGAATTGCACCGTCCGGTTCTGGTGCAGCAGGGCGACGCGGAAGTAATACGTCCCGTCGGGAGCGACGCGGCCGTTGTCCTCGCGACCATTCCACGGAAACTGCCCGTCGGGCGTCCGAACCTTGCGCCGCATGTGCCGGCCCGAGGCCAGCGTGCGGACGATCGTGCCGCTCTGATCGACGACGTAGACCGCCACGTCGTCAGCCCGGTACTGAAGGTAGAAGGAGAACTTCGTGATCCGGTAGCGGCCGCCGCAACCGTTCCCGGTCGGAGAGATGATCGCGGGCGTCGGGTTGGGCGCGCCGGCGATCAACGGCGTGGAGACCTTGAGATGCTGGGTGACGAAGAAGGCGCCGACGGTCGCCGCCGACAGAGCGGCGAAGGCCGCCAATGGCAGCCTGTTCACAGCGCCACCAGCGCGACGTTGGGAACCGAGAACTCGTGGAACGCGTCCAGCCCGCGGGGGTCCCGCGTACAGAGGATCACGCGGATCGACCCGCCGTGGCACACGACGAGGGCCGGTAGCTCTCCCTGGGAGTGGATGTCAGCCACCGCCGCCTGCACCCGCTCGAGCTGATCCCGGAGCGACTCGCCGCCGGGAAACCGGAACGTCGGGCCGGCCTGACGCCAGGCTCGATAGAGCTCGGGCTCTTCTCGCTCGATCTCCAGGAACAGCCGTCCTTCCCATCGGCCGCGGTTGGCTTCTCGCAGCCGGGGGTCCAGCCGTGGGTCCAGGCCGATTCGTCCTCCGACAATCTCCGCCGTCTCCCGTGCGCGGATTAGATCGGACGACCACAGGGATGCGATTCCCTCGCCCGATACGCGTTGTGCGAGCTCTGCCGCCTGCCGGCGGCCGGTGTCGTTCAGCGGCGTGTCCCTGAAGCCCTGGACCCGAACCGGTTCACGGTTGTCGTCGGTCTCCCCGTGACGCGCGAGCAGCACACCGGCGGTGTCCGGATCCGGGCTGGGCGAGCCAGACCGGCCTTCACTCATCCGTGATCCGGGATGCGCCCGCGCCGGCGGTATCCGAGCGCAGACCGAGCCGGATCGTCTCCAGCGAGAGGACGTCCTCGGGGGGGATGTTGCCCAGGTTGACGTTGGGTCCGAAGCGGCGCACGAACCAAACCTGCTGATCCTTGCGCGGAGCTTCGAACAGGATCAGCTCCGGCTCCACGGCGTGCACGATCTCGTCGATCAAGCCCATCCGCACCTCGCCGTCGTGGCGGAAGATCCCGACGTTACCGCTCTCCCTAGCCTCGGCTATCACCTTCCAGGCCCCCGCCTCCAGCTCCTTCTGAATCAGCTCGACCCATTTGTAGGGGGCCATGATCCGGGTGTCGTCCTTGGACCCGACCTCGGACAGGACTGTGAACTCTCCGGCGAAGCGTTCGATCAGCTCCAGCTTACGTTCGTGGGCGAGCGTGATCGTGCCGTCGGAGATCTCGATGTGCTCGAGGCCGAGCTCGTGCAGCCACCGGACCAGCGGCTCCAGGCGATCCTGCGCAATGGCCAGCTCGGTCAGTGTGCCTCCGAGCACGACGGGAATCCCATGCTCGCGGTACCGCGCCAACTTGGCCTCGAGGTTGCCGGTCGCCAGCGCGGTGCCCCAGCCGAGCTTGACCAGATCAACGAATCCGCCGGCGACCTCGATCAGGCCGTCCACGTCCGCCAGCGACAGTCCGCGGTCGAGCACGTGCGTGATGCCAAGCTGCCGGGGCTTGGCACTTCGATCCGGGAGGTCGAGCAGGTCGGCCACAGGTCAGTCCGGGCTACTGAATGTTGGCGAGGTCCGAGCCGACCGTGACCACGACCCCCGACGCGCAGGCGCCGGGCGGCGGGCAGGCAACGGCCTGTGTGGTCGGATCGACTGGCTGTACCGACGCCGAACCGAGCCCAAGCGACCTTGCGACTGCGATCGCCTGGCGTCGACGGCCGGGCATGTAGGCCACGATCGTGGACGTTCGCGTCTGATCGGTGGCGGTGGCCACCGTTCCCTGCCGATACCCGGTGCCCCCGAGCTTGACGGCCACGCGACGCGCCAGACCCGAGGTCGCCGTACCGTTCAGCACCGCGACGGTCACCGACGATGGGTTTACGGCGCCGGGGACGCGGGTTTGGCGAGGCGTCGTCGGGGCGTTACTGGCGGCGCTGGAACTGGTGCCCGACGTGGCGTTGTTGCTGCCGCCCGAGGTCACCACCAGCAGCGCAACGATCACGGCGGCGGCGATCAACACCACCGACCCCGCCACCAGCGACCACCGGCCGCGTGACGAGCGGCTGCTCGTTGCTCCTCGCGGCACAGGCGCAGGTCGTCGTCCCGTGGGAGCGGCGCCGGACGGTCGCATCTGGATCCGCGGAGGCGACTGGTCCGCGCCACCCGGGGCCGCCCCCTGGGGCTGGCCCTGGCCCTGGCCGTGGCCCGCGGAGGGTCGCTTAGCCGTCCCGTTGGCCGCGCCCGCCACGGTCGCCGGGGCTGGGCCGGTGAAACCGCGGGCGGCTTCATCCGGAGGCCCTGGTGCGGCGACCGGGGCCGCAGCCGACTCGGCGGCGGGAGCCGACTCGGCGGCGGGAGCCGGCTCGGGGATCAGCCTGGTCGCTGCGCTCAGCGCGGGCGCGCCGACTCCGGCCGGGGCCGCAGGGGCAACCGCGGCAGACGCTCCAACCGGGACGAGCGCAGGCGAGGCGGCGGCCACCGGCGCCGGGTTGGCCGCAGCGCGCGCCACCGGATGCGCCGCGGGGCTCGAAGTGGCCGGGACGGCCGACAGAGGTGCGGCCTGGCGACCGACCTGGCTGAGCCGCGCCTCTAGCTGCTGGATGCGCTGAGCGGTTTCGTAGGCCTGCTCGCGCAGCGACGAAGTCTCCCGCGCATGTGCGAAGTACAGCAGCACGAGGATGGCCAGGCCGATGATCGAGGCAAAGCCGGCGTCGGCACCCACCGAATTGATGAAGTGCGAGACGGAGAAGGCGAAGGGAATGGGCCCCATGACGTCGCGCGCAGTCTACGTGGCGATCCGGGCGCCTGACCCGTCGGCGGGCATCGCACGCAGCCCGGCCAGCCTGGAGACGTGCTCGGCGAGGCCGGCTGCGTCGCCTTCCAGGACCAGCAGGTTGATCTGCGAGAACGTCTCCTCGACCCAAGCGGGGTCGAGGGCCTCCCGGTCCGCACGCAGAATCTTCTGCGCCGGCGTGGGCTGCGGACGCTCGTAGGGATTGAACAGGTCCTCGTGGAACTTCTCCCCGGGACGGGCCCCGACGATCTCGATCGCGATGTCCCTGTCCGGCTCGAAGCCGGACAGGCTGATCATCGTCCGGGCCAGGTCGACGATCTTGACCGCATCGCCCATCTCGAGCACGAACACCTCACCGCTTCCCTGGCTGAGCGATCCGGCGCGGATGATCAGCTGGACGGCCTCCGGAATGGTCATGAAGTACCGGCTCATCCGCGGATCGGTGACGGTCACCGGACCGCCAGCCGCGATCTGGCGGCGGAAGATCGGCACGACCGAACCGGAGGAAGCGAGGACGTTGCCGAAGCGGACCGTCGCGTACCGGGTCCCGGGATGCCGGGTCGCCGCGGCCTCCACGGCCCACTCGGCCAGAGCCTTGGAGGCTCCCATGACGGTGGCGGGTTTTACCGCCTTGTCGGTCGAGACCAGAACGAACATCCCGACCCCGGCCTCCCCCGCGATCCGGGCCACCAGGCGGGTCGCCAGGGCGTTGTTGCGGACCGCCTCGACCGGGTTGAGCTCCATCATCATCACGTGCTTGTAGGCAGCGGCGTGGAACACGACGGCGGGCCGGTGCTCGCCCATCACCTCCCGCATCCGCTCCTCCTCCTTGCAGTCAGCGAGGACTGGGATCGCCGTGCGAACGTGCCGATCCTCTTCCAGCTCACGGAGGATCTCGAACAGGTTGTCCTCCGCGTGATCCACGAGCACCAGCCGCCGGGGGCCAACCCGTGCGATCTGTCGGCACAGCTCGCCCCCGATGGAGCCCCCGGCGCCGGTGACCATCACGACCTGGCCAGCCAGATAGGACCCGACCCGCTCGAGCTCCATCCGAACCGGCTCGCGGCCGAGGATGTCCTCGACCTGCACCTCGCGCAGCTGGCGGGCCACGCGCAGGTCGCCGGAGCCATCCCGGAGGAGTTCGAACACCGTCGGCGTGGTTCGTACGGGAATGCCACGTGCCCGGCAGGCCGTTACGACGCGCCCGCGCAGTGTTCCCGGCGCGGACGGAATCGCGATCAGCACCTCGTCCGGTTCCACCTCGTCGAGGATCCGCGTCAGATCCTCATTGGAGGTCGTGCCCAGGACCTTCAGCCCGTGCTCGTCCTTGGTCCCCCGCTTGCGGGGGTCGTCGTCGACGAACCCGACCGGGCGCAGGCCCAGCTTCGGGTTGCGAATCAGTTCGCGCACCACCAGGCGGCCACCGTCCCCGCCCCCGACGACGAGCACGTCGCGTGCGCCCTTGGCGGCTCGGAAACTCGTCACCCTGCCCTCGACGACGAGGTGCACGAGGAACCGCGCCCCGACGAGCAGTGCCAGCGTCAGCAGGAGGAACAACGTGATCACGCTGGCCGGCAGCGTGACCGCGCTGGATTGCAGATGGAAGGTCGTCTCTACCGGATGGGCCAGTGCGATCGCGCCGACGATCACCAGCGTGGCCAGAACGACGCCCTTGACGACCGCCTCATAGTCACGCTGGCCGACATAGGTCCACAGTCGCTGGTAGAGACCGAACCCGGCGAGCACCACCAGCGAGACCGCCACGACCCACAGGATCGTCGTCTCGAACAGGTGCTCATACTTCTTCGGCACAGCGCCGTCGAACCTCAGCCGAAAGGCGAGGAAGTAAGCGAGCGCGACCAGAACGCCATCCACCAGCAGCTGGGGCAGCGAATGGCGGTGAACGGGGAAGGCCGCGGATCTGATCCGCTGGCGCATGCAGGCGAAATTCTAATCGGGTGGCCGAAGTATCTGGCTTAGGAGCCGTAGATATTTAAGTTGGTGGATGAGGGGTTGGTGAGATGGTGTAGTTCCACTCGGGGTGGAACACGTCGCGGGTGAGGTTCACCGCGGCGAGTTGCGCGTTGGTGACCTCGACCTG
>JBPCMW010000097.1:0-3854 GCA_051001875.1 Solirubrobacteraceae bacterium | reverse complement strand
ACGGGTGCGGGTCGCCACGCTGTGCGCAAACCCCGCGAACGAACTACACGGCGAGGAATCCAGCTCTCAGCACGCGGTTCCGCCGAACCGCGACGGTCACTTCACCCCCAACTCGACAGGAGAGCCCAAGAATCCGCCGAAGCCCCAGTGCTGCGTTTCGATCGACCGGCAGCTGGAACGTGGCTAAGCCCTCGTAGAACCCGGTTTGCCAACATGCGCTGATGACGAGCGCCGAGCGCTACGACTGGGCCGATGCGGCGCCCGAAGCGACACTCGCAGTCGTGGCGAAGGCGCTGTCAACGGCGGAGGCACTGCTTTCACGGCTCGGGACCGTACATGCGCGGGGACAGATGACCTTCGCGCAGGCGCTCGAGCTCCAGGACACCCTTTACGACGACGGGACGTTTGACACGCGCGCAGTCATTCAGGCCGACCGGCTGCCCGGAGACGGCGGCGACTGGTGGGCGACGGTCGAGCCAAATGGCTTTCGCGCATCGACCGTAGTGACGCTCAGCGCCCTAGCGGCGGAGAGCCCTGCCGCCTCCGTGTTCTGGAATGTCAACGCTGACATGTCCGTGCTCAAGCTCGACCAGGGACACATCGTTGCCCAGTTCGACCCACTCCTAGACGTTCACGAAGTGCCGGAGGAAGGTCGGGATCTCCCGTTTGGGGTTGAAGAACCACGTGCGGCCGCACTGGCTCTTCTCGAGCGGTGGACGGGCGTATTCATCACCCAGGAGTGGCTGCGCGGTACGAAGGCGACGTTCATCGTCGAGACGCCGGCCTGATGACGATCGCTCTGATCGCAATTGGGAGCAGCATTAGGACGGCGGAGGTACTGACGTTGTGGCTCGGGCCCGATCAGCGACTTGGAGTTCCGCTTTGGAGGGCTGCCTGAGGAGATGGAGCTCGGCACGGAACGCCCGAGCGCGCTCTTCCGCCGCATCAACCAGGGAGCGGCGGCCCGCCGCGGCACGCTCCCATCCTGGTGGTTTGTCGCGGTGGGTCGGCATCTGAGTGAATTTCGGCCGGCCCGCGCGCAACTTGATGTCAACCCGCCGGCGCCGGACAACAGCTTGGTCTGCGGCGGAGATCGAGTGCTCCGTTTCGATCATCGTGACCGCTTGCCCCTACGCGGTGGTTGAATCGATCGCGCTCTCGGCGGGGGCGCTGGCGGGCGGCTCGCGTTTGCGGAGGCGTGAGAGCCCGGCGGTCAGGCCCGGTGGCAGGCGTCCATCGGTTGACAGCCATGATCCGGCGAGGATCAGGAGCAGACCGGCGACCGCGCCAGCGCCAGGCTGCTCGCCGAGCAGCGTCACCCCGAGCGCCACGGCGATGATCGGATTGACGTAGGTGATCACCACCGCGCGCCCCGGACCGATCTCCGCGATCAGCACCGCCATCAGCACGAAAGCGAGTGCGGTGCAGACCAGTCCGAGGACTACCACCGCGGCGATTGCCCCCTTGGTGGGGGACCGTGCGGGCACATCGATGACCGCGAGTGGCGTGAGCACGATGGCGGCTACGGCTAGGCTGGCACCCATCGTGGCGCGAGGATCGAGTTCGACGAGGTGGCGCTTGAGGATCATCGGACCGCCGGCGTAACCGACGGCCGCCAGCAGGATCGCTCCCGCCCCGGCCAACGACTTGACACTGCCAGAAGCGTCCAAGCCGACCAGAAGCACCACTCCGAGCAGACCGATCACGAGCCCAACCAGGCGATGACCAGTGGCGCGCTCGTCATCGTCGAACCGCAACGCCAGAAGCGCCACGAGCAGCGGCACCGCCGCGATGATGATCGCCGCCAGCGAGGAGGCGACGTACCGCTCGCCCGTCGCGATCAGAGGAAACGGGATCGATAGCTCGATGACTCCGTACGCGATGACGTAACGCCAGTGACCGCGGAGCCCGCGCAGAACTCCCGCGTGCCCAGCCAAACCAAGCAGCACGATCGCGGCGAGCGCTATCCGCGCCCACGCCAGCAGCACCGGCGGAACCCCACCATCGACGCCGATCTTGATGAACAAGTACGGGATCCCCCACAGCGTGGAGACCGCAGCAAACAGACCCCACGCACGCGCGCTCATCCGTACGAAAATAGCGCCGCGCCCCGGCGAACAACAGGACTCCCTACGCCAGTGCTCTTCACTCCGGCCAGAAGCCGGGAATCATCTCCGCATCGCCCGCCCGGTGCGTCCCGGTGGCCAGCAGCTCCAAGCCCTCGGGGCCGGCCTCGAAGGCACGAGCGGAGCCTGGGCCGACCCGGACCGCATCCATGGCGCGGAGCGGGCGGATATCTCCGTCGACCGCGATCCGTCCCGTGCCGCTGAGCACGACATAGGCCTCCTCGTCGAGCGCGTGACGGTGGCCGAACGCCTGACGGGCGTTCGGGCGGAGGCGTTGAAGGCTCACCCCGATGCTGACCGCCTCGAGTGCGGTACGGGCAAAGCGTGCCTCCCCCATCTCCCCATAGCCGAACTTCGGCGCCAGGTCCTCGACCTCCTCGAGGTTGACGATCTTGAAACCGGGCTGCATCACGGGGTACCCCTGGCCGCCGATCGGCTCGAGGTCGATCCGTTCAAAGCCGCCCTCGGCCACCAACGCCAGAACATCCGGGATCCGCGCGCGAGCGCCCTCGCTCGCCAGCGCCGCGTCCAACTGCTCCTGGCTGTGCCAGAGCTCGGTCACCCAGATGACGTCCGGTTCGCCGACCGAGCGATTGATCACGTAGAGCTCGCACCCCGGTGTGTCTCTGAGGCTCTCCGCCACCTCGAGCATGATCCCGGCGAGTGCGTCGCCCTGCCCCGGCTTTGCGGTCGCTTTGGCATATCGTGCGACAGCTTGCATCAAGCCTCGTCCTCCTCCTCGGCCCTTGGCCTGGTCTCGTCGTCGTTGCGTGCGGCGCTCACATTCAGGGTAAAGGGAGCTCAGCGCCATGAGTCTTCTCGCCTACCTGATCGCTCTCGCCATCTCCGGCCTGTTCGTCGGTGCGCTGGCGCGGGTGGCGCTACCGGGTCGGGATCCGATGTCGGTCTTGCAGACGATCATGCTCGGGCTGGCCGGGAACTTCATCGCCGGGCTGCTCGTGTTGGCGATCTGGCGACGCGGCGTCCCGGGCGTAGTCCTCTCGGTCGCCTGCTCCAGCCTGATCCTCTATCTGATCAGACGCTCACGGGGCGGCAGTCTGACCCGGCCGGGCACACCGCTGCGCTGAGCGCTCGCGGATGCCGGATACGCAGACGTTCAACGAGCTGGTCAGCCAGCTCGACTACGCGATGTTCATCGTCACCACGGCGGCCGACGGCGAGCGGGGCGGTTGCCTGATCGGTTTCGCCTCGCAGGTATCAATCAGGCCTCCGCGGTTCCTAGCCTGCCTGTCGGTCAAGAACCGGACGTTCCGGATCGGTGCGCGCGCGAATGTTCTGGTCGTGCACTTCGTGCCCGAGGACGCGACGGAGCTGGCCGAGCACTTCGGCGGCGAGACGGGGGATGAGATCGATAAGTTCGCGGGGTTCGACTGGCGTGAGGGCCCTGAGGGGGCCCCGATCTTGTCTGAGCTGGAGAACTGGTTCGCGGGAACGATCCTGCAGCGACTGGATCTGGGGGACCACTGTGGCTTTCTCCTGGAACCGATCGCCGGCCAAGCCGGTCGCAGCGAATCCGCGCTCACGTTTCATCGCGCGAAGTCGATCGAGCCGGGTCACGAGCCCTAGTGTAGCGTCTCCTATTTGACTATCTGGTTGTGGTAGGCTGGTGGGGTGAACCACGCTGCGGCCTCGCTGGAGTTGCCTGGGCCCCAGCGCGCGACGCTGGAAGTGCTGGCGAGATCGACCACCGCGCCGCATCGACAGGTG
>JBPCMW010000096.1:0-18402 GCA_051001875.1 Solirubrobacteraceae bacterium | reverse complement strand
TCCTCTGTTGGGCCCCCCCCACTGGTCCCCTCTTTCTCCCCCGCCCTTCCGCGTCCCCGCCGCATGGCCTCCAGGTCAGCCCGCCGACTCCCCCCGCTCGCGTTCGCGCAGCTCGATCCGGCGGATCTTTCCAGTCAGGGTCTTGGGGAGGTCGGGAACGAACTCGATCATTCGCGGATACGCGTAGGCGGAATGGCGGTCACGGACGAAGCTCTTGATCTCCTCGGCCAGCGCATCGGACGGCTGGTGTCCGGCCGCCAGCACGACGAACGCCTTGACGACGTTCCCGCGCCGCTCGTCGGCTGCGGCCACGGCGGCCGCCTCGGCCACCGCCGGATGTTCCAGGCAGGCTGACTCCACCTCGAACGGGCCGATCCGGTAGCCGGCCGAGATGATCACGTCGTCGGCGCGCCCTTCGTACCAGAAGTACCCGTCCTCGTCGGTCGACGCGGCGTCCTTGGTGTGGAACCAGTCACCGCCGAATACCTCGTCGGAGTCCTCCTGCGGCCGATTCCAATAGCCCAGGGGGTAGTGCGGGTTAGATCGGGCACGCAAGCAGATCTCGCCGCGCTCGCCCTGGGCGACGGGCCGCTCGTCCTCGTCGAGGATGGCCACCTCCCACCCCGGCGCCGGCCTTCCCATCGACCCCTCGCGAACCTCCATGAAGGGGTAATTGGCGCACAGCGGATATGACTCCGTGAGCCCGTAATAGTCCAGCACGGTGACGCCGTACTGCTCCCGGAACCAGCGGATCGCCTCGGGATTCAGCGGCTCGCCAGCCGAGCAGACGATGCGGAACTTCTGGGGATACCGGCTGCCGGCGTCGGCGATCGACATCATCGAGCGGATCGCGGTCGGCGTGGCGAACACGTTGCTGACCTCGTGCCGGGAGAGGAAATCGAGCTGCTTGGCGGGGTCAAAGCCGCCTTCGCGCTGAAGGACTGCCTGGACTGCACCGAACCGCCATGGCCCGATCAGCGGGCAGATGCCTGCAGCCCAGGCCCATTCCCCCATGCCATGGAACAGCTCACCGTCCTGGACGTCGTGGCAGTAGATGAACTCCTCGTGGGCCAGGATGTAACGGTGGGCGTGGAGGATTCCCTTGGCCAATCCGGTGGTGCCGGAGGAGTAGTAGAGCTGTGCCGGATCGTCGGCGCTGGTATCGGCAGCCTCGCAGTGCGGGTCCACGCCGGCGAGCAGCTGGTCGTCGAGAACCAGGATGTGCTCGGCCAGCGCGGGCTCGATCCGCTTGAGGTTTGCCGCGTCTGTGACCACCACCTTCGGCTGCGAATCAGTCAGGCGGTGCCGGATCCCCTCTTCTCCGTACAGCACCGACATCGATAGCAGGATCGCTCCGAGCTTCCACGTCCCGAAGAAGGCGGCGGCGGTCTCTGGCGTCGGAGGCAGGAGCATCGCCACCCGGTCGCCGCGCTCCACCCCGTGCGCCTTGAGCACGTTGGCAAAGCGACCCGAGTTCGCCTGCAGCTCGCCCCACCGGACCTGCCGCACCTGGCCCGCAGGGTTTTCGTGAATCATCGCGAGCTTGTCTGCCGGATGACGGTCGCACACGTCGGTCGCGATGTTGTAACGGTCGGGAACCACCCAGCGATGTTGATCGCACGCGTCCGCGTAGGAGGAGAACTTCGTCGTAGAGCTCATCTGCACATCATCTCCTTCGTCGCGCCCAGGCACAAGCCGGAGGTTGCGAGTTCGCCTGCAGGGGTAGACCGCGGTGCGGTAGTAACCTGTTGGCGGAGGAGACATGAGCCTTGCCTTGGGCGTCCTGCTGGGTTTTGGTATCGCCGCAGCGCTTGCCGCGGCATGGCGGCTGATACGCGCTCCGGGGGCGGTCCGGACACCGGAGGCGGTCGGCATGCAATCCGCGCTCCACGCTGCCACCTCGACGCTGCCCCATCTGCGCAGGGGCCTGTCCTCCCACACCGCCGAGCAGGCCGTCCCCCATCTGCGCGCCTTGACCGGGGCGGCGGCGATCGCGCTGGCCGACGCCCGCACCGTGCTGGCGATCGACGGGGAGGGACGCGAGCAGGTGCGCCCGGGGGACATGCTCTCCCGCCTGCTGGCCCGCACGCCGGACGACCGGCTGCACATCGTCCCGGCCCTGACCTCTTCGGACCCGAGCTGCCCCCTGCGCTCGGCGGTGCTGGCGCCGCTGATCGTCCAGGGGCGACGGGCCGGAACGCTGATCGCGTTCTACCACTCGGTTGGAAGGCCGGGCCACCATGAGCTGCGGATCGTTCAGGAGGCCGCCAGCCTGGTGTCGGCCCAGGTGGCCCTGTCGGTGCTGAGCGATCAGGAGGAACGCCTGGCCCAGGCGGAGCTGCGAGCTCTGCGGGCGCAGATCTCGCCGCACTTCGTCTATAACGCGCTGGCCGCGGTCGCGGGGGACATTCACACCCGCCCGGATGAGGCGCGGGAGCTGCTGATCGATTTCGCCGAGTTCACGCGCTACCTGTTCAGGGACGGGCGCCCGTACGTCACCCTTGGCGAGGAGATCGCGCACGTCGAGCGCTACCTGCGGCTCGAGCAGGCCCGGTTTCGCGGGAGCCTGCACGTGAGCATCGAGATTCCCCGGGAGACCACCGATGCGGTTGTGCCGGCCATGTCCGTGCAGCCGCTGGTCGAAAACGCCGTCCGCCATGGCGTCGAACAGCGCGCCGGACGGGGGCGGGTGAGGATCTCCGCTCAGAATCGCGGCGGTGACGTGGAGCTGCGGGTCAGTGACGACGGCAGCGGCATCGACCCAGAACGTGTACCGGCCGTGCTGGCCGGGGCGGGCGGCGGAATCGGCGTGTCGAACGTCGACGCGCGCCTCCGGGCGACATTTGGGGAACGCTACGCGCTGCGGATCGAGTCGCGGATTGGTGAAGGCACCACCGCGGTGATGACGGTTCCGCACCTGCGTGGGGGCACGCGCGCCGGGATTGCGGCCGCATGAGCCCGGACGGCCTGACGATTCTGGCGGTCGACGACGAACGCAGTCAGCTCGAGGACCTGGCCCGGCTGCTGCGTGCGTCGCCGCTCGTCGAGGAGGTCGAGTGTGCCAGCGATGGACACGACGCACTGGCCAAGGCCTCGGCGCATGACTACGACGCGATCTTCCTCGACGTCAAGATGCCCGACCTGGACGGCGTGCAACTGGGCCGGGTGCTGCGCAGATTCGCCGACGTCCCCGCCCTGGTCTTCGTGAGTGCCTATGACAGCGCCGCGGTCGAGGCGTTCGAGCTGCGCGCGCTCGACTATCTGCTCAAGCCGGTCGCGCGGCGCCGGCTCGAGGAGGCCCTGGACCGAGTCGCCAATGCGGTCGCCCGGGGGACCGAGCATGACGCAGCGAGTGCCGCTCCACGCCCCGTCGAGCGCTCGGACGCGTCCGATGAGATGGTCGCGGTGGCTAATCTGCGCGGGTCAGCCACGCGGCTGATCGCGCGCGGGGCGGTGCTGTATCTGCAGTCTCACGGTGATTTCGTCCGCGTGGTGACCGAGGACGGCCGGTATCTGCTGCGGGCGACGCTGGCCGACATCGGGGGGCGCTGGGAGCCGTTCGGGTTCGTGCGCGTGCACCGCCAGTACGTTGCGAACCTGCGCCGGGCCGTTGAAGTCCGTCCTCAGCTGGGTGGCACCGCCGAGCTGGCGTTCGCGGGCGGCCAGGCGATCCCAGTCGCCCGCCGTCACGTAGCTGAGCTGAGGCGCCGCCTGGGGGCGTGACTCCCGGCGACGCCCCGGTACCGGACCGGTGCCGGATTCCGCGCGGAATCCGCGCTGGGGCCGCGCCTACTCCTCAGCGTGCGCCTGTTCCTCCTTGATCTTGCCCTCGAGCTGCGACATCACGTCCGGATCGCGCAGCGTCGTGACATCCCCGAGGGCCCGGCCTTCCGCGATGTCACGCAGCAGCCGCCGCATGATCTTGCCCGAGCGCGTCTTGGGCAGGTCGTCGGCCCAGATGATCCGCTTGGGCCGGGCGAACTTCCCGATCTTCTCCCCCACGTGAGTGCGGATCTCCTCAATCAGCGCATCCGAACCCTCGGTGTTTCCGCCGAGCGTGACGAACGCGCAGATCGCCTGGCCGCTGTCCTCGTCGGCCTGCCCGATGACCGCCGCCTCGGCGACCTCCTGGTGAGACACGATCGAGGATTCGACCTCCGCGGTGGAGAGCCGGTGACCTGAGACGTTGACGACGTCGTCGATCCGCCCGATGATCCAGAAGTAGCCATCCTTGTCCCTGCGCGCGGCGTCCCCTACCAGATACGTCTCCTTGCCGAACTTGGAGAAATACGTCTCGACGAAACGGTCGTCCTCCTGGTACAGCGTGCGGAGCATCGCCGGCCACGGACGTGTGAGCACGAGCAGGCCCTGCCCGTCGCCGATCGGCTCCCCGTCGCGCTCGTCCACGACCTCGGCGGCGATCCCCGGGAACGGGCGGGTGGCCGATCCCGGTTTGGTCGCCACGATGCCCGGCAGCGGCGTGATCATGATCGCGCCGGTTTCGGTCTGCCACCACGTGTCGACGATCGGACAGCGCTCGCCACCGATCACCTTGTGGTACCACAGCCACGCCTTGGGGTTGATCGGCTCGCCGACCGTGCCGAGTAGGCGCAGCGTCGAAAGGTCGTGCTTCTCGACGTGCTCCACCCCCCACTTCATGCAGGCGCGGATGGCCGTCGGCGCGGTGTAGAAGATGGTCACGCCGTAGCGCTCGGCGATCTCCCACCAGATGCCCTTGTGCGGGTAGTCCGGCGCCCCCTCCCACATCACCGAGGTGGCCCCGTTGCACATCGGCCCGTAGACGATGTAGGAATGGCCGGTCACCCAGCCGACGTCGGCGCCGCACCAGTACACATCCTCCTCGGGCTTGAGGTCGAACACGTATCGATGCGTGGCGGCCACACCGGTCAGGTAGCCACCGGTGGTGTGAAGCACCCCCTTGGGCTTGGCCGTCGAACCGCTGGTGTAGAGGACGTAGAGCGGATGTTCGGCGTCGAGCTCCTCCGCCGGGCATTCGTCGTCGGCCTTCTCCATCACCTCGTGGAACCACACGTCGCGGCCGTCCTGCATCTCGCAGTCGGCATCAGTGTGCTTGACGACGATGATGTGCTCGAGCGTGTCGAGGTCGCCCATCACCGCATCGACCTGCTGCTTGATCGGGGCTGTCTTACCCTTGCGGCGGGCACCGTCGGCGGTGATTAGTGCCTTCGCCTCGGAGAACTCCATGCGCTCCTTGACCGAGTCGGCCGAGAACCCGCCGAACACGACGTTGTGAGGCGCCCCGATCCGCGCGCAGGCGAGCATCGCCACCACGACCTCCGGGATCATGGGCAGGTAGATCCCGACGATGTCGCCCTTCTGCACTCCGAGGTCCTTCAGAGCGTTGGCGAACTTCTGGACATCACGGAGCAGGTCGGAGTAGGTGAGGTCGCGCTCCTCGCCCTCCTCGCCGCGCCAGTGGAACGCGACGCGGTCGCCGCGGCCCTCCTCCACATGCCGGTCGAGGCAGTTGTAGGAGGCGTTGATCTTGCCATCGCTGAACCACTTGTAGAAGGGCGGATTGGAGTCGTCGAGAACCTCGCTCGGCTCCTTGAACCAATGCAGTTCCTTGGCCTGCTTGACCCACCATCCCTGCCAGTCGCTCTCGGCTTCGTCGTAGACCGACTCGTTGTTCAGCAGCGCGTTCTTCTTGAACTCCTCTGGCGGATCGAACTTCTCGATCTCGAGCATCTCCTCGAGCTTGCTCTCGAGCGTCTCATCGCCGGCTGGAGTCTCAACGCTGTCTGCCATTGAAAGGTCTCCTCTCGCTCTCGCGTCTCACGACCGAGGCGACCCGGGCGTCCATTTCGGGGCGCCCGAGCCGTCCGCGGCCGTGTGGCCATCTGTTGCCTAGTTACTACCCGACACTACCTCCTGCTAGCTGCAACCTCACGCTTGAGCGAGAAGACCGGAGCCACGGTGCGACCGAAGGTCGAGTTGACCACCGCGGCGAACGACGCGTACCAGGCGGCGATCGCCGTGGCGAGCCCGAAATAGCCGCCGAGCTTGATCGTCCCGTTGGTGACGGCGGTACCGCCGGCCAAGCTCGAGTTGCCGATCCCCAGGATGATGAACGTGATCGTCAGCAGGAGGAACACCAACGCAACCGCGCCGGTCGTCCTCAGCGAGGCGACGAACATGTAGGCCGTGAAGATCCCCCACATCCACAGGTACAGGCCGAGCCCGCTGAACAGCTCGGTCTTGGCCACCGATTCCGCGGCGTGGACGATGAAGTAGAACGAGATCCAGAACGCTCCGAACGAACAGAACGCAACGGCTCCGAACGTGTTCCCGGTGCGGAACTCCCACAGTCCCGCCAGCAGCTGAGCCACGCCGCCGTAGGCCAGCGCCAGCCCCGCCACCAAGGGCAACAGGCCGCCACCGACCAGCGTCTTGTCGCCGACCAGGCCGGAATTGACCATGCTCAGTACGAACGTCGTGCCTGCGAAGGCGGCGAGACCGAGCGGTCCCGGGTCCGCCGGGGTCCATCCGGCGCTCCTGCCGCCGGTCGGGTCTGTTGCCGGCGCCACGTCGGCTTCACGTGCGCCAGGTCGAGCGGCTTCCATCTGTGCCTCCTCTGCGAGTTGGACTTCTCCCGCCACTCTGTACCCCGGGCGGGGAGGCTGCAACTCACAACTCGCCGGGCGGTGCCCTGCGCACGGCGAGCGGCTGCTACGTGACGACGAACGGCGCCTGAAGGCGACGGCCGGGTCCGGAAACCCGGGCCGAGCGCTTGCTCAGCGCCGGCGCTTGCGCTTGCGCTTGCCCGTGGACGCGCGGGTCCGCCCAGCCGCGGGGGCGCCCACAACCTCGTGGGACGGCTTGGGAGACGGCTTGGAACGTCCACCGCCGCCGGCGGCCCGTGTCCGCTGCTCGCGCAGCTCCGCCGAGGAAGGCCATTTCTCGGCCTGGCCGCTCCGCCAGGCCGGCGGGACCCCGTTCGGCCAGCGGCCAGAGAACAGATAGGCCAGCGCGAGAAGCCAAAAACCCTGTACGACGGGCACCGGGGATCCGATCGGAAACAACACCAGCACGCCGGTGAAGATCCCGAGATAGCCCATGAAACGCGTGAGCAGCCCGACTCGCATCGCCTGCAGCGCAATCAGGACAAAGCCAACGGCCAGCAGCAGCGCGGCGGCCTGACCGATGAACGGCAGCACGAGCAGCCCGCCTGAGCTGGTGAGGTGGTTGGCCTGCTCGTAGGTCTGCGACCCGTGACTGACGAAGGTGTCCGCCTTGCCGGCGATGACGATCGCGTAGACGATGCCGCTGAGCGCGGCGAGCACGCCCCCGACGATTGCCAGCCACCGCATGAATGGGCGCACCTCGGAGTTGCGCGCCCGGGTGATTTCAACCAGGAAAACCAGTGTGGCGGCGAGCGCGCAGAGACCGACGCCGTTGATCGCAGCGCCGAACACGTCAATCGGAAAACGCTTGTGGGCCGTGATCAGGTCGAGCGTCAACTCGTCGACCTTGGTATGCGGCCCCGAGAGCTGGAGTGCGGCCGCGCCCACCAGCAGAATGCCCGCCAGCGCGGCGATTACGGCCTGCCGCATGCGCACGCGTGATTCGTAGAGCAGCTGCTCGTCGACCGTCATGAGGCTGACATGCTAACCGCGGGATGCCGGTGGGCGCGGCTCGCGCGGCCGCAGTCCCCGCGGGGCCGACTCGCCCTCGGAAGGCATCCGCGCCGCCACGTATTCCGGATCGTCCCGCTCAAGGATGCGGGAAACGCGATCGCCGACCGCGAGCAGCAGGTCGAGCAGCGGCGACATGATCCTGATCCCCAGCTCAATCCGGCCCCGCAGTACCGGATTGGAGTTCGCGCGCGCCATCGACGGGGGCGATTCTAGTGTGCCCAACGGTGCGCGACGGAGGCGGCGCCTAGACTCGCCGCCGTGCCCGCCGACGGAGACCTTGAGGGCGTGCGGTGCCCGGCGTGCGGTGGCGCGCTGGTCACGTGGCGATCGGTTCCCGCGGGCGAACCGGCCCTCGGTGTGGCCCGGTTCACCCTGCGCCGGTGCACGGCTTGCGGCTCCGCGCTAACCGTCGGAGTCCGGCCGGAGCGCCTGCATGAACTCGGTGCCTATCGCCCTGGTCAACCCCGCCTCTACCCCCTGGTCCGTCCCCTGCTCGAGGCCTTTGATCGCCGCCGTCTGGCGATGCTGAGGCCGCTCGTTCCCGCGCCGGCGCGGCTGCTCGATGTCGGCGCGGGCCGCGGCCGCTTCGTCGCCGCCGCCTGCGCGGCGGGTTATGAGGCACAGGGAATCGAGCCCTCGGCCCGGGGCGTGGCCGCCGCCTCGACGATCGGCGTCCCCCTGCTGCACGCGAGCATCGACGATGCACCGATCGCGCCTTCGTCGGTCGACGCGCTCACGCTGTGGCACGTTCTCGAGCACCTCGATCAGCCGGGGGAGGCGCTGGCCCGGCTCGCGAGCTGGGTTCGCCCCGGCGGCGCCCTCCTGGTGGGCGTTCCCAACCTGGCGAGCGTCCAGGCATGGCTCGGCGGCGAGCGGTGGTACCACCTCGATGTCCCCCGCCACAGAGTGCATTTCACCCCGGCCGGCCTTGCTGCCCTGCTGCGCCGCAGCGGCTTCGACGTGGTCGGCACGCACCACGTCCTGGCTGAGCACAACCCGTTCGGTATGTGGCAATCGCTGATGAACCGGGTGACCGCGAGTCCGTCCTACCTCTACAACCTGCTCAAGCGAAACGCGCCGATCCGCTCGCCCGACCTGTTGGTCACGGCGCTGGGAGCTCCGCTGATGCCGATCGCGGCCCTGGCCGAACTGATGGCCGGAGCCGCTGGACGAGGCGGCACGATTGCCGTTCTGGCCGTGCGCAGAGCCCGCACGGACGGCTCGGTACCATAGTCCTATGGAAGGAAGTGGATTCGGCGGGCTGTTCGGCGATCCGGACGATCTGCAGCGTCGGCTGGGCGAGTTCGCCGAGCAGATGCAGGGAGCTCAGAAGCTGGCGTGGGCCGACAACGCGATCAAGCTCGCGGTCGACCTCACGGTCGCCGCCATGAACCGCGCCAACATTCAGGGGACGACCGAACAGCAGGCTGAGCAGCTCCGTTCGGTGATGGCGGTCATCTTCCCCGAGGCCGTCACGCTCGTGCGCGAAGCGCGCGAGGGCCTGCAGTAGCTACCACGGCCGGCGGGGGCGTCCGCCTTGGGGGTAGCGCCTCGTAGCCACAACGCAGGAGTGGGTTTGCTACTTGTCCTCGGTCCAGTCCCGCTGATGAGGATCTCGCCCGCTGAGCAGGTCGGCCAGGTGCGACCAACGGCTTGCCTTGACCCCGGGATCATGGTCTCGCCACGCGGGCGCTCCGCCGTGGGGCTCAGGTAGCGCTGCAGCTGCCGCTACATCGATCCGCAGGTCCACCCCGCGCTCGTGGAGCGACGCGACCTGGTCAGCGGCCACGAAGCGTTGGGTCCCACCGTCCCGAATCACGATTCCGTGGAAGATGTCGAGCGACGGCGCGGCGACCACGTGGTCAACGGTCCCCACCTGAACGCCATCGGCGGCGTACACGGGGACATGTTCGTCAAGCACCTGGTAGGCGATCGGAAGTCCTTCGTCCACTGGGGTCACCTTATCTCCTCGCGTTCATGGGGTTATTTCAGCAGGCGGGAAAGCCGGCGGTCCTTGAGGAGCTTCCCGTCCGTCTGACACGTGGGGCAGTAGCACATCACGTAGTCCTCGTAGAACACGGCCTCCAGCCGGTCCCCGCACCGTGGGCAGGGCTCCCCGTTGCGGCGGTGCACGCGCAGCGGCATCGGCAGCTTGTCCGGGATCGGCAGCGTGATCGCCCCCTCGTAGTGGTCGATGACGTCGCCGAGGACGTTGACGGTCGAGTCGCGAAGGCGAGCGGCCTCGTCAGGCGCGAGGTCGGTCCCGCGCTTGAACGGTGAGATTCGGGCGGCGTGGAGGATCTCGTCAACCCACGAACGACCGATCCCGGCGATCACGTGCTGGTCGCGCATCAGGGCGTAGAGCGGACGTGGCACGTGCAACAGCTCCGCGAAATCAGGCGGATCCGGCCACGCCTCGGGGCCCAGCGCCGTCAGCGTCTCCTCGGTCTGCAGATCGGACGCCCGCAGCAACTTGACCCATGCGCGCTGCCTGGTGCCGAACTCACGCAGCCTCAGCTCTCGCCCGTCCTGCAGACGAACGAGCACGCGCGACTCACGGTCGCGCAGCGAAGCCCGGACGTCGAACACCTGCAGGCGGCCGGCCGACATCAGGTGGATCAACAGCGTCAGCTCGTCTTCGACGTCGACCAGAAACAGCTTTCCGCGTCGCCTGATGCCCCTGATTTCCTTGCCGTCGAGCGTGGCCATCGGCGGATCGAACGTCTTCAATGCGTTGATCCCCGGGGACAACGCCGACTCGACCCGGGCGCCCGCGATTGCCGCACCGACCCGGCGCGCGGTGATCTCGACTTCCGGTAACTCTGGCATCTGGCACCACCAGCGTAGTGCGGGCCTCGTGGGCCCCACCGGCGCGACCCACTACCAAACCATTCGCAGCGGTTCAGGAGTCCTTTACGACGGCCGAGAAGACTCCCATCCATGACTGACTTACTGGCAATCGTTGGACCCGCAGACGCCGACGAACGGCTGCTCACCGAGATCTCCCGGCGCCGGCCGCAACGCGTGACCGTGCTCGTGGAGAGCGCGGATCGCGGTTGGGCGACCGAAGAGTCGTTGACCGCGCGCGCGACGCGCGATCGGCTGGCCGAGCTGCTGCACGCGATCGAGCGGCGTACGGGAGCGGTGGTAGTCGGGATGGCCGGTGATGCCGATCAGCTGCGAGGCTGGCGTTTTGACCGCGTTGTCGGCGGCCACCTGCCCGTGGCGGCGTAAGCCGGCCCGCGCGGCACAAGTCCGCCCGGTGACCGCTCGAAGCCGCCGCCGGGCGGGCCGCGCCGGTACGCTGGCTGCCGATCATGACCGTCGCGCTCGCCCATGACGACGTCGTCCGGACCCACGCCGAAGGCGAGGCGAACGAGCGCGAGCCGCTGCTCGTCCTCGATCCGCTGATCGCGTTCCTGCAGGCCAACGGACTCGATGCGCCTCACGACCTCGCCGCGAGCCCAATCGGCGACGGCCACTCGAACGTGACCTTCAGCCTGTCGACCGGCGTGGTCCTGCGAAGGCCGCCGCGCGGGCCGCTGCCCCCCAGCGCCCACGACGTGCTGCGGGAGGCGCGGCTGCTGCGGGCTCTGGAACCCACTCCGGTACGCACTCCGAAGGTCCTCGCCGTGTCCGATGACGAGACGGTGGTGGGTGCGCCGTTCTACGTGATGGAACGGGTCGCGGGGGAGGTCATCACCACCTCGTTGCCCGCGCGGCTCGACACCACCGCAGAGCGGGCGCGGGTGGCCGACGAGCTGATCGATTCCCTGGTCGAGCTTCACAGCGTCGATTGGCGTTCGGCCGGGCTCGAGGGCTTCGGCAAGCCCACCGGCTACCTCGAGCGCCAGCTGCGCCGATTCACCGGCCTCTGGGAGCACAACCGCACGCGTGAACTCGCCCAGGTGGAACAGGTCGGCGGCTGGCTGACCGAGAATCTGCCCGAATCACCGACGGCGACGATCGTCCACGGCGACTACCGGCTCGGCAACACGATGTTCGCCGCTGAAGACCCTGCCCGTCTGGTCGCGATCCTCGACTGGGAGATGGCGACCATCGGCGATCCGCTGGCCGACGTGGGCTACATGATGATCCACTGGACGCAGGCCGGCGACCGCATCGGGCGGTTCAACCTCCAAAACGTGACCACGCTGCCCGGCTTCCCCACTCGGCAGGAGCTGATTGCTCGTTACGAGGAGCGTTCGGGGCGCTCGATGCAGGCGCTCAGCTGGTACGTGACGCTCGCGCTGTGGAAGGCGATCGTGTTCATGGAGGGCAACTACAAGCGCGCGGTTTCAGGCTCGACCGACGACCCCTACCTGAAGACATTCGGCGAGGGTGTGGTCGAGCTCGCCGAACGGGCCCTGGAAGTCACACGCCATGGCTTCTGAGAACGGCGGCTACCGCGGTCTGCTAGTCGACTATGGCGGGGTGCTGACCAGCAACCTGTTCGACTCCTTCCGGTCGTTCTGTGAGCTCGAGGGCCTGGAGCCGGAGGAGGTCGGGAGGCGCTTCCGCAAGGATCCGGCCTGCCGGGAGCTGCTGATCGGGCTGGAGACCGGAAAGCTGCCGGAGGAGCGGTTCGAGGAGCAGCTCGGCCAGAACCTCGGCGTTCCGGGAGTCGGGCTGATTGACCGGCTGTTCGTCGGCTCGGGTCCCGAGCCGACGATGGTGGAGGCCGTGCGCCGCGCCCGCGGCTCAGGCATCCGGACCGGCCTGGTCTCTAACTCATGGGGAACGCGGCGCTACGACCGCGCCCGGCTGCACGAGCTGTTCGACGGCATCGTCATCTCCGGCGACGTCGGAATCCGCAAGCCCGCTCGCGGGATCTATGAGCTCGGCGCGCAGCGGGTCGCCCTGCCGCCCTCGGCCTGCGTGTTCGTCGATGACCTTTCGTTCAACCTGACGCCGGCCGCGGAGCTCGGCATGGCCACGGTTCACCATGTCGACCCGGCTCGGACGATCGACGAACTGGAACGGCTGCTGGAGGTTCAGCTGCGGTGAGGCGGCGCCGGACGGCGGCCGTGGTCGCGGCTCTCATTCTTGGAGGCTGCGGCAGCTCGCCCCTGTCAAGCAGCGACCTGCACGACGACGCGACCCGGGTGTGCCGGTCGGTGAGCCGGCTGGCCAACCGAATCCCCACTCCCACCTCGCCGGCGGGCACCGAGGTGTTCCTGCGACGAGGTATCGCCGCCCTGTCCCCTGAGCTGGCAGGACTACGCGCCCTACATCCGCCCAGCGATGTGGCCGACGTGTACACCGCGTCGGTCAAGGCGTTCGAGCAGAAGCTCACCTATCTGAAGGACGCGCTGGGTGAACTGAGAAACGGCGAGGACCCGGTGATAGCGCTGAAGACCCTCCAGCGGGAGCTCACGCCGGTCGAGACCCAGGAAAACGGGGGCTGGCAGGCCCTGCAGATCCCGGCCTGCGTAGGCCGCTAGCTCCTGAGCGAAGTAAGGCGACCCCGGTCGCGCTGACTCGGGATAGACTGACGCCGTTTTCTGCAACGGCGGGAGGAGAAGCGAAATGCCGTACACGCCCGGAGACCTCACCAAGGGGGCCGCACGACGCGTGGTGCGCGGTGGGCTGGATGTCGTCGACCGCGTGGCCGACTGGTGGGAGCTGCCGCTCCCCGCGCAGCTGTTGCAGTTGGCCCACTTCCGCGAGGACCTGCGGCGGTTCAACCTCTACGACACGGAGCAGGTCGAGAACGGCGGGGGCGCGGCCGTCGTCTCCGAGCCACCCCAGCACCGCGCGTATGACGGCTCGCAGACAGATCCGCAGAACCCGAGCATGGGCAAGACCGGTGCCCGGTTCGGGCGCAACATGCCGGTCGAGGCCACCCAACCGGAAGAGCAGTCGATGCTCGACCCCAGCCCCCGCGAGGTCTCGACCCAGCTGCTCAACCGCGACTCGTTCAAGCCGGCGACGACGCTCAACGTGCTGGCGGCCTGCTGGCTGCAGTTCCAGAACCACGACTGGTTCAGCCACGGCGACAACTCCGAGACCGAGTTCATCCAGGTTCCGCTGAGTGACGACGACAGCTGGGACGGCGGGATCATGGAGGTGCGGCGAACCAGCCCGGATTCGACCAACGCCGGCGGCGAGCTCCCCCCGACCTATGTCAACAAGGTGACGCCGTGGTGGGACGGCTCGCAGCTCTACGGCTCGACCGAGGAGCGCAACCGCGAGCTGCGGTCCGGCGAGGACGGAAAGCTGAAGCTTCAGGACGGGCGGCTGCCGGAGGAGACCAAGGCCGCGCTGCACGGTGTCGACCTGACCGGCTTCAGCGACAACTACTGGGTCGGTCTGTCGATCATGCACACGCTGTTCGCCCGGGAGCACAACGCGATCTGCGACATGCTGAAGGCTCACCACCCAAGCTGGGACGACGAGCAGCTGTTCCACAAAGCCCGGCTGGTCAACGCCGCCCTGATCGCCAAGATCCACACCGTCGAGTGGACGCCGGGGATCCTCGACAACCCCGCCCTCCACGTCGCGATGAACGCAAACTGGTATGGCGTGCTCCCCAAGTGGGTCAAGCGCACGTTTGGTCACATCGGCAGCGGCGAGCTGATCAGCGGGATCGTCGGCTCACCGCTCGACCACCACACCGCGCCGTACTCGATCACGAGCGAATTCGTGTCGGTTTACCGCATGCACCCGCTGATCCCGGACGACTACCAGATTCGCTCACATGAAACCGACGAGGTGATCGCCGAGACTGACTTCACGCCGATCCAAGGCCACGGGACCCGGCAGATGATCGACGAGCACGGGATGGCCGACTGGATCTATTCCCTCGGGCTGGCGCACCCGGGGGCGATCACCCTGCACAACCACCCGACCGCGCTGCGCGACCTGACCCGCGTCAACGGCGATCACGTCGACATCGCAACGATCGACATCCTCCGCGACCGCGAGCGGGGTGTCCCGCGCTACAACGATTTCCGCCAGAAACTGCGTAAGCGCAGGGTGGAGAAGTTCGAGGACCTCACTCCCAACCCGCAGTGGAACGACCAGATCCGCGAGGTCTACAGCGGCGACATCGACAAGGTCGACGCACAGGTCGGAATGCTGGGCGAGAAGTTGCCGCCGGGCTTCGGCTTCAGCGACACGGCGTTCCGGATCTTCATCCTGATGGCCTCGCGCCGGCTGAAGTCAGACCGCTTCTTCACCAACGACTACACGCCGGAGGTGTACACGCCGGAAGGGATGAGCTGGGTGGAGGATCATCTGTTCGGTGACGTCGTCAAGCGCCACTTCCCTGAGCTCGCACCGGCCCTCGAAGGCTCCGAGAACGCGTTCGCGCCCTGGAAGCCCGTGCGCTAGCTGATCAGCCAGCGCCACGCCGACGCTAGTCGCGCGAGCCGCGGCCGTAGAGCAGCTTGAACATGCGGCGGAGCAGCATCGTGCGCCGCGCGCGGTAGGGGAACATGAACGGCTCCCGTTTCAGCGCCCGGCTGGTGACCAGGAGCGACTGCACCTTGGTGTACTTGCGGATGCCGTTGGCGCCGTGACGAGTGCCGAGGCCTGACGCCTTCCAGCCCCCCATGGGGAGGTTCAGGGCGGTGTAGTTCACCTGCGCGTCGTTGACGCCGACCACACCGGCCTCGATCCGGCGGGCGAGCGCCTCGCCACGCTTGACGTCGCTCGTCCAGACGCTGGCCTGCAACCCGTAGGGCGAGTCATTGGCCAAGCGCACGCCCTCCTCGACGTCCGGGATCTTCATGATCGGAATCGTCGGACCGAAGGTCTCCTCCTGCATGCACTTCATCGAGTGATCGACGTCGACCAGGACCGTCGGCTCGTAGAAGCGCCCGGCGCCGGCCCGGGGGTGGCCGCCGACCAAAACCTTTGCCCCCTTGGAGATGGCATCTCGCACGTGGTCATCGACGATCTCGATCTGCGGGGGGAAGGTGACGGCTCCCACGTCGACCGTGCCGATGCCCGTCGGAGCTCCCTGACGCAGCGCGCGGACGTTATCGGCGACGCGCCGGACGAAGTCGTCGTACACCGGTTCCTCCACGTACACGCGCTCGACGGAGATGCACACCTGGCCGCCGTTGTTCATCGAGTAGAACGCGGCGGCGTTGGCCGCTCGTTCGATGTCGGCGTCCGCGCAGACGATCATTGGATCCTTGCCGCCGAGCTCGAGATAGCAGGGGATCAGCGCGTCCGCCGCAGCCTTCATGACGGCCTTACCGGTCCGGCTCGAGCCGGTGAACATCACGCAGTCGACGTTGGCGATCAGGGTGGCGCCGGTGGACCCGTCGCCCGTCGCCACCTGGAAGACGCCCTCGGGGAGGCCGCACTCGCGCATCATCTCCTCCATCAGCAGCGAGCTCAGCGGGGTGATCTCGCTTGGCTTGAGGATCACGCTGTTGCCCGCGGCGAGCGCGGGGATGCAGTCCCCGAACGAGTTCGCGATCGGGTAGTTCCACGGGCCGATGACGCCGACGACGCCGAGCGGGGCGTAGCGAATGATCAGCTTCTTGCCCGCGGCAACCGGGTTGTTCCAGGATGGAACGCGTTCGTCGGCCAGATACTTGGGTCCCTCCTTGGCCCAGAAGCCGAGCGCGCTCACGGTGTAGCCGAGATCGGCGAGCTGGGCGTCCTCATGAGTCTTGCCGTTCTCGGAGACGACGACCTCGAGGACCCGCTCAGCGTTGTCCAGCATCCACTTCTGCGCGCGACGCAGGACCTTCCCGCGGCCCTCGAAGCCAAGGGCTTCCCAGCCCGGCTGGGCGGCTCGGGCCCCAGCCGCCATGTCGGCGATCTCCGCCTGGCCGAGAATCGGAATCGATGCGATCACCTCTCCCGTGGCCGGGTTCTCGACTGGGATCGTCGCCGGCCCCTGGCCGCCATTGGCCTTCGCCCGTGTCTGCTGGTCGACGCTCGCCATGTCTCTCCTCTGCCGCTGTCTGGAAGGTGCCGCCGTGGCGGGAACCGAAGGCTAGTGCACCCTCACCCTAACGGACGCCTGGCCGACCAGCCAGGCCGTTCGCGAGGGCCTGTGCGATCAGCTCGAAATGTTCGGCCTGCGCGGTCAGCGGGGGCGATACGGCGACCGCCCGGGCCAGCGGTCGCACCAGCACGCCGGACTTCCGCGCGGCGGACACGAGCGCGGCCACCGCCCCCGGATCCTCGGCCAGGGTCTCGGCCGAGAGCTCGACCGCGGCCAGGGTGCCGGTGCCGCCCCGGACCTCGGCCACGGCGTGGTGCTCCCCGAGCGGCAGCAGTGCGTCAAGCAGCGCCTGTTCGTCATCCCGGCCCCGGGTCAGCAGCCCCTCGCGCTCGATCACCGCGAGGTTGGCCAGAGCCGCGGCACAGCAGGTGGCGTGGCCGGCGTAGGTCGGCCCGTGGCGCAACACCGGTCCTCCCGGAGCGCGCCAGAACGGCTCGGCCACCCGTTCGGAGACCATCACGCCGCCGAGCGGCAGGTATCCGCTGGTCACCCCCTTGGCGAACGTGATCATGTCGGGCTGAACGTCCCAGCGCTCAATGCCGAACCATGTGCCGAGGCGGCCGAAGCCGCAGATCACGGCGTCGATCACCAGAAGGATGCCGGTCTCTCGGCACAGATCGGCAACGCCTTCGATGTAGCCCTCGACGGGTGGATACACGCCACCGGCGCCGATCACTGGCTCGACGAACACGGCGGCGATGCGCGCGGCCCCGACGCGGTCCACTGCCTCGTGGACCGCCTCCAGCGAATCGTGCTGTACCACCTCAGTCTCCAGCAGCGGCCCGAATCCCTCCCGGTTGGCCGGTATCCCGGCGATCGCCGTACCGAAGCCATGGGTCCCGTGATAGCCCGCGGTGCGGCTGATCAAGACGGTCCGTTCGGGCTCCTGTAGCTCGGCGAAGTACCGGCGCGCCAGCTTGGCCGCGGTGTCGATGGCGTCCCCTCCGCCCGACCCGAGGAACACCCGGGAGGGCATCGGCGCCCGCTCGGCCAGAGCGTCGGCAAGCTCGAGGGCCGGCGGGCTGACGAAATCGCCGAACGCGGAATAGGCCTCCAGGCGTGAGAGCTGCCCGGCAATCGCCTCGGCGATCTCCGGGCGTCCGTGGCCGATGTTGGCGTACCACAGGCTCGCGGTCGCATCGAGGTAGCGGTTGCCTTCGGTGTCCCAGACCCACACGTCCTCGCCGCGCTCGATCACGAGCTCGTGGTGGCGCACCTTGCCCATGTCGGCGAACGGGTGCCAGAGCCGGGAATCCCTGGTGTCGGAGATGTCGGACATCGCGGTCGCGGGGCGGCCGGCGCTCGTCAGGCCGGATCCAGCTCGAGCGACTCGATCTGCGGCGGCTCGATCGGGCGGTCGCGCGCACCGGTGGGCAGCGCCTCGATCGCGTCGACTACATCCATCCCGCCGGTGACCTGGCCGAACACCGTGTGCTTGCCGTCGAGCCAGGGGGCGCTGTCGATGGTGACGAGAAAGAACTGAGAGCCGTTGGTGTTGGGGCCGGCATTGGCCATCGCCAGCGCCCCGCGGACGACCTTGTGCTGGTTGAACTCATCCTCGAACGTGTAGCCGGGACCGCCGGTACCGGTTCCCTCCGGGCAACCGCCCTGGATCATGAAATCCGGGATCACGCGATGGAAGATAACTCCGTCGTAGAACTTGTCGGCGGCGAGCTTGCGGAAGTTCTCGACCGTCTTCGGCGCGTCTTCGTCGAATAGCTCGAGCGAGATCGTGCCGTGGGTTGTGTGCAT
>JBPCMW010000095.1:0-9414 GCA_051001875.1 Solirubrobacteraceae bacterium | reverse complement strand
TGGTCCTCGAGATAGGCGTTGAGCCGACCGCGGCCGTCCTTCCAGGTCCGCAGTAGCCGGCCGTCGGCGTCTCGGAGCTGGTCCAGCACGAACTCGGCACAGTCGACGGCGGCCTGGCCGTAGTCCTCGCGCTCGAGCACCGCCCCGGCCTCGGCGAGTGCGCTGATCATCAACGCGTTCCATGACGTGAGGCGCTTGTCGTCCAGCCCCGGACGCACGCGGTCCGAGCGCGCCTGCAGCAGTCTCCGGCGGATCTCATCGAGCCGGTCGGGTCGCTCGCCCCGACCTTCGAGCACGTTCAGCCCGCGCTCGAAGTTGCCCCGTAGGGTGGCGCCGAAGAACGCCACCGCGTCCGGGAACAGCTCGTCATCCAAAACCCGGCGCAGCTCGTCGAGGGTCCACACATAGAACTTCCCCTCGGCTCCCTCGGAGTCGGCATCGAGAGCCGAGCAGAAGCCCCCCTCCGGGCCACGCATCTCTCGGAGGGCCCAATCGAGCGTCTCGCAGGCGACGTCCCGGAGACGCTCCTCCCCGGAGACCTGCCAGCCGTGCAGATACGCCCGGGCGAGCAGGGCGTTGTCGTAGAGCATCTTCTCGAAGTGGGGCACCGTCCAGGTCGCGTCGACGGCGTAGCGGGAGAACCCTCCGCCGACCTGGTCGTAGATGCCTCCACGGGCCATCGCCCCGAGGGCATCGAGCGGGAGACCGTGCTCGCCGCGCGCCATCAGCAGCTCGATGGTCGAGCTCTGCGGGAACTTCGGCGCGCCGCCCCAGCCGCCGTTCTGATGGTCGTAGCTCCCGCGCAGCGAGGCGAGCGCTTCGGTGAGCAGCTCCTGGCGGATCGGTTCGGCCGAGGGTTTAATGCGCGCGGTCGCGCCGAGCGACTGCGCGACGCGGGCTCCCTGCTCGCGGATCTCCTCGCGCCGCTTTTCCCAGGCGCCCGCGACGGCGAGCAGCACCATGCGCCAGCTCGGCAAGCCCTGGCGTTGCTCCGGAGGGAAGTACGTGCCGGTGTAGAACGGCGCCTGCTCCGGGGTGAGAAACGCGTTCAGGGGCCAGCCGCCGTGGCCGGTCATCGCCTGGCAGGCCTCCATGCACAGCGCGTCGATGTCCGGACGCTCCTCACGATCGACCTTGATGCACACGAAGTGCTCGTTCATCAACCTCGCGATCTCCGGGTCCTCGAAGGACTCCCGCTCCATCACATGGCACCAGTGGCAGGCCGAGTATCCGATCGACACCAGCAGCGGGCGGTCGTCGTGTTTGGCTCGCTGCAGAGCCTGCTGGTCCCATGGATTCCAATCCACGGGATTGTCCTTGTGCTGAAGGAGATACGGCGAGGTCTCGCCGGCGAGACGGTTGGGCACGGAGATCAGCCTACCCCGGCGGGACGTGGCCAATACCCTTGCACCAACGCCCGAACAGGAGGAGCTCAATTGTCAGCCAACCGTGAACCGGTCACCGCCCCGAACGCCCCCAAGGCCGTCGGTCCCTACGTCCACGGCATCCGCGCGGGCAACCTCCTGTTCTGCTCTGGCCAAGTTGGATTGGATCCGAAGACCGGCGAGCTCGCGGGAGCCACGGCTGGCGAGCAGGCCGGCCGCTGCCTCGAGAACCTCGCTGCGGTGTGCGACGCGGCCGGGACGACGCTCGGAAATGCGGTTCGGATGACCGTGTACCTGACCGATATCGGTGCGTTCGCCGAGGTCAACGACGTGTATGGCTCGTTCTTCGAGTCCGGTCCGCCGGCCCGGGTGGCCATCGGCGTGGCTGCCCTCCCGCTCGGTGCGAAGGTCGAGATCGACGCGGTAATTGCGCTGGACGGGTGATCGTCAGGCGACGGCGGCAGCGCGGGCGCTGCGGTGCTCCCGCGCGTGGTCGACGAGCGAGCCGATCACCCGGCTCTTCTCATCCGCCTCCGGATGCCATTGGACACCCAACACGAACCGGTGGCCGGGAGCTTCGATCGCCTCAGGAAGGTCGTCGAGCACTGAGATCCCGGTGACCACCAGCCCTTCCCCGATCGCGTCGACACCCTGGTGGTGATGGGACTTGGTGTTGTGCACCTCCTCGCCTGCCGCCCGAGCGGCGAGCGAGCCGGGCTCCAGGCGAACCTCGTGGTCGGAGCCCTCGAAGCTGCCGGGCCGCCGGCGGTGCTCGTGGTTGCCAACGACATCCGGGAGGTGCTGGTGCAGTGTGCCGCCGAAGGCGACGTTGAGCAGCTGCATGCCGCGGCAGATCCCCAGCGCGGGCAGGTCCATGTCCACGGCCCGTCGAGCCAGCGCGAGCTCCACCCGGTCGCGAGCGGGAACCGTCCCCTTCGTCTCGATGTGCTGCTGCGCACCGTAGGCCGACGGATCGATGTCCGCCCCGCCGGCCAGCACCAGACCGTCGAGGCGCTCGAGGACATCGTCAGGGTGCTCGACGAGATACGGATCAGGGGGGATCATCAGCCCCAGAGCGCCGGCGGCCTGGATCGCTCTCAGGTAGCTGTAGGCCAGCAGTGCTGCCTCCTGGTCCCACGCGCCCCAGCGGGCCCGCTCGAGCACCGTGCAGATTCCGACGAGAGGACGCTGCTCGCTCATCGCCCTCAGCCTAGCGAGAGGGCTGGCGGAGGCTCGCTCGACGCACCTTCCCACTGACCGTCTTCGGGAGCTCGTCGGCGAAGTCGACGATGCGGGGGTACTTGTACGGGGCGGTCTCGCGCTTGACGTGCTCCTGGAGCTCGGTTGCGAGCTCAGCGCTCGCGTGCTGCCCGTCGCGGAGCACCACCACGGCCCGGACCACGGCTCCCCGCTCCTCGTCCGGCGCCGCCACCACCGCCGCCTCCGCGACGGCGGCGTGGGAGACCAGCGCGGACTCGACCTCGAACGGACCGATCCGGTAGCCGGCCGAGATGATCACATCGTCGGCGCGCCCCTCGAAGAACAGGAAGCCGTCCTCGTCCTGGTGCACGCGATCTCCTGTCCGCCACGGCGTCCCGGCGGGCGCTGTCTCTCCGTTCAGGTATCCGACGAAGAACGTCGGGTCGCTGGCGGGCTCGCGCAGAACCAGCTCTCCGTCGTCGACCACCAGCTGCACCCCCGGCAACGGGCGCCCCATCGACCCGGGCCGCACCGGTTCGCCCAGCGGCATCCCGGTGAGCTGTCCGGTCTCGGTCTGGCCGTAGCCGTCGCGGATCTCGAGACCGATGGCGTCCTTGAACGCTCGCAGCACGTCCGGGTTCAGCGCCTCGCCGGCCGCGACGAGCCCGCGCAGCGCCGGTAGGGGCGACAGCTCGGCTCGTTTGGCGATCACCCGGTATTCCGTCGGCGCCATGCAGAGCACGTTCACCTGTTCATCGGCGAGTACCTCCAGCCGCTGGAAGGGATCAAAGCGCGCGTCGTGCAGCAGGGCCGCTGCCCCGCGGATCCACGGCGCGATGAACACGTTGCGGGCGGACTTCGACCACCCGCTGGCGGCGGTGCACCACACCAGCTCGCCGGGGCGCGCGTCCAACCAGTGCTCGGCCTGGAGGCGCTGACCGGGGAGGTATCGCTGACCGTGCACGATCCCCTTGGCCTCGCCGGTCGTGCCGCTGGTGAAGGTGATCAGGCACGGATCCTCGGGCTCAAGCTCCACGGCGGGTGCCGGGGCGGCTTGGTACAGGGACTCGTCGGGAATCATCAGCACCGGGCAGTCGGGTGCGGCCGCGGCGAGCACGGCCGCGTTGCGCTCATCGGCCACAATCAGCTTAGGTTTCGCGGCGTATAGCCGTTGGCGCAGATCCTTGGCCCGCAGCTGCTCGTTGCAGGGCAGCGCAACGGCGCCGACGCGAAAGCACGCGATCATCGTCAGCACCCACTCCGGCCGGTTCCCGATCAGCGTCAGCACTACGTCTCCGCGCCCTGCGCCCGCGACGGCCAGCGCGCCGGACAGGGCCGCGCTCCGCTGCGCGACCTCGCCGAAGGACCATTCCCGGCGGCCGCCTTCGCGGGTCAGCTCCACCAGCGCCCGTCGTCCGGGGGGAGCCTGCTCAACGACGTCGCGGGCGAAGTTCATGGCCGCGCGGAGTCTGGCAGGATCGGCCAGTATGACCTTCTGGAACGGGGTGCTGTGGCTGCACCTGCTGGCGATGGCCTTCTTCGTCGGCGGGCAGCTGATGCTGGGCGCGGTAGTCGTCCCCGTGCTGCGTGGCGCGCAGGATCGCGGGCCGCTGCGCGCGGCGGCGCGCCGGTTCGGCATCGGGACGCTCGTGGCGGTGGCGGTGCTCGTACTCACCGGCGCGGCGCTGGCCAGTCACCGGCATCGCTGGGGCGACTCGACGCTGCAGGTCAAGCTGGGCCTGGTCGTGCTCGTCGGGCTCCTGATCGCCGCGCACATGCGCCGGCCCGAACTGCACGTGCTCGACGCGGCGATCCTCGTCGTCTCGCTGGCCATCGTGTATCTGGGGATCGTCGTCGCGGGCAGCTGAATCGGCTCGCTAACCTGTGGACGATGGGTCTGATGACCGGCACGGGTCCGCTGAGCCGCAAACCGGCGGGTACGTTCAACTTCGAGCCTCCCCCTCCGGGCTGGGCTGTCTACCTGGAGCCGACGCCGAAGCGGATTCGCGTTGTCCTCGGCGGAGAGACGATCGCCGACAGTTCCCGCGCGATGATCCTGCAGGAGTCCGGCCAGCAGCCGATCTACTACTTCCCTCCCGAGGACGTTCGCTCGGACTTCCTCGAGCCCAGCGACCGCCACACGCACTGTCCGAAGAAGGGCGACGCGTCCTACCACACGATCCGGGTCGGCGATCACGTCGTCGAGGCGGGCGCCTGGTACTACCCCGAGCAGCTCGAGGGCGCGCCCCCGATCAAGGATCTGATCGCGTTCTACTTCAACCGCATGGATCGGTGGCTGGAGGAGGACGAAGAGATCTTCGGGCACCCGCGGGATCCGTACCACCGGATCGACACGCTCTCGACCCACCGGCATATCCGGGTCCTGCTCGACGGTGAACTGCTGGCGGAGACCGAAAATGCGGTGGCGCTGTTCGAGTCGAACCTGCCGCCACGGTGGTATCTCCCGCGTGAGGAGGTGCAGGCGTCGCTGCAAGACAGCGAGACGGTCACCCACTGCCCGTACAAGGGCCATGCCGGGTACTACTCGGTCGTGCTCGCGAACGGGGAGCTCGGCCTCGGCAAGGATCTGGTGTGGTACTACGCGGACCCACTGCCGGACGCCCTCCGGGTCGGCGGTCTGGTGTGCTTCTTCAACGAGCGCGTGGACATCGAGCTCGACGGGGTGCTCCAGGAGCGCCCGGACTCGCCGTGGAAGCAGGGCGTCAAGGGCGAGGCGCAGAACGCGGCGCCTGCTCAGACGCGCGGCTGAGCTCGAGTTCCCGGCGCTTCAGGATCCGCTCTAGCCGTGCCGCCTCGATTCCCGGCTGGGCCTTCATCCGTTCGTGGGTGAGGCGGATGGTGGGGATCCCCGCGACATCGTAGATATCGACGTCGCGGCTGCGGTCGCTCTCGAACGACGCGCGGCTGTTGTGGAAGTCCCAGCCGTCGAGCTCGACGATCAGCTGATGGGCCTCGAAGTAGCAGTCGACCTCGTAGCCGTTGACCCGGGTGTTCAGTTTGGGCTGGGGAAGCCGGTAGCGCTTGACCAGGCCCTGAAAGGTGTCCTCGAGTTCGGAGCGGCTGACCCCGTGCTTGGTGCTTGCGAATGGCTTCAACCGACGCGCGCCGGGATGGGTGGGGCAGCGAAGGAGGAGGTCCGCGAGATGCTCCGGCTTCAGGAGCTTGGTTCTTATCGCCTCATTGACCACTCTGGTCAGGCGCCGGTCGGTGAGGCGCGGCGCGCAGTCCAGGAGCGTGCGCCCGGGGCTGGTGACGCGGATGCCGTGAATCTTGTGAGTGTCCCGGCGCAGCAGGTTTTTGCAGTGGTGGGCCCGGATGCCCTTCGGACGGCGGTCCTCGACCACCACTACCTCCGTCACGCTGCCAGGCCAGCCGGCCAGCCCCCAGAGCGCGAGGGCGGGAAAGCCCGATAGGGCGGCCGTGGGGCCGCAGGCCAGGACCGCAGCGGCTGCGCGCTCGAGCGCGGTCTGGGGTGGGCGGCCGACGGCGTAGACGCTCGTGTGCACGCGATGCAGGAAACCCTGGCGGACCAGGCGCGTGACTTGGGACGGGACGAAACCCGCAGCGAGGAGCTGTCCCCGCGTGACGTTTCCGTGCTGGCGCAGCGAGAGCGCGACCACTCGCTGCCATTTACGGTGATCTGTTCTCATCTACAGAACAGATCACCGTCGACCCCCTCAGTCGCCCCTCCCGGAGGGCAGAACGTCACGGAGTCTTGACAGGTATTCTCGACCCATGGCCGTCACCACCCCCTACAACGAAAAGACCGACGAGCAGAAGGCGATCTGCGAGATGGTCCACCAGTTCGCGGATGAGCAGATCCTCCCGAACGCTGAGCACTACGACCACGAGGATGAGTTCCCGGAGCCGATCGTCGAGCAGATGAAGGAGCTCGGGCTGTTCGGGGTGACGATCCCCGAGGACTACGGGGGAATGGGTCTCGACCTGACCACGTACGCGATGATCGTCGAGGAGCTGAGCCGCGGCTGGATCAGCATCTCCGGCATCGTCAACACCCACTTCATCGGCTCCTACCTGTTGATGAAGTTCGGCACGGAGGAGCAGAAGCAGAAGTACCTGCCCCAGATGGCCACCGGCGAGATGCGCGCCGCCTTCAGCCTGTCCGAGCCCGAGCTCGGCTCCGATGTCGCGGCGATCAAGACGGCGGCCAAGAAGGTCGATGACACCGACTACGAGATCAACGGCACGAAGATGTGGGTCACCAACGGGCTGCGGTCGAGCCTGGTGTTCGTGCTGGTCCGGACGGATCCCTCCGCCGAGCCCAAGCACCGCGGGCTGACCTGCTTCATCGCGGAGAAGGAGCCGGGAGTCAGCGAGAACACGGGTGACTACGCCGGCTTCAACGTGCCGCCGCAGATCAAGAAGATGGGCTACAAGGGCGTCGAGTCCACGGAGCTGGTATTCGACGGCTACCGTTGCCCGGCCGAGAACATCCTCGGGGGCGAGGCGGCCGGGTTGAACAAGGGCTTTGCGCAGATGATGGATGCGCTCGAGCTCGGTCGCGTCAACGTGGCCGCGCGCGGCGTCGGGATCGCCCAGCGCGCTCTGGAGCTGGCCCTCAAGTACTCGCAGGAGCGGCGGACCTTCGGCAAGCCGATCGCTGAGCATCAGGCGATCCAGTTCAAGCTCGCGGACATGGCCACACAGGTCGACGCCGCCCGGCTGCTGACCCACCGCGCCGCGCGGCTGAAGGACGCCGGCGAGCGCTCAGACATCGAGGCCGGAATGGCGAAGCTGTTCGCTTCGGAGGCCGGGCGCTTCTGCGTCGAGGAGTCGTTCCGCATCCATGGCGGCTATGGCTACTCCAAGGAGTACGAGATCGAGCGGCTGTACCGCGACGCCCCCTTGCTTCTCATCGGCGAGGGGACGAGCGAGATCCAGCGCATGGTCATCGGCCGCAAGCTGCTGCAGCGGCACAGGATCTAACAGGGCGCGCCGCTAGGGCGCCCCGGATTAGGTCCCGGCTAGGTCGGGAGCGGTTCTTGTTCCCGAGGGCCGGGCGAATACGCGTCGGCCGGCTCGAGCAGCTGGCGGGGGTGGTCCCGCACCTCCGGCGTGTCCTCGTGTCCGTGCACGGAAGCGGCGTGCTCGGCGCCGGCGATCACCACCTCGTCTTCGTCGCCGATGATCACCAGGGAGCAGTTGCTCTCGCTTGGGAAACGACGGCAGTCGGCCATCATTCTCGACATGGTCCCTCCTTGTTGTTTTGCCCACTGGCGATCTTCGCTCTCGCGCGGACCACTGTCAACAGTCTCTAGACTTCGCTGCCTGACGACGCCGTCTGACACCAAGTCGCTGATCGAGACCGCCGTTACGCGGTTTCTCGCCGAGGTGCCGGCGCTCCAGCCCTTGAAGCTGGTCGTGGGGCTCGATCTCCGTGGACGCGGCGACGTCCAGCTCTACCGAGTCGAGCTGCCGGGTCCGAAGGTGACCAAGGACATCGCGTCAGACGCGAAGGTCCGCTTGGAGGTGCAGCGAGCTCGCTTCAACGAGCTGGCGACCAAGGGACACATCAGCGACTGGCGGGCGGCGTTCGAGCACGGTGACGCCAAGGCGACGGGCATCGAGCAGGTGCTGCGCCTGATCGTAAACGTGGTTGAGAAGCAGGAGGAGCGCTCGCGGACCCGCCGGCCTACCGGCGGGCGGCAAGCTCCTCAGCGGCGCTGAGCTGCTCCTCGACGAGCTTCAGTCCGGCGTCCCAGAAGCCCGGGTCGGCGAGGTCGATCCCCACCATCGCGGCGAGCTCCTCGGGATTACGCGAACCCCCGGCTGAGAGCAGCTCCAGGTAGCGCGGGACGAACGAGTCGCCTTCCTCCAGGTAGCGCTTGTAAACCGACAGCGCCAGCAGCTGGCCGTAGGCGTAGGCGTACACGTAGCCGGGCGTGTTGATGAAATGGGGCACGTAGGACCACCATGTCCGGTAGCCCTCGGTGATCTCGACCGAGTCGCCGAACAGCTCCGCCTGGGTCTCCACCCACAGCTCCGACATCCGGTCGGCGGAGAGCTCGCCGTCGGTGCGGCGTCCGGTGTGGATCAGGTGCTCGAAGCGATTCATCGCCATCTGACGGAACACCGTGGCGATCGCCCCGTCGATGCGGTCGGCGAGCAGGCTGAGCCGTGCGTCATCATCGTCCGCGGCCTCCAGCATTCGGCCGAAGGTGAGCGCCTCGCCGAACACGGACGCCGTCTCGGCCAGCGTCAGCGGTGTTGACTGGTGGAACACGCCCTGCGATTGGGCGAGGGCGGCGTGGAGGCCGTGACCGAGCTCGTGGGCCATCGTCAACACGTCGCGCCGGCGCGCGGTGAAGTTGAGCAGCACGTAAGGATGGACACTCGGCACCGTGTACGCGCAAAAGGCGCCTCCACGCTTGTGCGGGCGGACGGGAGCATCGACCCAGTGCTCGTCGAAGAACCTCCGCACCACCCGGCCGGCATCCGGTGAGAAGGCGTCGTAGGTCTCGAGCACCAGCTCGCGCGACTGGGCATAGGAGAACGTCACCTCCTCGGGCAGGACGGGCGCGGCCCGGTCGTAGTCGGCGAGCCGTTCCACCCCCAGCAGCTTGGCCTTCAGCCGGTACCAGCGCTGCGGGATGTCGTAGCGCCCGCGGACAGCCTCGATCAAGGCCATGACTGACTCATCGGAGGCTTCGTTGGACAGGTTGCGCGACGAGAGCCAATTGGGAAAGTGCCGCAGACGATCCTCGACCGACTTGTCGTGCGCGAGCGTGTTGAAGATGAAGGCGCGGGTGCGAAGCCCCGGTTCGAGCGCCGCCGCCACGGCCTCCGC
>JBPCMW010000094.1:0-29722 GCA_051001875.1 Solirubrobacteraceae bacterium | reverse complement strand
GCGCCTCAGCTCCGGCAAGCGGGAGACATCCTGGTCGCGGTGCAACGCCGCCGCCATGCGAGCGAGATCGCCGGCGGAGGCGACGAACGGTTGCAACCCATAGCCCAGGTGCTCCCTGGTCGCGGCGTGGCGTAGATCAACACAGCCGCGAGGCACGCCGGCGGGGGTGCCGACGATCTTCAGCGCCCCGAACTGGGTGAGGAGCGCGAGCACCGCCTCGCGGTCGATCGCCTGCTCGCTCAAGACCAGCGCCTGCCCGTCGAGTCTGCGCGCATCCAAGTCGCTCACCGCTCGCTCCAGTCGATCGATGTTGTCGCGACCGAACGTGGGGCAGATATCAACCCCATTGGTGATCTCATCAGCGCCTCGCAGCACCCGGGCAAGTCCTCCGATGAGAACGTAGGTGACACGCCTGCGCTCCAGCGCCGCGAGGATCGCCCGCGGGTCAAAGGATTCAGCCTCGCTTGCCATCACCGGCCGTCTCCGCCGGAAACGTGCTCGAGCATGTAGTCCAGACGCCGTTCGGGCGATAGCTGCTGAAGCTCGGTCAACCGCTCGTCCTTCACGGGCTCCAGCGGCGCGAGCTCGAGCGGGAGGTCAAAACCGCATGCGCGGACCAGCTCCACCAGCGTGTCCAGGCTCGGAGCGACGGCGCCTGCTTCCCACCTGCCGATCTGCACGCGGTCCTTGCCGGTTCGATCCGCCAGGACGATTTGGCTTAGTCCGGCGCGCAGCCGGGCCTCGCGCAACAGCGCGGCGCTCTTCACGGTGTCCGGACGCACAAGCCCAGTCTATCCAGTCGGAGGGCGTGATACTATCCCTGAAACAAATCTGCCTCACTGAGCAAGACCATGGCAAGGTGCACCCGTTGCGAACGACCTGGACTCCCGGACCACGATCAATGATCGTCCCGACGTCACGCGACCCCACAGTCCGGCCCGACAACAATCACGCCCTTGGACATTTGCTCTCGATCAAGGACATCGCCAGCGCATGCCAACTCTCCGAGAAGGCCGTGCGGCGCGCGATCGACGACGGAGAGCTACCCGCGATGAAGCTGCGCTCGCGGCTGCGCGTCACGCCGGAGGACTTCAACGCGTGGATCGCATCGAGCCGCCGCAACAGCCGCCGGGCTGCGCTCGACCCGCGTCCGCTAACGGCTCGGGCGGCGCCGGCCGGGACCTTCCGCGCTCTGATTCGCTCCGACGTCGAACGCGGAGCCGGACGGTGAGCGTCGAGAAGGTTCAGCGGGCAGGCGGCGACGTGTGGCGGGTGCGCTGGCGCGACGCTCAAAGTCGCCCGCGCTCGCGCGTCGTCGGACGAAAGCGCGACGCCCAAGCGCTCGACGCCGAGCTCAAGCGCGCGAAGCGTCTCGGCGCGACGGCAGCGGTCGAGAACAGCCGCGAAACGCTCGGCGAGTTCGCGAAAGTCTGGTGGCATCGTCATGCCGTGCCCAACCTGCAACGCCACACACTCGAGTCGTACGCGTCAGTCCTCGATGTCCACATCATTCCCCGGCTCGGAAACGTGCGACTACGGGTCCTTGCGCCCGAACTGATCGGCGAATTGCGCGCCGAGATGGCGGCCACTGGCGTAGGCGAGCCGACAACCCGAAAGGCGCTCGTGGTGCTTCAGAGCATCCTCGAGCGCGCCGTAGAGTGGCGCCGTCTGGACTCCAACCCGGCCCGTGGCGTCCGCAAACCGAGCCAGCGGCGAACACGCGTCGTGCGCCCGCTCGCGCCGCAAACAGTCGAGGCGATGCGCGCCCACCTGGTCGAAGTAGGGCGCCAGCTCGACGCGACGCTCGTCGCCGTCCTCGCGTACGCCGGCCTGCGTCCAGGCGAAGCGCTCGGCCTGCGCTGGCACGACATCGGCGAACGCACGATCCTCGTCGAACGCTCGGTCGCATTCGGACAGCTCAAGTCGACCAAGACGGCAAGCACGCGCACCGTGCGGCTGCTGGCACCGCTCGCCGAGGACCTCGTTGGGTGGCAGGCGGTGACGCTGCGCCAGTCTCCCACAGATCTCATCTTCCCCTCTCCGGACGGCTCTCCCTGGAGCCGTGACCGTGCCAGCAACTGGCGCGAGCACACCTTCCGCGAAGCCGCCAGCGCCGCCGGCGTGCCGAAGATACGTCCGTACGACCTACGTCACAGCTTCGTCAGTCTCCTCATCGCCCAGGGCGCGACTGTAGTCGACGTAGCCCGTCAAGCCGGCCACGCGCCGACCATGACGCTGAGCACCTACGCGCACCTGTTCGACGACTTTGACGGCGGCGACCGCCGCTCCGCCGAGGAACTCATCCGAGCGGCCCGCGCGCCAGGGCGTGTCACAGAAGTGTCCGTTCTGTGTCCGGATGCCGCTCCCTCCGGCACGGCCGATTCACAAAGTCCCTGCAAATCGACAGAGCCCGCCTTCGGACTCGAACCGAAAACCTCTTCATTACAAGTGAAGTGCTCTACCAGTTGAGCTAGGCGGGCGGCGGTGTGGTGGTCAGTTTGGCAGGGCGCCGGCGTTTGTCAGTTCGTGCTCCCACCAGTGGAGGGTGTCGAGCATTGTCTGCTGGAACGGGATCTCAGGCTGCCAGCCGGTGGCCTCCCGGATGCGGTTGTTGGCGCCGGACAGGTCCATCACCTCGTGGCTGCGGACGCGGGCGGGGTCGATTACGTGTTCGACCTCGATGGGCGCGATCAGCTCCGCCAGAAGTCTCACCTGCTCGGCGGCGGAGATGGAGCGGGCAGAGCTGACGTTGTAGATGCCCGGCTCGGCTCTGGCGGCCAGCAGGCGGTAGGCCCGGGCGACGTCGCGCACGTCGGTGAAGTCTCGCCGGGTCTCGGGATTGCCGGTGATCAGCCGTAGCCTCGCCTCGCCGGCCAGGCGAGCCTCGGCGGCCTGGCGAACGAGCGAGGAAAGGATGAAGATCGGGAGCTGACCGGGACCGGCATGATTGAACGGGCGGGCGCGGATCACGTCGATGCGGTAGGCCTGGTGGTACAAACCCGCGAGCTGCTCGCCGGCTGTCTTGGAGACCGCGTACGGATTGGCCGGGCTCAGGGGCGCATCCTCAGCGGCGGGCAGGCTCGGGGCGGAACCGTAAACCTCGCACGAGCTCACCCACACGAGGCGGGCGCCCGGGGCCTCGTGGCGAACGGCCTCGAGCAGGTTCGTATCGCTGGTCATGTTCGCCTGAACGGTCTCGCTCGGGTCTTCCCACGACCGCCCGACAGAGGACAGGGCCGCGAGGTGATAGACGACGTCGGGCGAGGCCTCGCGTACGGCCGCTCGCACGTCGGCGAACACCCGCAGGTCAACCGGCCGCGCCTCACCGGCCGGGGAGACACCGCGCCGGGAGATTCCGGTGACCTCATCACCCGCGTCCGCGCAGGCCCGCGCGAGGTGTCCCCCTGCGAAACCGGACGCCCCGGTGATCAGGACGCGCAAAGACCTAGGCGAGACCAGTCGGGCCGGAGCTTGATCCGGCCTCGGTCACCGTCACCGCGTGTTCGAGCGAGCCGTGGCCGTTGCTCGAGTAGCTGGCTTCGGGCTGCGGCGGGACTGCCTCTGGTGCGGCGTTCACTCGCCGCTCGAGCTCGCCCAGGACGAGGCCGAACAGGAGGTGGCGCCAGGTCGCCTGAGCGAACGCGGCGCGGTTGCCGGCAAAGGGTGGGAGCTCCTTGCGCGCGGGGTGGAAGCGGTCGGAAAGAGCGCCGGCCGGCCACAAGGCCAGATGCTCGATCAGTGCTACGGCAGGGCCGCGCAAAACAGGCGGCACCGGCAGCGTCGGGGCGATGCTGGCGTAGACCGCGCCGAAGGCTGCGCCGTTGCCCAAGTGCAGGACCAGCCCGGCGGGATACCAAGCGTCTCCCCGCGTGAGGGCCTTGCCGAGCAGTTCGACATCGTCATAGCGGCTCGAGAAGGCCAGCTTGTCGGCCGGTTGCTGCAGCGCCCAGACGGCGGCGGCCACGGCGCCGCAGACGGCTCCTCTCAGCGTGCGGGTGCGATCGAGGCTGGGGCTCAAGGCCCGCAACTGTAACGGGCAGCGCCAGAACGGGTACGGCAATGTGCGATGAATCACGAAGCGCTGCACAGACGCGCCCGCGAGCAAGGAGCCAATCCGCTCGTGTATTGGCTTGTCCGCGGCGTCCTGCAGCCTTTCTTCCATATCTACTTCCGGCTGAGCCGGATCGGGCGCGAGCACCTCCCAGCCGAGGGCCCGTACATTATCGCCGCCAACCACCGGAGCTTTCTCGACCCGTTCGTGATCGCCACGATGGCCCGCCGGCCGATGTATTACGTGGCGAAGAAGGAGCTGTTCAAGCGGCCATGGCAAGCATGGATCCTGAATGCGCTGGGAGCATTTCCCGTCGACCGCGGAGCCGGTGACGAGCAATCCATCGAGACGGCCAAGGCGATCCTCGCGCGCGGCGACGTCGTGCTGATGTTCCCGGAGGGCACGCGGATACGATCGGGCGCGCTCGGTCAGGCTAAGCGGGGAGTGGGGCGGCTGGCGCTGGAAAGCGGCGTGCCCGTGATCCCGGTCGCGGTGATCGGCACCGAGGCGGTCCGCCGCGGCTGGCGCATCCGCCCGCACAAGGTTCGGATCCGTGCCGGTCGTGCCCTGCGCTTCCCGCAGGTCGAAGCGACCTCGCCCACCCTGGCGCGAGCGGTGACCGACCGCATCTGGCCCTGCGTGATGCTGCAGTGGGAGTGGCTCGGCGGCTTGCCGCCGCTGCGGCGCGTCGCGGTGATCGGAGCCGGGAGTTGGGGAACCAGCCTGGCCGTAAGCCTGGCCCGGGCCGGACTGGAGGTCGACCTCGCGTGCCGCACGCGTGAGCAGGCCGAGCTGTTGATCGAGACTCGCGAGAACACCGCCTATCTGCCCGGCGTCTCGCTACCGGACTCCGTGCGCGTGCTCCGCGCAGCGGAGCTCGAGCTCGGTGGGCACGACCTCGTCTGCCTGGCCGTGCCGGCTCGGGCGCTGCCGAGCGTGCTCGCCGCGCACGGCGAGCGGATCCCGAGCCGCGCTGGGGTGATGGTGCTCTCCAAGGGCCTCGTACCACCACTGGGCACGTTGCCGTCCGCGTTCGCAGCCGAGCGATGCCGCGCCCGAGCCGTGGCGGTCCTGGGCGGCCCCGCGCACGCGGCCGAGGTGCTCGAGCACGGCGCCTCGGTGGTGATCGCCTCGCTCGACCGAAGCTTTTCCAAGCTGCTGGTGGACGCGCTTGGGCGAGCTGCCCTGGACGTGTCGCTGACCACCGATGTCACGGGTGTCGAGCTGGCGGGCTGCGCCAAGAACGTGGCCGTGTTCGCCGCCGCCGCCGCCGCCTCGGCCGGCCCGAACGTGGCCGGCGCCGCAGCCGGCAAGGTGTTTGCCGAGGTCGACGAGATCGCGCGGAGGCGGGGTGGACGTCCGGAGACCTTCGCGGGACTCGCCGGGGCGGGGGATCTGGTCGCCACCGTCCTCGCGGCCGGCTCTCGCAACCGCCGCGCCGGTGAGCTGCTCTCGCGCGGAGTTCCGCCATCGGAGATAGGCCCGATGCTGGGGCACGTGGCCGAAGCCGTTGACTCGGTGCCCCTGCTGGCCAGCGTCGCGCGGGACGCCAATGTGGACACTCCGGCGCTGGACAGCCTCACGGAACTGGTCGAGGGGCGGATCGAGCCGGAGCGATGGACCGCGACCGTGACGCGGCCGGGACGACGTAAGCACTCGCGCTCTGTGCGAGCTGCCTGAGCGGAGCTAGGCTCCATGCAGTGGACGACGGCGTACCCAAGAACAAGGCGGAGCTGGATGCCCGCTTCACGGAGCTGTACCGCGCCCATCTGCGCGACGTGTACTCCTACAGCTACTACCGCGTCGGCAACCATCACGACGCCGAGGACCTCACCGAGCAGACCTTCCTCCAGGCCTACCGCCACTTCGAGCGGGCGATGCGGGAGTCGCGCGGAAGGCCGCTGCGGCCGTGGCTCATCCGGATCGCGCACAACCTCGCGGCGAACTTCTACCGTGATCGCTCGCGCAAGCCGGAGTCGGCGATCGAGGATGCCGGGATGATCTCGGCTCCGCACACGACCGAATCGCTGGTCGAGGGGCGCGAAGAGCTCAAGGCGATCCTGACCGGTGTCCAGCAGCTGCCGGAGGACCGCCGCGAGGCGCTGATCATGCGCTTCGCGCTCGGTATGGACAATCGTGAGATCGCCCGCGCTCTCGGACGTACCGATGGGGCCACCAAGGTCTTGCTGCACCGCGCGATCCGGCAGCTCGAGGGGATGGTGTCCGAGAATTCGTCCGGGGCCCGGCCTGGAGACGCCGCATGAGCTCGTCCGCCCCCGATTTCGAAGCGCTGTTACGGGAGGCGCTGTCGCCGGTCGATCCGCCGGCTGACCTCAAACAGCGGATGGAGCTGACGCTCGTCAATCTCACCGAGCTCGCTCAGGACGAGCTCGAGTCCTGGGAGCTCTCGGCGATGCGGGACCCGCGCAACTGGGCCCGCCCCGCGGCGGCGGTGATCGTCGGCGCGACGGCTGGTACAGCCCTCGTCGTGCTGCGCGTGCGCGGCCGCCACCGCTCTCGCCGCCAGCAATCATCGAGTCTGCTCGAGCTGGCCGAGTCGACGCTCCAGGACATCGCCGAGGAGGCGCGGCGGATCCTTCCGGACCGCTAGCCGGGACCCGCGCGGCGCCCGAGCGATCAGGAGTCGCCTGAGCGCTCTGGCGCCGTGATCGGCGCTGATAGCTTCATCCCCGTGCCCGTCTGCTACCGACACCCCTCGCGTGAAACCGGGGTCGCCTGCTCGTCCTGCGGGCGGCCGATCTGCCCGGACTGCATGACCCCGACCCCAGTCGGCATGCGCTGCCCGGAATGTTCACGTGATCGCACGAAGGTGAAGACGCTGCGCGCGATGCCATCGACTCCGATGGTCACCCAGGCCCTGATTGTGATCAACGTGCTCGTGTTCTTCGCGGAGGCGGCCGGCGGCTCCGGGCTGGGCAGCGGTGGGAGTGGGCAGCTCTTCAACAAGGGCGCGCTGTTCGGTCCGCTGATCGCCCACCAGCACGAGTACTGGCGCCTGTTCACCTCGGGCTTTCTGCACGCCGGGTTGTTCCACGTGTTCGTCAACATGCTGTCGCTGTGGTTCATCGGGCTGATGCTCGAGCCGGCGATCGGACGGGTGAACTTCGCCGCGATCTACGTGGCCTCGCTGTTTGCGGGCTCGTTCGGCGCGCTGCTGTTCCAACCTGACTCCGTCACGGTCGGGGCGTCCGGAGCGATCTTCGGGGTGTTCGGCGCTCTGATCGTCGTCGCTCGGGCCCGTGGCATCCCGATCTGGCAGACCGGTCTGGGGACGATTCTGGTGCTGAACCTCCTGTTCTCAGTGACGTTCAGCGGGATCTCACTCGGCGGCCATCTCGGCGGCCTGATCGGTGGGCTGATCGCGGGCCTGCTGGTCGTGAAGGTGGGTGAGCGCCGAGGCATGCGGCCGTTGGCCATCGCCGGCTGCGTGCTGATCGCGGTGATCAGCATCGCCGGGGGGATCGCGGTCGCGGGAAGCACTGGGCTTGCGCCCAACGGCCTCGGCTTCGGCGCTTAGGCCTCAGCGCGCGCCGCCGCGCAAGATCTCGTCATACAGGTCCTGGATCGAGTCCAGGAGCCGCCCGGGCGCAAAGCGAATCCGAACGTCAGCCGACGCAGCCGTCCCGAGCCGCTCGCGCTGCGGGGCGTCATCGATCAGCTCGCGGGCCACGCGAGCCAAGGCGCCGGCATCGCCCGGGGGGACCAGCCGGCCGGTTTCGTGGTCGCGGATGATCTCGGGCAGGCCCCCGTGCGCACTGGCGATTACCGCACACCCGGCCGCGGCGGCCTCGATCGCGGCCCCGGGCAGCGGGTCGGGAGCGGTCGAGGGGACGGCGATCACATCTGCCGCGCCGAGCACGTTGTCGAGATCTTCCCGGAAGCCGAGCACGCGCAGACGGTCGCTCACGCCCAGGCGGCCGGCGAGCTCCAGCACCTGCGGGAGCCGCTTCTGCGCGCCAGGCCACGGATCCCCCGCCAGCAGGCCGACCACGCCGCGCTCTCGTAGCGCGGGCTCGGCCAGCGCCCGGACCAGGACATCCTGGCCCTTCCAATCGGAGATCCGGCCGAGCACGGCGATGGCCGGCCGGTCGTCGCTCAGGCCCAGCGCCGCGCGAGCGCTCTGGCGGGGGGCCCGGTGCGGATCCACGGCGAGACCGTCCGCGATTACCCGCGTGCGGCCGCGCCCGCCGAACTGCGCCGCCGTGGCCGGGGAGACGCACGGCAGCGCCACGGCGCTGGCCAAGACCCGGCGATAGGCCGGCCACGCCCGCCCGAAGCGCGCGTAGATCTCCCGCACATGCCAGACGTGGGGGATCCGGGCCGCCGCGGCCCCGGCGGCACCGCTCAGAATCACCGAGGTGTTGGAGTGCACGAGAGCGATCTGGCGCCGGCGAATCAGTGAGCTGAGCGCCACCGCGTCCCGCGCGGCGAGCGCGGTCAGTTCCGCCACGCCCCGTGGCGTCATCAGCTCCCGCCGGAGCACACTCAGAGGGCGGATCAGCAACTCGACCCCAGCGGCCTCCAGATCCGTCCCGAGGTCGCCGCGCTCGGGCAGCACGACGAGCGGCCAGTAGCGCCCGGGATCCAGCCGGGTGGCCAGCAGCGCCAGCTGGCGATCGGCGCCGTAGCGGCCGCTCGAGGAATGGATGAGCAGGACCCCGCGAGCGCTCAGAGCTCTACCGTCAACGCCGCGCCCGTGGCCTCGGGCACCAGTTCGGGATGCAGGATGTGGGCCAGCAGCTCCAGCCCGTCGACGATCCTCGGCCCGGGGCGCGAGAAGTACGCCGAGGCGTCGACGGCCACCACCTCGCCGGCACGGACCGCCGCCAGCTCGTCCCGATGCATCTCGGCCTCGCGATGTGCGATCTCGGCGTCATAGCCACACGGCATGACGATCACCACGTCCGGCTCGGACGCTGCGATGTCCGCCCAGGTCCGCTCAAGCGAATTCTCGCCGGCGAACCCGAGCACGTCTTCGCCGCCCGCGTAGTCGATCAGCTGGGGCGTCCAGTGACCGGCCGCGAAAGGCGGATCGAGCCACTCCAGTGCGGCCACGCGCAGTCTCCGCGCTCCGCGCACCGCGAGGCGCACGCGGTCGATCCGCGCGGACGCCTCGCGGACCAGCTCGACCGCAGCATCCTTACGGTTGGTGGCCTGAGCCAGGGTCCTCGCGTCGCCCAGCACCTCCCCGACGGTGTGGGGATCCAGCGAGACGACCTGCGGGTGACCGTCGATCTCCTCGGCGAGGCTCTGGACGTCGTCATAGGAGACGGCGCAGACCGAACACAGCGCTTGGGTGACAATCAGATCGGGCTGCAACTCGTGCAACGCCGCGGTATCGAGCTCGTAGATCGATTCCCCGGCCAGTGTCCGCTCCTTGACGGCGGCGTCGATCTCCGCCGCGCTCAGCCCGGCCGGCAACACGTCCCGCGTAACCCTCGGGAGTTCCCGGGCAGCGGGCGGAAAGTCGCACTCGTGCGTGACGGCGATAAGGTCGGGTCCCAGACCGAGTGCGAACAGCATCTCGGTGGCCGAGGGGACGAGGCTGACGATCCGCATATGGAGAACGATATGACAGAGCTGCTGAGTGACGAGGAGATCGCCGAGCGCCTGGAGGGCGGCGCATGGAGTCGTGACCAGGACGAGATCGTGCGCGAATGGAAGTTCGAGGACTTCGCCGCGGCGATCAGGTTCGTCAACCGGGTCGCAGCGGTGGCCGAGGAGGCCAACCACCATCCCGACATCGCCGTGCACGGCTGGAACAAGGTCAGGTTGTCGCTCAGCAATCACTCGGCGGGCGGACTCACCGAGGTCGACTTCACCATGGCCCAGCGCTTCGACGCCCTCGGCTAGCCGCGCTTAAGAGCGGAGTCGGTGACGCCACGAGAGCGGTAGCGCGCCGTGCTGCAGGGTCCGCTGGTGCTGCTACCGTTGGCCGCGTCGCTGTAATGAACGACGACCCACCCCGAAGTAGCAGTGCGGAAACCGAGGGCTGCACCGCGCTCCTAGAGCGCCGGTGAAAGCGGTGCTGATCATCCTCAGCGGGCTGTTGGTGTTGGCCAACGCTTTCTTCGTGATTGCCGAGTACGCGCTGGTCCGTTCGCGACGTGCCCGGCTGGAGGCGCTGGCCGAGGACGGCGCCCGAGGCGCCCGGCTCGCGCTCGCGCAGAGCGAGCACATCAGCGACTACATCTCCGCGTGTCAGGTCGGGATTACGATGGCCTCGATCGGCATTGGAGCCCTCGGTGAGCCGGCGATCGCCCACGTGCTCGAGCCGCTGCTCGGCCATGCCCTTGGACACGGAGCGGCGGTGGTGGTGGCGGTGATCGTGACCTACCTGCTGATCACAGCGGCCCAGACCACGGTGGGCGAGATGGTCCCGAAGCTCTACGTGATCCAGAACCCGGAGGGGGTGGCCCGACGGATCGCCCGGCCGCTGCAGTTTTTCCGGGTCGTGTTCAACCCGTTCGTCAGCGCCCTCAACGCCTCCTCGCGCTGGATGCTGCGACTGCTCGGGATCGATCCGGACGCGGAGCCCGAGGGCGGCACGCCCGACGAGCTCAAGCGAATCATCGCCGAGTCGCAGACGGGCGGGCACCTCGACGCGGGCGAGGCCGACATGCTCACCGGCGTGTTCCACCTTCACGAGCAGGAGGCGCGGCAGGTGATGACCCCGATTCCCGCTGTTGTCACGGTCGATCTCCAGGAGGACGTGAACGAGGCGCTGCGACGGTGCGTCTCGACCGGGCACTCGCGCCTGGTCGTCACCGAGGACGAGAACCAGGACCGGGTGAAGGGCATCGTCCATGTCAACCAGCTGGTCAAGCTGCTGATGTCGAAGGGGGGAGACGCCCACTTCGAGGCGCTCGTCCGCGAGGCGCCGATCGTCCCGGAGACGAAGCCGCTCGACGACCTGTTGGCCGATCTGCAGCGCGAGCGCACCGAGCTCGCGATCGTGATCGACGAATACGGCCGGACCGCCGGAATCGTCACGATCGAGGACATCATCGAGGAGGTCGTCGGGGAGATCGCCGACGAGACCAATCCGGCCGGCGGTGCCGTTCGTCTGCTGGCCAACGGCGACTGGTTCGTCCGCGGTCACGTGGCCGTCTCGGACCTCCAGGATCACGGGCTCGAACTCCCGGTCGATACCGACGCCTATAACTCGGTGGGCGGCTTCGTGTTTGCCCAGCTCGGGCGGCTACCCAAGCGGGGCGACCAGGTCGCGGCCAACGGCTACTCGATCCGGGTCGAGTCAGTGCGGCAGAACCGGATCGAGGCGGTGCGGATCCGGCATCGCCACTCCGCGCCGACGGTTCCCGGCCGGCAAGAGCTCGCATAAGTTCGCGACATTCGTTACATTTACGACTGCGCAACAAGCCGGCAAGCAGCAGACTTCCCGGTGGTTGAGGAGAGAGAGAAGCCGGCCCTGAATGGGGCCGGCTTCGTCATTGGGGGGCAGCTCGTCGCGAGCCGAACCATTTTTCTCCTGCCCAAAAAGAAAGCCGGCCCGCTGGGGACGGGCCGGCTTCGTGCTTCTGGGGAGGAGGTGCTGCTATGAGGTACGTCGCGATGCGAAGGATGAGCTCTGGAGATGAACGAGTCCTAAAAAATTATTCGTAGTTGTAGAAGCCGCGCCCCGCCTTACGGCCCAGCGCGCCGGCCTCCTCGAGCTCGATCAGCTTGGCTGGAACGTCCGCCCCGATCATCTCACCGATCGCCCGCGCCACGTCGAGTCCGACGAAGTCCAGGAGCGCGATCGGGCCCATCGGCATTCCAGCGCCGAGCTTCATGCAGTTGTCGACATCCTCCGGCGGCATGCCGGATCGCACCATCAGCTCGACCGCGTTGAACAAGTACGGGAACAGCAGCCGGTTCACGACAAAGCCGGGCATGTCGGGCACGAGCACCGGCGTCTTGCCCAAGGCCTCGCACAGGGCCACGGCGCGCTCCCGGGTCTGCGCGGCTGCCTCCTGCGGAAACGCCAGCTCCACCAGCGCCATCCGCGGCACCGGGTTGAACACGTGCAGGCCGACGAACCGCTCCGGGTGCCCGCTCTCCAGGGCCAGCTCCTCGATCGACAGCGACGACGTCGTAGTCGCGAGGATCGCGTGCTCGCTCTGCTCGCGGGCGAGCTCGCCGAGATCGGACAGGACCTCCGCCTTGCTGCCGTGGTGCTCGACGACCGCCTCGACCAGGAACGTCGCCTGAGCGAGCTCGTCGAGGTCGGTCACCACCTGCACCCGGTCTGGGTCGGCGGTGTCGATCCTGGAGCAGCCCTTGGCGATCACGGCCCGCGCTCGCTCCGCCGACTCCTCCGAACGTGCCCAGAGAAGCACCGGTCCGGCACTCGCGGCGGTCACAGCTAGTCCGGTCGCGATGGTTCCCGCGCCGGCGATTCCGAGTCGTTCGTCCAAGAGGTCTCCCCGAGTTGATTGACGAGTCAGTCGCGCGCAGAGAGAGTACGGACTTGTTCAGTGGAGCGGCGGCCGAGCGGCCCCGGCCCGTCAGCCTGCCTGCTCGGTCGGCCGGATCAGCACCTCGTTGACGGCAACATGACGAGGCCGGGTGACGATGTAGGTGATCGCGTCGGCGATATCCGACGCTTCCAGCCGCTCCATGTCGCTGAAGCGCTCGCCGATCGACGCCTGGATCTCCGGCCGGTTGTGGGAGGCCAGTTCGGTGCTCACCGCGCCCGGCTCCACCAGCGACACCCGCACGTGGCGCTGGGTCACCTCCTGGCGCAACGACTCGCTGAACGCCCCGACGCCGTGCTTGGTCAGGTTGTAGACGCCGCTGCCGCTGCGCGCCACCCGTCCGGCTACCGAGCTGATGTTGACCAGGTCGGCGACCTGCCGGGGCGCACCCTCCGCGGCGCTCAGCAGGTGGGGCAGGGCGGCGTGGGCGCAGTACAACAACCCCGCCACGTTGACGCTCAGCATCCGCTCCCACTCCTCGAGCGGCGCGTCGACCGCGGGCCCGAGCAGCATCACGCCCGCGTTGTTGATCAGGGTGTCCAGACGCCCGAGTTCGGAGACGGTCTGCGCCACCGCGGCCTCCGCGTCCGCCTGCGACCCGATGTCGGCTTCGATCACCAGCGCGGTCCCACCGCCGTCGCGGATCTGCCCCGCCAGGTCCTCGAGCCGGTCCCGCCGGCGGGCGACGAGTGCCACGGCGGCGCCGCGGGTGGCCAGCGCCACCGCGGTCGCCTCGCCGATTCCGCTGGATGCGCCGGTCACCAGCGCGACGGTGTCCTTCAGTTCGGTGGTCGATGTGGATGTCATTGGCCTCTCGGTGTTCGCTGTTTACGGTCTCTCGTTGGGGTAACGCGGCGGCTCCGGCTCAGCTGTTCCAGCGAAAGCCGACGGCGTCGGCGGCGGGGGGGAGCGGACTGGTGGGGAGACCGGGGGGCGGGTCATCCTGATTGAAGCCGACCGGCGCCAGATCGTTCGGCGTGTCGGCGTGGAACAGCGATGCGAGGTACTGGGCCTGCCCCCGGCCGGGGCCAAGCTCGAACTGGCCGCCACCGTAGGCGCCGATCTCCTGCTCGGCGCAGTAGTCGTACGTGGCGCACAGTTTTGCCAGCCCGCCGATCCGCGACGGTTTGAGATTGACCATCCGCGGCGCAAACGGCAGCGCTTCGATGTCCGCGATCGAGTGGATCGGAGCGTCCCAGGTGATGCGATCGTGATGCGTCTCGAGCACCGCTGCCGTAGCCGGGGTTTCCACGTCCGGATCCTCGATCCAGGCGTCCGGAAAGGCGTCCACGACCCGCTCGTAGAGGACCGGGTCGGGCGGTTGGTCGACGACTGTGCCCCGGTAGAGGCTCTTGAAGTCAACCGAGTCGACCGCTCCGGTGGCCACGAGCGCTTCGATCAGCTCAGGCGTCCAGGAGCTGGTCGGATCGAGCTTGAACCGCAGCGACGGATACCGATCCAGTCGCCGCCTGAGCGGATCCAGGCTGGGAGGCTCGCCGAGCCGCAACGAGACCACGAAGGTCAGCGGCTTTGCCTCACGGCCGAGCACCTCGTGCAATGGCTTGCCCGCCTGACGCAGCGCCAGATCGAGTGCCGCGCTGTGGAACGTCCAGCGCCGGTAGAGGATCGAGACCTCCCGCTGCGGCGCGACGGGGAACAGGTCAAGGGAGTCGATCAGCTCGCAGAATTCCCCCAGCGTGTAGCGCCCGCCGAGATCGTGCACCGGGCCGGCCTCCTGCAGCGCGACGTGATCGACGGCGTCGTAGACGACGTCCTCGCCAACCCCCTCCTGATCGGCCCCGCGCAGGTGCACGACGGTCGACAGTCGCTCGAAACCGCTTGAAACCTGGGCCTTCAAACCCTGAAGCGAGTAACCCTCGATCTCCAGCGGCAGCCCGGCCAGCGAATCGAACGTGCTCATGCGTCTCGGCTCCCGGCCTCCAGGCGCGCGACCAGTTCCTCCAGTCGCAGCTCCTCAAGACCCTTGCTGACCGCCTCGAGCTCAGAGGCGCAGTACTCGACGAGTTCGCGGCCTTCCTTGACGAGATCGAGCGTCTCGCGCAACCCGGCATCGCCGGAGTCCAACCGGCGAATGATCTCCTCGACGCGGGCGACGGCGGACTCATACGTGCGCTCGGTGACCGGTCCCGTCACGTCTGGTTCACCTCGGCGTCCACGCTTCCATCATGAAAGCGTAGTCGCAGCTCGCCGGCTGATCGGGCCTCGGCGGCTGACCCGAGCGCCTCGCCGGACCGGTCCTCGGCGAGCGCGTAGCCGCGGGCCAGGGTCCGTTCGGGATCGTGCGCGCCGAGCGCCAGCGCCAGACGGTCAAGGTCGCGGCGGCGGTTGGCGGCATCGGAGCTCCTGGCTCGGACCGCGGTGCGGTTCAGGACGAGCGCGTGCGTGCCGGCGAGCGCCTCGCCACGCGCGCATGCCCGCTTGGCGCTGGCCCGCAGCTCCCGTACCAGCTGATGCAGCTGGCGACGGTGACGGGCCACGTGCTGGGACGGCGCCCGAGAGAGATGGCCGAGCGCTCGTGCGCGGGTCAGCACGGCGCGCCGGCCATGGGTGCCGAGCGCGCGGGCTGTGGCCGTGAGATCGGCGCGGGCGGCGCGGCAGTCGAGCCGCACCGCGGCCTCGGCGGCGTGGGTCGGCGTCGAACAGGCCACCGCGGCAACATCGTCGATCAGCGTGCGGTCGGTGTGATGGCCGACCGAGGACACCACGGGCACGCGCAGCAGGGCCACCGTGCGGCACAGCCCCTCGTCGCAGAACGCGTACAGGTCGGCCAGCGAGCCGCCGCCCCGGGCCACGATCACCACCTCGACCTCCTCGACCGCGGCGAGCTCTCGCAGCGCAGCGGCGATCCGCGGAGCCGCCTGGCGATCCTGGACGGGCGCGAACGCCCAGATCAGCCTTCCGCCCCAGCCGCGCCGGCGCAGTCCCGCCAGGACGTCGTCCCGCGCCTTGCCCCGTTCCCCGGTGACCACTCCGATCGTCTTCGGCAGCAGTGGTCGCGCAAGGCGCTTCTGAGGCTCGAACAGACCGTCGGCATGGAGCCGGCGACGAAGCCGCTCGAGTGCGATCAGCAGGTCGCCCTCACCCGCGATTCTGAGCTCGGTGACGGCGAACGAGAACGACGGCGACGAGGTCGAGCTGCCCGGGTAGTAATCGCAGCCGCCCCCGATCACGACTCGCAACCCGTCGGCGAGCTTGACCCCGAGGCGCTCGAAGTCGCTCAGCCACATCGAGCAGGGAAGGGCCCCGCGGGCGTCACGCAGCTCGAAGTAGATTCGGGCCCGGCTCGGGCGAAACCCCCAGATTTCCCCGACGAGCTGGACCTGTGCGAAGTCCTGCAGCCGGCGCTTGAGCTGCGCGGCGTACGAGCCGACCGGGTAGGGCCCCGGCAGGTCACTGTCCGGGATCGACTCGACGGCGGCGGAGGGTTGGTCGGGCATGGGCGATCGAGGCTACCGGCCGTGGTGGCCGGACCGGCGGGGCGTGGCCCGCGTGCTCTTGTGCCTCAGCGGGCCGGGATGCCGCGGCTTGCCACCTCGCGCTTGAGCAGCGCCAGATCGGCATCCACCATCATCCGGATCAAGGCTTCGAAGCTGACCTCGGGCTCCCAGCCGAGGACCCGCTTGGCCTTGCTGGCGTCACCGATCAGGTGCTCCACCTCGGCCGGGCGGAGAAAGGTCGGATCGATTTCGAAGTGGTCGTCAACCGACAGGCCGGCGTGGTCGAAAGCGATCTCAAGACACTCGCGCACGGAGTGGGCTGTTCCCGTGGCCACCACATAGTCCTCGGCCTCATCGCGCTGGAGCATCATCCACATCGCCCGGACGTAGTCTCCCGCGTATCCCCAGTCCCGTTCGGCCTCGAGGTTGCCAAGGCCGACCCGTGTTCTCAGCCCGAGCCGGATCGCCGCTGCGTGCCAGGTGATCTTGCGCGTGACGAACTCGAGCCCGCGGCGCGGGCTGTTGTGGACGACGATGCGCCCGACCCCGGCGCAGAAGACGCCGCTCTCGGTCTCGAGGTCGAATACCCACTCGTCATCGGGTACCCGAGCTGGCGCTATGTTCCGTACTTCGGCGGGATCGCGCCGCAGGTGCTGCCCCTTCATCCCGACGCGAGCCGCCGACGGAAGGTTCAGCTGGTAGTACGCCTTGTCGCCACGCTGCTCGACGTACACCGACGCGGCCTGGCCTTCGAGTTCGTAGAGCCAGTACAAACCCTGCGCCAGAACCGGGCTATTCGTCTTGACCGAGGCGCCGTTGCCACGCTTGAGCCCGTCGCCCGCATAGTAGCCAGTGAGGAAGGCTCGGCGAACCTCACCGTCGGCATTGAGAATTACGGGGGGAACCTGCTTCCGGCTGGTCGAGGTGTAGAGTTGCTCGCGGAGCCAGGCCGTGATTGCGGGCCCCCCGATCAGCCTCAGATGCTCGACTGTCCGGTCCAGGTTCCATCCGGAGCTGAGCGTTGAGCCCGAGGCGCGGCCGAGGAACAGCTTCGACCACAGCTGCGTGACCCTGAAGCGGAGCTCGGCGTCGTTGTTTGCGAAGTCGACGTGATGAGTGTCCGCCGGCACGCACCCGTCGGCCGCCATCAGGCCGAGGAACTCTCCCATGTCGGGGGTGAGCGCGGTCCACGCCTGTGGAGCCGGCATCGCCTCCGCCAGCGCTATGCGGGACCCAGGCTCGATCTGGTCCGCGGCGACGGGTTGGCGATCAGCGTCGAGCATCTGGTGATGCATGGTCACCTCGACGAATCCGGCTCTCGCTTGGATCGACACCAGCGAATGATCTGGATCCGTCCGGCGGCGACGCGTGGCCGTGATGGTCATGATCGTTGTCCAATCTTCTCCGTCCCACACCTCGAGCAGTCGTCCCGGCTCAAAGGTCTGTGTGCTCGGTCCTTTGCGGCGAACCGGGACCAGGTCCGGGGGAGTGAGGATCCGAATCGTCCCGTTGTCTCGAACCATCAGCGGCGTGTTCGACGCCAGACACTCGTGGTTGAACAAAATCCCGCTGGTCGCGTGCAGTCCATAGGACTCCCGGTAGTTGACCGTGATGAAGTGGCCGTAGGCCTTGGCGACGCCATACGGGGAACGCGGATAAAACGGCGTACGCTCGGTCTGGGGTACCTCCAGCACCTTGCCGAACATCTCGCTCGAGGAGGCTTGGTAGAAGCGGGCTTCAGGGCACACCTCGCGCATCGCCTCGAGCAGCCGGGTCACCCCGATACCGCTGAACTCGGCCGTAAGGGTCGGTTGCACCCAGGAGGCCGCGACATACGACATCGCCGCCAGTTTGTAGATCTCGTCCGGGGCGCTCGCGCGGAGCGCGTCGACGAGCGACCGGTGGTCGAGCAGGTCTCCCTGATGGAGCAGGAGGCGATCACGGATGTGCTCGATGCGGTCAAATTTCTCGGTCGATGAGCGCCGGACCATGCCGTGCACCTCGTAGCCCTGCTCGAGCAGGAACTCGGCCAGATACGAGCCGTCCTGTCCGGTGATGCCGGTGATCAGCGCGCGGCGGACGCTCATGCCGAGGCCCCGCTCGGGGTGGCCGCCTCGTCGCGCAGCCACTGCACCGTCTCGGCGATGCCGTCTTCCAGTCGGACCTGCGCCTTCCAGCCGAGCAGGCGCTGCGCTTTCTCCACCGATGGCCAGCGCCGCTGCACGTCAACGTCGAAGCTGGGCAGGTGGGCGAGCTCGAACTCCGCTGGATCCTCTCCGCATGCCGCCCAGATCAGGCGGGCGATCTCGGCCACGGTTAGCTCCTCGGATGCGGAGATGTTGAAGTCCTCGTTCTCGGCCGCGGGCGAAGCCATCGCGGTGACGATACCGTCGGCGATGTCGTCCACGTGCGTGAGCGTCCGCGTCTGCTCCCCGGAACCAAAGATCTGCAATGGCCGCTGCCCGGACAGCACCTTGGCGATCAGGTCCGGAACGGCGTGCGCGATCCCGGGCTCGTCGCGCTCGGGATGCTCGCCCGGTCCGTACGCGTTGAACGGGCGGCAGATCGTGAAACGAAGTCCGTGCTGGTCGTGCGCCGCGCGCGCATACACCTCGCCGGCGAGCTTCGAGAATCCATAGGCCGAGCGGGGGAGCGGGCAGTCGCGCAGGTGCTCCTCGGTGGTGGGGAAGTGCTGCACCCGCTCGAACACCATCGAGGAGGAGACGTACACGTAACGTTCGACCTCCTGCTCGATCGCGGCGTGCACGACCGCGCCGCTGAGTGCGTTGTTGACCTCGGTCAGCGTGTACGGGAGCTTGTGGAAGTTGGCGATCCCGCCCACGATCGCCGCCAGGTGGATGACGTGGCTGCAGCCGAGCGTGGCCGTGCGAGCGACGTCCTGGTCGCGCAGGTCGCCGGAGTGGATCTCGCAGCCCTGTCGCATCCAGTCCGGCGCGGGGCGGTGATCGCACACGCGGATCTCCCACGACGGGTCTCGCAGCAGGCGGCGCACGACGGCGGAGCCGATCGTCCCGGCCCCACCGGTGACGAGGACGCGGCTCACCGCACCTCGCGCAGGTTCTGGGTGGTGTCCCCGCTACTGCTACTGCTGGTGCTGCCACTGCTGCCGCTGCTGCTGATGCCGTCGCCGCGCAGCGCCCTTGCTTCGCTGGCGTAGACGAACACCTGCGACGTGCCGAGCGCATTCCAGGGGTCGACCAGCAGGCAGTCGGCCGCGGCGTGCTCGACGATCTCCCGGAACGCCTCCGGCCGCTCGAACTCCGAATGGTTGGTCGCCACGATCACGACGTCTGCGTCTTGCACAGCGTCGGTCAGCGGCTGGGTCGGCGTGGCTGCGTGCGGGTCGCACACGGCCACATCGGCGAGCTCGCGCTCGAGCAGGCGGATCAGCTTCGGCGACAGCGAGTCGCGCTCGTCGTCGGTGTCGCGCTTGAAGGTCAGACCCAGGACCGCGACCTTCTGGTTGGTCACGGTCCCGAGTCGGCGCCTGATCCCTTCGACCAGGAACAGCGGCACCGACTCATTGACGCGCGAGACGGCCAGCAGCATCCCCGGGGCGGCTGAGCGTTCCTCGGAGAAGGCGAAATCCTTGCGCAGGCAGGTGCCGGCGGTCATCCCCGGCATCGCGATTCCGCCCCGTGGGTAATCGTGGTTGATCAGGTCGATCACATCGAACACGTTCGCGTCGTAGCGGTCGCAGTCCATCATCAGCAGATTCGGCAGCGCGAAGGTCGCGTAGCGAAGGATGTTCGTCCAGATCTTCGCCAGCTCGGCCTGCACCGGCGTGGTCTTGACGATTGGCGCGCCGAACACCTCGAACACCTCGGCCGCGCGCTCGGTGGAACCTTCGCCCACGCCGCCGATGATGCACGGCAGCGAGCTGATCTCCTCCAGAAACCGGCCGGCCGCGATCCGCTCCGGCGCGTGCGCGACGAAGATGTCCTCGCCGACCCGAAGGTCGCGGCGCTTCTCGATGTACCCGGCCACGAACTCGGTCGTTCCGGGAGCGATGGTTGAGCGCAGGATCAGATTGTGGCCGGCATGCAGCAGCGGCATCAGATCATCGATGGCGGCGCGCACCTGGCGCAGGTCGCTTTCGACATGCGAGAACGACGGGGTGCCGATGGTGATCACGATGTCGTCGGCCCGTGCCGCGTCGGCCGCACGTTCGGTCAGCTCCAGCTGACCGTTCCCGATCACGCGCTCGAGCAGTTCCTGGGTTCCAGCCTCGACGAACGGCATCCGTCCGTTGCGCAGCGATTCCAGCAGCGCCGGATCATGGTCGACGCCGAGCACCCGCGCGCCGCGGTCCGCAAAGGACAGCGCCAGCGGCAATCCGACCCTGCCCAGGCCGATCACGGAGATGAACCGTCGGGAGCTCACGCGAGGCTTAAACCTACTCGGGGCTGAAGAGTGGCGCAGTTGCCGCGGGCCGCTCGGGGCTAGCCCGCAGACTCGTGCCCGACGCTGCGCAACGGTTCCATGCCCGGCTCGGCTTCGTGACCTCGTACCTCGCCGACGTAGGCGAGCCGGTTGAGTCGAGCGATCTCCCGCTCCCCCTCGATCCGGGCCGGATTGTCGGCCGGCAGTTCTCGGATCAGCGCGCGGATCCGCTCGCGCAGCTGAAGCGCGAAATGGGGGGTTGAGGCACCCATCAGCTGGCGGACGTCCTCGACGGTGACCGCACGGCCCTCACGCAGGCGATCGGGATGCTCGCTCTCGCTCATGGCCTCCGCTCGCCATCCGGGCTCGCCTTCAAGGCGGCGGCGCGAGTCATCCCGCTGCTCATTTCTGCGGCACGACCTCGAGCAGGCTGTCCATCTGGGCTTGGACTGCGACCGAGATCGCGGTGGTGTCCCCGATCACCCAGCCGTGGTTGTACACGGCCGCGGTCGGTCCCTCCTGGGTGTAGCCGGGCGTGGCGTAGTTGAGGAAGTAGTTGAGCACCGAAGGCGGAAGGCTAGAGGGATTGTCGACCAGCAGCTGTGGCCCGTAGTCGCCACTGGCCGAAAGCGGCGCTGACGCCGCGGCGTCAAGCGGGCGGTGCGCGTTGAGCAGCACGTAGCCGTGGCCGGGGCTGCGCATTGCCCACCCGAAGCTTCCGGGCACGTGAGCGCATGGTTGCCCGTACGGGCAGGCGGGATCCCGGTACGACGCAAAGTTGACCGAGTTCGCGCTCGGATCGGCGCCGGAGACGCGCTTGACGGTGCCGTAGTTACCGAGCTGCGACATGACGCCGTCGGAAATCACGCTGGCCGGCCCGAGCACGTAGATGTGGGGATGCCGGTGGGACAGGAGCGCCTGACGAGTCGGCTCGGGAATCCCGGATCGGGTGACGAACAGCACCGGCTCGCCACTCTCGGCTGCCCACCCGGCAGCGGGCATCGCGTAGGCCGGGTCCTCTCCGGGCGCCACCACCAGGCTTCCGCTCGCCGAGCCCTTGGCCGCTGCGGCGAAGCGGTCGATCGCGGCGGCGAGCGCGTACGGATCCTTGCCGGCGATCGCCGCCGTGCGCCTTCCGCTGGGGGTCGGCACGTCGCCGACGCGGATCACCTGAGCCCCGCCGGCGCCGCCGGATCCCGTCGGGTCCAATACGCGCAGGGCGTCCGAGGTCGCGGACGGCAGCGACGAGGAAGCGGACAGCAGGAGCGGCGCGCGGATCGGGGGCGCCATTAACGCCGAGGCGGCGATCGCCGCCTGCCAATCGTCGGTCGGAGCGAGCACGACCGCCCCGGGATGCGTTCCGGTTCCGGAAGACGGATACACCGCCAGCGCCACGCCCGCGGCATCCGCCACCGGATCCCCGCCCGCCACGCGCGTGGTGTTCTTGGTGGCGACCAGCGGGAACCCGAGCTTCTGGCCGGCCTGCCGAGTCTTTGACCGAATCCCGACCACCGGCCCGGGCCCGGTGATGAGCTGGGTGCTGCTGCCACACCCCGCAAGGGCAAGGGCCGTAACGGCGGTCAAGATGCTTCGGCGCATTGCCGCGAGACGTTACCGGCGGGCGGCCGTTGACGGCGCCGGTGCGGGGGAGAGGGGTCCGGCCGCAGTCGCCGAACGTAACGTCTGTCGCAGCAGCATGTATATTGCCGCAACGCCGAATCCGCGGGACGTCGAAATCCGCGGAGCGGGGGACCCAAATCCCCAGGGGCGAATTCCACGGTGAATCCGTGGGAGGCGCGAGCTCTTTTAGCGCCAGCCCGACAGCTAACCCCGCAGGCAGACGAGAGAGATTTTTTGCGGGTTACCCAGCTGATAATTCCCACCCTTGCCGTAGCCGCGCTCGCGGGTGCGCCTGGCGCCCTCGCCTCGGGCAGCGGGTCCGGCTCGACCCCCACCGCAACGGGTGCCTCGGGCGGCGCCGGCGTGGGGGCTCCCCCGCCGGGGGTCAGCACCGCGGCCCGTCCGCTGGTGACCGGCTCGGTGGCGAGGATCCGCCACGGGGTCGCCTACGCACCCTCGTACGCACCGATCCAGGTGCAGCGAGCGATCTGGGCCGGCAATTTGATCCGCAAGAAGCCCTACATCTACGGCGGCGGCCACGGCAGCTTCACGGACTCGGGTTACGACTGCTCAGGGTCCGTCTCCTTCGTTCTCCATGCCGCCGGTCTGGTCGGCAGCACCCCGATGGACTCGAGTGAGTTCATGAGCTGGGGCCAGGAAGGCCTCGGGCACTGGATCACCGTGTACACCAACCCGGGTCACGCCTTCGTCGAGATCGCGGGCATCCGCTTCGACACCTCCGCCGAGGCCGATCCGCATCCGGCCAGGGGTTCCGGGCCCCGCTGGCGGCCGCTGTTCCGGCATCCGTCCGGGTTCAGCGCGCGGCATCCCCTCGGGCTGTAGCTCGACGCGTGGGTTGCCCGCGCGCCCTGCCAGGGGAGTCGGGGCAGGAGCGAGAGCAAACTGCGCTTGGGAGGGGCGCGGTCGCCGCGGGATCAGGTCGCGATGCACGAGTGGCGCGGCGCCGTAACGCGTCAATGAACAGGGCCGGCCTGATGCGTGACGTGTGGACCGCGCATAGCGCGGTGTGCACGTCACCCGTCGACCCAGGCGCCTCCGTTGTCGTGTTCTGACGCCAATTTCCGCCGATGGGCCACGACGACGCGACCGTACACCGCGGCTCACCGCCCCAGCTCGGCCTCCCGCCGGCGCATCATCTCCTCGCGCTCGGCCAACCGGTTCGCCCGGCGCAGCTCGGCGTCGTGCATTCGTCGTTGCTCGGTTGGCGTTTCGGCGAGCACCCCGGGGACCGGAGCCGGGCGGTCGTCCTCGTCGAGGGCGACCATCGTCAGGTAGGCCGTGTTGGTGTGACGGACCTCGCCGGTACGCGGGTTCTCGGCTTCGACTCGTACCCCCACCTCCATCGAGGTCCGCCAGGCGGCGTTGACGGTGGCGGTGAAGCTGACGAGCTCGCCGATCGAGATCGGGACGAGGAAGGTCATGCGGTCCATGCCGGCGGTCACCACGCGCTGGCGCGAGTGCTTGATCGCGGCCAGGCCCGCCGCTTCGTCGACGAGCTTCATCACGGTCCCGCCGTGGATGCTTCCGGTGCTGTTCGCGTCACCGACACCCATCCAGTGGACTATCTGTGAGGTCGACCGGGAGGCGGCCTTTGGGTCCATGCTTGAACCCTAGAGCTTGCGGCGCAGTACGCTAGTGGGGCTCGTCCAGCCACCCGCCAAGGAGGATGCGATGCCGGGCCTTTCCGGGCGCATGTCGACAGTCGTAAAAGCCAAGATCTCCAAGCTCCTTGATCGTGCCGAGGATCCGGCAGAGACGCTCGAGTACAGCTACCAGAAGCAGATCGAGCTGCTCCAGAACGTGAAGAAGGGGATCGCCGACGTTGTCACCTCGAAGAAACGCCTGCAGATGCAGGAGGAGAAGCTTCAGCAGCAGGTCGTGAAGCTCGACACGCAGGCGCGCCAGGCGCTGTCGGCGGGCAACGAGGAACTCGCGCGGATGGCGCTCGAGCGCAAGAACGTCGCCCAGACTGAGCTGCAGTCGCTCGACAGCCAGATCGCCCAGCTCGAGCAGCAGCAGGAGCAGATGACCGCCTCCGAGCAGAAGCTGCGGACCAAGATCGAGCAGTTCCGCTCCAAGAAGGAGGTCATCAAGGCCCAGTACTCCGCCGCGGAAGCGCAGGTGCGCATCTCAGAAGCAGCGACGGGTGTCGGCGAGGAGATGGCGGACGTCGGCCTGACGATGCAGCGCGCGCTCGACAAGACCGAGAACATGAAGGCGCGGGCCGGCGCGGTGCAGGAGCTCGAGGCGGCGGGCACGTTCGAGGATCTCACCCAGATCGGTCCCGGCGAGGACGACATCGATCGTCAGCTCAAGTCGCTCTCGAGCACGAGCGAGGTCGACGACGAGATGGCGAAGATGAAGGCCGAGCTCGGCAAGGGCTCGGCGCCGGCGGGCCAACTCGGGACCGGTACCGGATCCGGCGGACCGCAGGAGCCGGCGCCGTGATCGTCCGGATCTCCAACGAGGGCCAGTACGAGCTGGCCGATGCGGATCTCGACGAGCTGAACGAGCTGGACAACGAGGCGGTATCGGTGTGCGAGGCCGGCGACGAGGCCGGGTTCCGCACGGTGTATGACCGACTGCTTGCGCTCGTGCGCGAGCGGGGCCGGCCGCTCGACGACGACGAGCTCTCCGGATCGGAGCTCATCCTGCCCCCGCCTGACGTCTCGCTAGAGGAGGCACGGTCGGAGTTCACCGGCGACGGGTTGATCCCGGGCTGAGTTCCACTTCCGACACACTGGTCTGCCAGCCGTGCGGCGGTTGATAGGTTGGCGTTGGTGAGCCAGATGAGCCAACGCGGCGGGGATATCTGGAGCGGCCGGCGGGTCGCGATCGTCCACGACTGGTTCCAAGGATTTCACGGCTCTGAGCGCGTGGTGGACGTGATGCTCTCGGACGTATTTGCGCAGGCGTCCTGCGATGTGTTCACGTTTCAGGCGGCCCGCGAAGTCCTCCCGCCGCGGCTGCGTGATGCAATCGTCCGCGAGTCGCGGCTCGCGGGGCTGCCGGGCATACGTCAGCGGGGTCATGCACCCGGTCGCTGGCGTTACCTCCTGCCCTACATGCCGCGCTATTTCCGCTCGCTGGACCTCGACGGCTACGACCTCGTAGTAGCTTCGTCGCATGCGTGCGCGGTTCATGCCGCCGCGGCATCCACATCCCCTTCGCTCTGCTACTGCTACACCCCGATGCGATATGCCTGGATGCCTTCGACCGACGGCGAGCGCGTTGCCGGCGTCAAGGCCCTCGCGATCCGGGCGAGCACTCACCGACTGCGACGGGCAGACCGGGCGGCAGCCCAGCAAGCCGGGCCGTACGCGGCGATATCGACCGCCGTGCGAGACCGTATCCACCGGTGCTACGGATTGGATGCCGAGGTCATCCACCCTCCGGTGGACCATCACGAGTTCGTCTCGCGGATCGACAAGCAGGCGGGCCATTTCCTCTGGGTTCACCGGCTGGTGGCCTACAAGCATCCGGAGGTCGTCATCGAAGCGTTTCGCGGATTGCCCTACCGGCTGACGATGGTGGGGATCGGGCCGCTCGAGGAGACTGTGCGCGCGCACCTGCCCGATAACGTGCGACTGCTCGGATGGCTCTCCCGTGGGGATCTGATCAAGCACTATCAGCGAGCGACCGGCTTTCTGCACGTTGGCGAGGAGGACTTCGGAATTACGATTGCCGAGTCGCTGGCAGCGGGGACGCCGGTCATCGCGTTGCGGCGCGGTGGCGCCTGCGACATCGTGCGAGATGGGCAGGACGGAGTGCTGATTGACGAGCCGACAGTGGCCGAGGTCCGCTCGGCTGTCGAGCGACTGGCGAGCACGAGCTGGGACAGCGCGGCGCTCACGGCTCGAGCAGCTGAGTTCTCACGCGAACGGTTTGTCGATCGCTTCGGCGAATTCGCCGCGCGCGCGGCAGCCGGCTAGGCCCGGACTTGCTCGTCTCGGCGATCGTCGTGAGCTTCAACCGCTGCGAGTCCACGGTGCGGTGCGTTGAATCGCTCCTGGTTGCGCTTGACGGAGTCGCCGGCCCCACGGAGGTGATCGTTGTTGACAACAACTCCCACGACGATTCGGTCCCCGCGCTGCGTCGGCTCAGCGATCGGCTGCGGGTGATCGGGATGGCCCGCAACCTAGGCTTTGCCGGGGCCGTCTCAGAAGGCATGCGGCAGAGCAGCGGCCAGTGGGTCCTCCTGCTCAACAACGACGCCACGATCGAGCCCGAAGCAGTGATTCGATTGCTCGAAGTTGGCAGCGGTGACGAGTCGATCGGCTCGCTAGCGCCGATGATTCTCTTTTCCGGCGACGCGCACTGGATCAACTCGACCGGGCTCGTCGTGGATCGACTTGGGATCGGCCACGACCGGCTGCTCGGCCAGCCTGCGGCGGATCGCGACACAGCCCCGGTGGAGGTGTTCGGGGCTTCTGGTGGGGCTGCTCTGTTTCGTCGCAGCATGCTCGAGGACGCCGGCGGGGTGGACGCATCCTTCTTCATGTACCTCGAGGACCTAGATCTCGCCTGGCGCGCCCGCGCGCGCGGTTGGCGCGCAATGCATGTACCGGAGGCAGTGGTGCATCATGACCACTCGCTGTCGGCCGGACATGGCTCGGATCTGAAGTATTTCCACGTCGGCTTGAATCGCGTTCGTGTGCTCGCCAAGAACGCTGACCGACAGCATTTGCTGCGCTATGGCCCTGCAATGCTCCTCTACGATATTGCCTACGTAACCTACGCGGCGATGACGGACCGCACCCTCGCGCCGCTGCGCGGCAGGCTCACGGGAATCCGGCAATGGAGGCGCTATCGGCGTCGACGTGCTGTGCAGGCGCGACCCGTGCCGCTCATGCCGATCAGCGGCCTACGCGCTGCGCTCGGTCGTCGCCGGGTTTGGTTGCAGAACTCGGCCGGCGTGCGCCCCGGGGTCAGTAAGCCCCGCGGCCCGACATGATCGCCGGAATGGTCATGATGAGGATCCGTATGTCCCGGCCGAGTGAGAAGTTCTCGATGTAATCGCGTTCAACGGCCAGACGCTCCTCGAAGCGCAAAGCGCCTCGACCGTAGATCTGCATCGGTCCCGTCAGGCCGGGCTTGAGGGTGAGGCGAATCTGCTGGTCGGGAGTGTACCGGTCCACCAGGGCCAGCTCTTCTGGACGGGGGCCAACCAGACTCATCTCGCCGCGGAGGACGTTGATCAGCTGCGGGAGCTCGTCGAGGCTCCAGCGACGGAGGAAGCGTCCGACTCTGGTGACCCGAGGATCAGCTGTCAGCTTGAACACTGGCTCGTCCAGGTCGTCGAGGGTGACCAGGCTCGCGAGTTGACTCTCCGCATCGATCACCATCGTGCGGAACTTGAACATATTGAACCTTCCCTCGCCCCGTCCCGCGCGCTGCTGGCGGAACAGGATCGGGCCCCGATCCCCGAATTTGATCGCAATTGCGATGAAGCTCATCAACGGCGAGAGAACAACGAGAACGAGCGCAGACACCCCGACGTCGATACCGCGCTTGATCAACAGAGTGGTACGCGACACGTCCCAGGTGGTATACGTGAGGACCGGTAGGTCCGCGACGTGGCCGAGTTGGGCCGCGGTGCCGAACATGGTGCGGGCGGGAGGGGCCATCCTCAGCTTGATACGGGCCGACCGGCAGTACGTCACAAGCTCAGCGATCAACTCCTCGCTTACGCTCTGACTCGCGAGCACGACGCCATCGACGCGGCGATTTTGCGTCGAGATCCGCTGGAGCGCAGCGCTGACATCGCCGGGAGCGCTGTTCGGCTCGATAGGGACAACTGCCGCGATCTCCATGTGGATGTCGGAGAACAGCTCCAGCTTGCGCTGCGTCGCTGCTTCCACGGGCCCAGAGCCGACGAGGATCGCCCGCTCCGGAGGCGTGATCAACCGCCACCAACGACGGACCGTCGCTCGCAGGGCAGCGGTCAGCAGCAGGGTCTCGAGCCAGAATGCGACGGCCACGGCGCTGGACAGGGGCCGCACCTCTACGGCCGATAGCAGTAGCGCGCTCAGGGCGACTCCACTGACGGACCAGGAGAGGAGGGTCGAGAGCTCATCGGTGGTGAGGTGGCGGATGAAGCGGTGATCACGGTCGTAAAGGCCCGCAAGCTTCGCGCCGACCAGCCAAAGCGGAAGGAGCGACGTGAGCCAAGCGGCCTGCGAACCGTGGACCGCGCCCGTGCCAACCAGCGAGCCCACCGCCACAAGGATCGAAACAGCGTCGGCGAGGAGGAGCATCCGGCGACGCAGCATGTCTCGCCATGGACCCCGGCGGTGGCGGATAGAGAACCGGCGGGGATCTCCGGCTTCGGAAGCGTCGGGCGGCGAGCCGAAATGGACCGGCCAGGGGCCGTCGGGCGGTACCGGAGGACCATTGTGTCGCCCAAGAGCATCAGCTGGCGACCGGGGGCTTGACCGCGGCGCTTCGTCGCCACCGGGCAGTTCAACGCCTTGAGGCGTCGTCGTTCCAGGGGCGACCACGCGTCCCACGACTCCCTGCCCCGCAGATGCCTCTCGCAACATCCGCGACAAGCTTATCGCGTGTGGGGAGGCTCCGTGTAGGACAACAAGTGATCGTCGACTCCAGGACCGCCCAGGCTCAGTTTCTCTACGGGCTGATCGAGCGTCCACCGCGGCGAATGAACCGCCAGCGTCGATCCTTCGAGGTGGATTATGCGCTTGGACGCGGCCAGGTGGTGAAGGAGCTCAGGCACCTCATTGAAACCGTTGAAGTAGCCGGAGTTGATGTAGTCGTGCCAGACGATGCAGCCATCCGGTGCGATCAGGCGCATCGCCAGCTCGCTGTCGCGGCGCACGTCCTCGAACGTGTGCCCAGCGTCAACAAAGATCAGGTCGTACCACCCTTCCTCCTCCGCTGTGAACAGGGCCGGCTCGAGCGGCCCGGTCCGGCGCTCGATCAGAGCCTCGAGCTCGCTGCCTCGGTAGGCGACGCCGTGGTTAGGATCAATGTCCACCGCGACGACCCTCCCACCCTCGGCGACGTTGCGCACCAAGTACGCCGCGGTGAGTCCGCGGTAGCTCCCCAGTTCGAGCACGTTGCGAGCCGCGGTGAGCCGGGCGATCTTCAGCAGGTAGACGAGATCGTCGAGCATCGTCCGCCATCCACCCTCTGGCACGGCGTCCACCGCGATCGTGATCGTGCTAGCGGCCGGGGAGAGCTCCGGCAACGAGACGCTCGGCAGTTGCAGGCGGTCGGGAACGAGATGCAGGCAGAGGGCGTACTCCAGGTAGAGGCCATGGAGCAGGCTGCCACAGTGCCGACTTCGTCCCAAGAGCCTAAGCGCCCGCGCCGTCGCCCGGCGGAGTGCCGCCCGCGCCCCGCGACGGCGGATCCGGAGCATGCTTATCGGTGGCCACCGAGACTTGCCGACGCTGATCCCGCCATCCCCACAGCTTTGCACACCCCGCTCGCGGCGTCCGACACCATGCGCTCACGAACGAGGTGCCCCTGGGCGTTCGCTCTGGCGCGACATCGGGACGTGGGACGGCTTCTACGCGTTCGAGCTAGGAGACCACTGAAAAAGTGGCTCTCCTGTCGATCTGGGGGTGAAGTGGGCGCGCGCTTGCGGGGAAGCGCCTGCTGAGTGGGGGTTCGTGGCGTGTAGCGGCCTGTTGTGAGTTGCGCACGTG
>JBPCMW010000093.1:0-26626 GCA_051001875.1 Solirubrobacteraceae bacterium | reverse complement strand
ACGCTCACTCAACTCAGGCGCCAACGCCCGAAACCTTTCACCAATCACATGCTCATCGATCACTCCCCCAGAAGTTCTACGCCCCAGGCACACACTCCTTCACATTATTTATCTACGACCCCTAAGGCCGCGTTAGCGGGCGGGCGGGGACCGCATTGCGGCCGGGTCAGGGGCCGGGCGCCCGCGCCTGCAGGAGCAGGTCGACGAGCACCGCCGGGTCGCGTCGGATCCTTTCTGGCCGTCCTTTGGTGGGGCGCTGGCGCTTGACCAGCGGGACGCCGGCTGCGGTTTCCAGCCGCTTCAGGCGCCCTTCGGCGATCAGCTGCTCGTCGACGGCTCCGACCCGTCCCTCGAATATCGTGAACACAGGCGTCCCGAGGGCCACAGCCTCGCGATTCATCGTGCCGCCGGCCGAGACCACGAGGTCCGCATAGGCGATCAGCGATTGTGCGTCGATCGCGCGGTCGGGCACGATCCACGCGTTCTCCCGGGCGAGCTCCGAGCGCTGCTCGGCGGTGCGGGGCAGGACCACCGTCTGCGTGCCCCTGAGGCGATCGAGGACCGCGGCGAACCGATCGTTCTCGAAGCGGTGGTAGAGCGAGACCACCGGCGGCGTCCGGACCACGGCGATCGCCTGCCCGGCGTCGAGCCCGAGCTCGGCCAGAACGGCTGGCTCAGGCTCGAAGTCGGAGAGGTAGTACTCCTCCTTCAGGCCGGCGTAGGCCTGAAGCTTCCCGCGGGCCCCGTAGCGGTACAGGCGCTGCGCGGGAATCGCCTCCGGGACCACCACCGCGGCGGCGAGGCGGCAGTTGACGTTGTGCTGGACGGTAGCCCACTCGTAGTCGAACGTGGTGGCGGACGGGATCCGCAACAGCGCAGCAGCGACGGTGATGTCGTTGGAGCCGTGGCCGAGCGCCAGATCAAAATGTCGCCCACGGGCCCATCGCACCAGCTCGAGCGAGCGTGCGCCGAGACCAAGCGCCTTCGCGGACAGGCTCCCGCCACGGTGACGGCCGATCGCCGCGTGCTCGATCCCGAAGCGCTCGCACAGACCCAGCGTTTGTGCGAAGTCACGCGCCGTCACCTCGACCGTGTGCCCGCGTGCCTTCAGGACCGCGATCACCGGCCGCATCACCAGCACATGCGGCGAGTTGGTGAGATCGATCCAGACGTTCACGAGCCACGGAACGAAGCCAGCGCGGCGACCACCTCGTGAATCTGCGCGTCTGAGAGCACCGGGCTCATCGGCAGCGCGAGGTTGGTCAGGGCGAGCTCGTCGGTGCCGGGAAGCTCGAGCCCAGGCGAGACGTACGGTGCCATCGCCGGTTGGCGATGCAGCGGCGTCCGGTAGTAGGCACGGGCCTGGACTCCGGCCTGGCCAAGCGCGGCCAGCAGCGCATCGGCACGCGGATGCCTGACCACGTACAGGTGCCAGGCCGGCTCGGCTTCCGCCGGGATCACCGGCAGTCCGACGAAGTCACCGGCCCCCGCCCGCGCGTACGCACGCGCCGCGGCACGGCGCCCGTCCGACCAGCCGTCCAATTGCGGCAGCAGCACGCGCAGGATCGCGGCCTGCAGCTCGTCGAGCCGGGAGTTGTAGCCCACGTAGTCGAAAGTGACCTTGTCGCGCGATCCGTGAAAGCGCAGTGCCCGGGCGTAGTCCGCAACTTCGGCGTCGTCGGTGGCGATCGCGCCGCCGTCGCCGAAGCAGCCGAGGTTCTTCGACGGGTAGAACGAAAACGTGGCGGCGTCGCCAAGTGCTCCGGCCCGGCGGCCGTTCCAGCTCGCGCCCGCGGCCTGCGCGGCGTCCTCCAATACCGGTACACCCAGCTTCCGGATCTCCGCGGTCGGCGTGGGGCAGCCGAACAGATCGACGGTGATGATGGCTCGCACGCCCTCGGTCATGGCCGCGCGCACCGTGTCCGGCGTGACGTTGCCGGTCGCCGGATCGACATCGCAGAACACCGGGTGCGCGCCGGCGCTGACCACCGCTTCAGCGCTGGCATAGAACGTGAACGACGGAACCACCACCTCGTCCCCCGGCCGGACGCCGAGCGCACGGAGTGCGATCGTGATCGCGTCGGTTCCGTTGGCCACCCCGACGACGTGGCCCACTCCCAGGTAATCGGCAAATTCGCGCTCGAATGCCGTCACCTCGGGACCGAGAATGAACGTGCCGCGGTCGATGACCCGCGTCACGCGCTCGGTTATCTCGGCGCGCAGCGGAGCCAGCGGCGCCTCGGTGTCAAACAGGGGGACCGGCATCCGGCGCACAACCCTACCGGCCGATGGATCAGCGTCGTCAGCAGCGTTCAGGCGCGGGTCGCTACCCTTCCGGCCTTGCTCCTCGACGCCTCAGTCACCGATTCGCTGGTCAACCTGGCGACCCACATCATTCGCGATCTGGGTCTGGCCGGAGTGTCGCTGCTTACCTTCACCTCTGGAGTGATCGGACTTCCGGGCAGCGAGCCGACGATGTTGTTCGGCGGCTTCAACGTCTTCGAGAAGCATTTGACGCTCCTGGGCATCATCGTATTCGGCGTCATCGGCGACGTCCTCGGGGCCTTGGTCGCATATGGCATCGGATACTTCGGGCGCACCGAGTTGCTGGAGCGTCACGGCAGCAAGCTTCACGTTTCCGCCCGGCGGCTGGAGCTCGCCCACCGGTGGTTCGAGCGCCATGGACCGCCGGTGATCTTCGTCTCACGACTGATTCCGCTGGTGCGCGCCGTGTTCCCGTATGCCGCCGGGGTCGCCGAGATGCCCTTCGGTCGTTTTCTGATGTTTGCCACGCTCGGGTCGATCCCGTGGATTGCCGGCCTCGGCATCCTCGGGCAGGCGGTCGGCAGCAACTGGACGCACTGGCGCCATAACCTTGAGTACGTCGACTATGTCGCGCTCGCGTTGCTCGTCGCGGCGATCGTCTACGTGGTCATTCGGCGGATGCGCGGCGAGAACACGCCGTCCGCTGATGTCATCTCGGATTAGTGGGTCGCACTAGCGCAGGACCCGACGCACCATCGCTCGGCCAGGCACTGGTGCTCGGCGCGCTCCACGGACCCGCAGAGCTGCTGCCGATCTCCTCCTCCGGCCACGTCGCGCTGGTTCCCTGGCTGCTCGGCTGGCGTTATCAGGAACTGGACGACGAGTTGCGCAAGTCATTCGAGGTCGCCCTTCACGCCGGCACGGCCGCGGCACTGCTGATCACCCTCCGGGAGGAGGTGCAGGACGTGCTGCGCACGATGAGACCCCACCAGCTGTCGCTGATCGCGATCTCCTTCGCACCCGCTGCGATCGTGGGCTACAAGCTCGAGCGCCCGATCGAGGCGCGACTGGGGAGGCCGGAAACCATCGCCGTGGGCTTGATCGCCGGCTCCCTGGTGATGGCGTGGGCGGACCGCGCCCCGCAGCGACGCGCTCACGAGGACGCCCGAGTCCTGGATGCACTCGCCCTTGGGGTCGCCCAGGCCTGCGCGCTGATGCCCGGCGTCTCCCGCAACGGCGCGACGCTCGCTGCCGCGCGCTTCAGGGGCTTCACCCGGGAGGACGCGAACCTTCTCTCGCGCCACTCCGCACTGCCGATCATCGCTGGCGCCACGCTGCTGAAGACGGTGAGACTTCGCCGCCGCGGCCTTTCCCCCGGCACTGCGCTGCCCCTCCTGGCCGGAGCGACGGCGTCGTTCGCCTCCACCCTGGCCTGCACGTGGCTGATCCGGCAGGTCGAGCGGGACCGCTCGCTGTTCCCCTACGCCGCCTACCGGATCGTGCTCGCCGCGGCGGTTTTGCAGCGCCTGCGGCAGTCCGGTCGATCGGGGAGAATGGGCTAGTGGTCGACACCAATCAGGCTGATCTCGGCGTAGAAGCGCTCGTCGATGTGCTCAAGGGGATCGACCCGGGCCGGTCTCCTCTGGCCGTGCCCCTACCCGGGCACTACGCGAGTGTCCTGCGCGTTGCCCCGGGCCTGGGGATCGCTCTGGCCACGGACAGCGTCGGGTCGAAGGTGATCATCGCCGAAGCCCTCCGGCGCTTCGACACGATCGGGATCGACTGCGTGGCGATGAACGTCAACGACCTGATCTGCGTCGGCGCGGAACCACTGGCGCTGCTCGACTACGTGGCGGTCGAGCGCGCAGATCCGGGTCAGCTGAGGGAATTGGCGGTTGGGCTGCGGGCCGGCGCCGAACTGGCCGGCATCGAGATTCCCGGCGGGGAGGTGTGTCAGCTGCCCGAGGTGATCCGCGGGCATCCCTCGCCCCACGGCTTCGACCTGGTCGGCTCGGCCTTCGGGACGGTTGCGCTCGACCGCATTCTCGACGGCAACACCTGTGCGCCCGGGGATGCGTTGATCGGCCTGCCCGCTTCGGGCGTGCATTCCAACGGATTGACGCTGGCTCGGCGCGCCCTGCTCGACGGCGGAGGACTGAGCATCGATGGTCGCCCCGAGGAACTCGCGGGTGTCAGCGTCGGGCAGGCGCTGCTGGAGCCCACGGTGATCTACGTCCGGGCTGTGCTCGAGCTGCTCCGCAGCGACATTCCTGTCCACGGGCTGGCCCACATCACCGGCGGCGGCGTGCTGAACCTGCTCCGCCTCGGCCGGGGCGTGGGATACGAGATCGAGTCGCCGTTGCCGGTTCCGCCGATCTTCTCCCTCATCGCCGAGCGCGGATCGGTCGCGGCGGCGGAGATGTGGGAGGTGTTCAACATGGGCTGCGGCTTCTGCGTGATGCTGCCCCAGCAGCACGCGGACGACGCGGTGTCGCTGTTGGCGGCCCACCACCCGGGGACCGGCGTGATCGGCCGGCTGACCGCCAACGAGGGCGAGGTCAGCGTGCTGTCTGCGGGACTGACCGGTGGAGCGGCGGGGTTGAAGCACCGCGGGTGACGGTCTCGCCGCGGCGGCGGCTCCGCGCCAGGGCGCACGCGGCCAGCACCAACAGGGAGACGTCGGCGGCGACGCGGAAGCGGCCGATTCCCCAGCCGAGCGCACTCACTATCACCACCATGGCAATCGGCGAGAGCAGGATCCAGCGTGGCAGGCGCGCTGCGCGGAAGCCGAGCGCCGCGAGGAGCAGCAGCGGGTAGAAGAAGGCCAGCCCGGCGGTGTCGACCCATCGGCGCCGGCGCTCGTGGTTGCCCTGGCGCAGAGGCTGGAACAGGTCGAACGTCCGCAGCACGCGCACGGCCGCGACCAGCGGGAGCCGGCCGAGGTGGTCGCCCGCATAGCTAAACGCCGGCCCGGTGGTGGCGTCTCCGTGGAGCAGTTGCGCCCGCGTGCGCGCTCGGGCCAGGCAGCTGAGACTCCACCAGCCGATGTCGTGTCCGTAGTAGGTGTCTCGGCAGTTGGCGCCGGCAATCAGCGTGTTGGCGTCGGCCGCCAGCGACGGATGGCCGAACACGACCGTGTTGCGAACCACCCAGGGGGCGACTAGGGCGACGGCAGCCGCCGTGCTCGCCAGTAACCGCATGCCCCGTCGCTGCGGAGCCGCGAGCCAGGCCGCGGGCCAGGCTAACACGGGGATCAGCAGCAGTCCCTCGCCCCGGGTCAGGGTGGCCAGGCCGACCAGGGCACCCAGCGTCGCGCAGTCGCGAGTTCGCCCGGTCCTGACCGCGCGCGCCGCCGCCAGGAGTGCGGCGGCGCTCATCAAGACGAACAGCGGCTCGCTCATCACCAGTCCGTCGGCGGTGACCAGCGGGGGGTAGAGGGCGGCGATCGCTCCGGCGATGAACCCAGCCCGGCGGCCACCCGCGCGGGAACCGAGCTCCGCGATCAGCACCACCGCCAGAGAGCCGAGCACGCAGCCCACGATCCGATGAGCCAGTAGCGACTCGCCTCCGAATAGCGAGCTGATCGAAAGCACCAGTGGGAACAGCGGCGGGTGCTCTGCCGTCACGTACGCGTGACCGAAGATCCCCCGGTAGAGGAAATGGCCGTGGACGATCAGGCTGGCGGCGCTGTGGTAGAAGCCCGCGTCGCCACCAACGCCGACGGGGGACGGGGCGATCACCAGCACGTAGAACAGGCGGACCGCGAGCGCGGCGACGGCGAGAGCCACGAGGCTCACGCCGATCGGGATGCGAGGCCGGTGCCGCGGCGGTGCAGCGGGGGCCGGGCTCACGCCGCCGACCACAGCTCCCCGCTGCCGACGCGCTCGGCCTGCAACCGCCACTCGCTGGCCAGGCGCCACAACTCGGCGGGGGCGCGGGGCCCGGGCAGCTCGCAGACCGCCGCGACCTCGGCCGTGGCCATCGACCCGAACGTCCTCAGCGCCGCCTCGATGCTCGGCGCCCGATCGCCCGACGGCCCCCCCCCGGCGGCTAGCGCCGCACGCTCCAGGTGCTGGTAGGCCGCATACCCGTACACGCCGTGGAGCGTCCCGTCCGGCGCCTGGAACTCCAGAGACGGCAGTTGCACACGGTCAGCCCCCGGCGCGTAATGCTCCGCGGCTACGCCGGAGGCACGATCCAGGTCGGCGCCGAAGGACTCGAGGATTGCGTGAGAAGAGAGGTCGATCCGAAAGCGTTCGACGTCGAGCCCCGGAACCGCCCGCGCCGCCTCGACCAGGGCCTCGCCCCCGTCGAGCTTGCGCCGGCGGCACTGCAGGCCCTCGCGCACCCGCCTCAGATAAGCCGCGGGATCCCCCTGCTCGGCCGCCGCCTTGACGGCGATGCACGCGGGGAACGAGCTGCCGGGGGGCCCTTCCAGCCACAGCCGCGGGTCGACGGGCATGCCGCTGCGCGCCCCGGCCTCCAGCAGCTCCCCGACCAGCGCGCGAGGGTCCGAGAATTCACGTGCCATGCCGCACATGACGTACGTGAACCGTAGGCTCTGGCCGAAGACGCACAGGAGCTTGCGCAGCGAGGGCTCGAGCGCCCAGGACCAAGGGCAAGCCGGATCGGTGTAGTAGAAGACTTGGATGACGGGCATGTACCTCAAAATAGAGGGCGTATAGATGAGCACGATCCTCGGTACCACGCTCAGCGGGCGCTATCGGTTGGAGGCGCGGATCGGCGCGGGCGGGATGTCGACGGTCTATCGCGCCCTGGATGAAACCCTCCAGCGCCAGGTCGCGATCAAGCTGATGAACCGCGAGGTGGCGACCGACTCCGACCAGCTCGAGCGGTTCCGTCGCGAGGCCCGGGCCGTGGCGCAGCTCTCCCACCCCCACATCGTCGGGGTGATCGACGCCGGCGAGGACGCCGGCCGACCCTACATCGTGTTCGAGTACGTCGAGGGCGAGACGCTCAAGGAGCGAATCCGCCGGCTGGGCAGGCTGCCGATCAGCGAGGCGGTGGCCTACGCGATCGAGATTGCCCGGGCCCTCGGGGTCGCCCATGCGCGCCACATTGTCCACCGGGACGTCAAGCCGCAGAACGTGATGATCGACGAGGAAGGCTCGGCCAAGATCACCGACTTCGGGATCGCCCGCACGCTGGACGAGGAGGGGCTGACCGCTGACGGCCGCGTGCTCGGCACCACGGACTACGTCTCCCCAGAACAGGCGCTTGGTCAGCATGTGACCGGTCAATCCGATCTCTACGCGCTCGGCGTCGTGCTGTACGAGATGCTGACCGGGGAGGTGCCGTTCAAGGGCGAGAACCAGGTCGCCGTGGCGATGAAGCACGTTCGGGAAATGCTTCCCGACGTGCAGACCAAACGACCGGAGGTGTCCGCCGCGCTGGCTGCCGTCGTCGACAACGCAACGGCCAAGCGCCAAGAGGACCGATACGCCGACGATGCCGAGCTGATCGCCGATCTGGAGGATGTGCTGGCGATCGAGACGGCGCGGGCCGGGAGTGCCACCGGCGAGGTCACGATCGTGCTGCGAACCCTCCCCTCGGGTACGCAACGGCGGGTTCCGTTCGGAATTCGTCACCGCATGGGGATGCTCCTGGCGGGGCTGCTGGTACTCGCCCTGGCGGGCGGGGCAGCTTTTTGGCTCAGCACCAAGGCGCATCACGGAACCGGGAAGCTGGACACGCCGCCTCCCAAGACGGCGCCCACCCAGGTGCGGTTGTGCGGCCCGTGCGCGCAGGGCTTCAACCCCCTCGGGGACCCGAAGACTGAGCACCCGGACCCGGGACTGGCGATCGACAACGACCCGAACACGGCCTGGCTGACCCAGGACTATTACGGCGGGAACCTCGGCAAGGCGGGGGTGGGGCTGTACGTCGACGCCCGGCCGGGCACCGCGGCGCGCGTACTGCAGGTGCGGACCAAGACCCCCGGCTGGAGCGCGACGATCTACGCCCGCACCAACCCGCCGCCGATGACGTGGCCCGACCCAGGTTGGCAGCGCATCGGCGCTGCTGCCAGCGTCAAGACCACGCAGTCGATCCCGCTGAGCACCGGCGGGCGACGCTTCAGCTTCTTCCTGGTCTGGATCACCAACCTCGGCGGCCATGATCAGCTCGCGCTGAACGAGATCACGCTCTACCGATAGTTTCAGAACCGGTGGCGGCGCTCCGCCTCGTGGCGCTCCAGCGCCAGCTCCACGAGCCGGTCCAGCAGCTCTGGATAGGGAAGCCCGCTGGCCTCGAACAGCGAGCCGAACACGCTGGTCTGGGTGAACCCCGGGATCGTGTTCAACTCGTTGACCAGCACCCGCTCCCCTTCGACGAAGAAGTCGACCCGGGCCAGCCCGGCGGCGCCGACCCGCTCGAAGGTCCGCACCGCGAGCTCGCGGACGCGCTCACGCACGTGATCTGGGATCCGGGGCGGCACGATCAGCTCCATCCCGCCGGGCGTGTACTTGGCCGCATAGTCGTACCAGCCGCTTTCGCCGCCCGCGAGCAGAATTTCCCCGGGCTGGGAGGCGATCGGATCGCCGTTGCCGAGTACCGAGCATTCGACCTCGAGCCCCTTGGACGCCGCTTCCACGATCGCCACAGGATCGTGCTCGAAGGCCGTCTGGAGGGCGTCCGGCATCGCGTCCGGATCGCCGACGCGGACGATGCCGACGGATGAGCCAAGGCGCGCCGGCTTGACGAACACCGGCAGTCCAAGCGGCTCCAGCGCGATCAGCTCCCCCGTGCGATCGGACAGGAAGTCCCTCAGTCGCACGGCTCTGTAGTCGACCTGCGGAATCCCGGCCTGCGCCATCAGCTCCTTGAACACGACCTTGTCCATGCACAGCGCCGAGGCGAGCACGCCGGCCCCGACATACGGTACGTCGAGACACTCGAGCAGGCCCTGGACGGTGCCGTCCTCCCCAAACGGCCCGTGCAGAACCGGGAACACCACGTCGGCGCCGTGCAGGCCGCAGCCCGGCTCGAGCGTCACCGCTGCCTCCCCGTCTCGCCACACGCCATCTCGGCCGATCACGATCATCGTCACGTCGTGTCCGGTCTGACGGAGACCGTCCGCCACCGACGCGGAGGACACGATCGACACATCGTGTTCGGATGAGCGCCCGCCGCCGAGGACGGCCACGTGCAGCGGACTCATGTGGTGGTGGAACTGGTGGTCGTGGAGCTGGTGGTCGTCGGGCTGGTCCTGGTCGTGGTCGTGGTGGTGCTGGCGACGAAGTGACCCACCACGATCGTGACCGTCGCGCCCTTCTTGGCGGTGCCGTTTGCCCCCGGGGTCTGCGAGATCACGATGCCGTCCCGGTTCTGCTGGGTGACGTCCTGCGTCTTGCGGACGACCTTGAATCCGGCTCCGCTCAGCGCGCTCGTGGCGGCATCCGCCGTGTCGCCCTTGACGCTCGGCACGGTTGCCGTCGTTGGCGCCGTGGCGACCACGATCCCGACCGTCGACCCGGGCGCGGCGGTCGAACTGCCAGCCGGATTCTGGCTGATCACATTCCCCGCGTTCACGGTGGTTGAGGTTTGGGTGGTGGCGCTGACGGTGAAGCCGGCGGCGCGCAGCGTGCCTTCGGCGGAGGCCTGCGGCTGGTTGGTGACATCCGGAACGGACACCTTGGCCTTGCCGGAGGAGACGAACAACGTCACTACCGAACCGACCGACACGGATACCCCGGCGGATGGATCTGTACGGGTGGCGTCACCGGCCGGCACGTCGGGGGAGTTCTCGTGCTGGATCCTCGCCGGCCGCAGCTGCTGGCGCTTGAGCTCTCGCACCGCCTGGGCCTGAGTCAGACCGCTGACCGTGGGCACGCTGGTATTGCCGAGACCCTGTGACACGGTCAGCGAGACGGTCGAGCCGGCGTCGGCCTTCGTCTGGCCGAGCGGGCTCTGGGAGATGACCGTGCCCGCGCGGTGACGGTCGGGGCGATAGATCAGATTGGGCGAAAACCCGGCGTTCTGGATCTGGGTCTGGGCCACGCTGACCTGTTCGTTGACCACCGTGGGGACGAGCTTCATGTCGGGCCGTGTCAACAGATACGCGGCCACTCCCCCGGCGGCCAGGATCAGCAGCGCGAGGAGCCACGCCCACCAGTAGCGCCCGGCGCCCGGGGGCAAGGGCTCCTCAGGCGGCAGCACCGCCCCGGCCACGAACGGGGGCGCGCGGGGCGGGCGCTGGTCGAGCAGTGCGGTGTCGGCTACGCCGACCACCGGCATCGCCGCCGCCAGCGCCGCGAAGCTGGCCGTGCGTTCCCCACGGGCGCCCGCCAGGATGCCCTCTTTGACCGCCTCGAGCGCGTCGATCAGCGCGTCGGCATCCTGTGGCCGGTCGGCCGGGTTCTTGTTGAGCGCCCACAGGACGACCTGCTCGAGCTCCGGGGGCACCGCCGGGTTGATCGTTCGCGGTGGCCCCGGTGCCTCCGAGACGTGCTTGATGGCGATCGTCACGGCCGTCTCGGCGTCGAAGGGGACGCGCCCGGTCAGAAGCTCGTAGAGCACCACGCCGACCGCGTAGAGGTCGGATGCCGGGCTGACAGCGTGGCCTTGGGCCTGCTCGGGGGATAGATATTGCGCGGTTCCCATGATCGAGCCCGTCTCGGTCATGTCGGAGGCACCGGCGCGGGCGATGCCGAAGTCCGTGACCTTCGCCTGGTCGGCGTCATCGACGATCACGTTGTGCGGCTTGAGGTCACGGTGGATCACCCCCCGACGATGGGCGAACCGGGCCGCCTTGAGGATTTGCACCGTGAGGTCGATCGCCCGCACAGGGTCCAGCGGCGCCTCCTCCCGGATCAGCTGCTTCAGCGTGCGTCCGGGGAGGTACTCCATCGCGATGTAGTAGGTGTCGTCGTACGAGCCTCGGTCGTAGACGCTCACGACGTTCGGATGCTGGAGGCCGGCGGCGGCCTGAGCCTCTCTGCGAAAGCGCTCGACGAAATCGGGGTCCTCCGCGAAGCGGCGGTGCAGGAGCTTGAGCGCCACCTTCCGGCCGAGCTGCTGGTCCTCGGCCAGGAACACGTCGGCCATGCCCCCGGCACCCAGCCGCGAGAGAACCTTGTAGCGACCGTCGATCAGTGCGCCCTGCATCACGTCAGCCATCGATTACCCTCCGGCAAGCAGCGTCTGGACGACGGTTTTGGCGATCGGCGCGGCGACCGTGCCGCCGAACCCGCCCTGCGAGCGCTCGATCGTGACCGCGATCGCGACCCGGGGATTCTGCAGCGGTGCGAACCCGATGAACCACGGTTGCGTCAGGTTCGACCCGGTCACCCCGACGGACGCGGTACCCGTCTTCCCCGCGAACTGGATCCCGCCGCCCAGCTGCGCCGGCGTGCCGGTTCCCTCATCGACCACCTTCTGCATCATCTGCGCGACGGCCTGGGCGGTCGAGGCCTTCATCACCTGGCTCATCACGCTCGGTTGGATCCTCTGAACCGTGCGGCCGTCCGCGTCGGCGATGCGGTCGGTGAAGTGCGGGACCATCAGCTTTCCGCCGTTGGCGACGGCGGCCGCCACCATCGCCATCTGCAGGGGCGTCACCAGAAGCCCGCCCTGGCCGATGGCGATCCGGCCAATGTCCTCGTTGGGGCTACCGGGCGGCAGCGCGTGGCCTTTGAACGAGAACGGACGGCTGGGGTTCAGCTCAGTGGGCGGTAGGTCGACCGGTGGCTTGGCGTAGAAGCCGAAGCGCTTCATGTAGTCGGTCATCGTTCCGCGGCCGAGATGCTCAGCCACCTGTGCCCACACGGTGTTGACCGAGAAGGTGAGCGCGGTGGTCAGATCGATCGGGCCGAAGCTCTGGTTGTTGTCGTTGTTCAGCGGAACGCCGGAGATCGTGACCGGCGACTTACCGTCGACCACGGAGCTCGGCGAGTACTGGCCGCTGTCGATGGCGGCGGTGGCGGTCACCACCTTGAACGTCGAGCCCGGCGGCGATGCCGACTGGGTGGAGAGATCGAACTGGGCGCTTCCGGGCGCGTCGGGGTGGTTGTCGTCATAGCCCGGGTTGGCGTACATCACCTTGATCGCCCCGGTCCTGGGGTCGAGCGCCACCACGGAGCCGGCCCGCCCGCCCAGGGCCTGCTTGGCCAGCTGCTGTGCCTTCGGGTCGAGCGTCGTGTAGACGTCGTCGCCCACCCGGTGCGAGCTGAGTTGCCCAAAGATCGAGCTGAGACCCGTCTGCAGTCCGCGCAAGGCGTCGCCCCGGGAGCGCTCGAGGCCGGCGGCGCGGCCCTGGGCGGCGATCGAGAAACCGACCGACTGCGAGAACAACGAGCCGGTGGGGTACGTCCGGCCCCAGACCCCGCCCGGCTCCGGGACGGACTTGGCCAACACCGTTCCGTTGGCCGCAAGGATCCGGCCCCGCTTGATCCGGAGCTCATCGATCAGCGGCCGCTTGTTCAGCACGTTGTTGTTGAGCGAGCTCGCGTCGAGCACCGTCCATCTCGAGGTCCAGCCGACGAGCAGTGCGAACAGCAGCATGAACAGGCCGAACAGGCGAATGATCGGGCTCCTCATCGCGCCGGCCTCCGCGAGCGGTCGGAGATCAGCAGCAGCAGGGCCAGCAGCACGAAGTTGGCGATGATCGAAGATCCGCCGTAGGAGATGAACGGGAGGGTCACGCCGGTCAGCGGGATCACCCGGGTCACGCCCCCGACGATCACGAACACCTGCAGCGCGAACACCGAGGCCAATCCGACCGCCAGCAGCGTCGAGAACGAGTCGCGAGCCATCAGCGCCGTCTTGAACCCCCGGGCCACAAACAGCAAATAGGCGAGGAGCACAGCGGCCGCGCCGAACAGCCCCAGCTCATCGGCGATGACCGCGTAGATCATGTCCGTCTGGGGGGCGGGCAGGAGGTAATGGGGCGTGGTGAACCCGGGAATGGTCAGCGTGGCCTGACCGAACCCTTGGCCGAAGAATCCTCCTGCCGCCTGGGCGAACAGCGAATTGGCGAGCTGGTAGGAGCCGCCCACCTGGTTGTAGAGCTTCGGCGAGAGCGGATGCAGCCAATCCTCGACGCGGTCGTGCACATGGGGGACGTGGGTGCCGATGTACCAGGCCCCGATCGCGAACGCGATCATCCCGACGGTCACGAACGACAGGCGCCCCGTCGCAACGTACAGAACCGCGAGCAGACCGCCGTAGAACATAAGCGAGGAGCCGATGTCGTGGAGAAGGAACATGATCAGCATCGCGATCCCCCAGATCACGACAACCGGGCCGAAGTACTTGACCGGCGGAATCGTCACCCCGAGGATCCGCCGCGCCCCGATCACCATCAGCTGGCGCGTGTCGCGCAGATAGCTGGCCAGGAAGATGACCAGACCGATCTTGGCGAACTCGGCGGGCTGGAATACGAACAGGCCGGGGATGCGTACGCCGAGGTAGGCGCCGTTGGCCTGGTAGCCGATCCCCGGCAGGCGTGGCAGAATCAACAGCGCAAGCGAGCTGAACACGATCACGTAGCGGTAGCGCTCGAGCTTGCGGTAATCCCGGAAGCCGATGATCGTCGCCGCGAACAGGATCAGCCCGAGCACGAACCACTGCGCCTGCTGGCGCGCCAGCGTCGGATCGATCCGGTAGATCATCACTATCCCAAAGCTGGCCAGCAGCGCCACCAGCGGGAACATGTATGGGTCGGCGTGCGGGAGCGTCATCCGAATTACGACGTGTCCGGCGACGCACAGACCGAGGAAGATCACGCCGTAGGTCAGGGAGACGTTCGAAAGCGCGTTCGAGCGCTGGATGAACACGCCGGCAAAACCGGCGGTCACCAATAGCGAGGCTGGGATCAGCCCGAACAATTCGCGGTTGCGAGCGCTCATCTGTTCAGCTGGCCGAGCTCGATGCTTCGCACCAGGCTCGAGGCATCGGTCTGTGAGCGAAGGTGGTGGTTGAGCAGCGTGGTCCGCCGATCGGCGGGCACCTGGGAAGCTGGCACGCCTGAGACGTAAAAGGTCTCGTAGAGGTGGATCCCGGCAGGCAGGTCATAGGGCAGCCCTCGATAGACCGTGACGATTCCGTGGCTGCTGGTGCCGATGAAGTACAGCTGGCGGCTGGCCAGATAGCCGCCGCCGAGCACCAGGAACAGGACGATCACGATGGCCAGCAGCCCGGCCACCGGCTTGGCGTAGCGCCGGGCGGCCGGGGCGGGGCGCGTCGCGCGGGCCTGCGAACGCACGGGCGGGACGGTGGCCGTGGGTGTCTTGGCCGACCGGCCCGCGCTTGGCGGTGGTACCACCGGAGCCTCACTTGGCGGTGCACCAGCGGCGCCCGCCGCCTTCGGAGCGATCGTCGTCGGCTGCTCCACCGCATCCGCGCCGACCTCCTCCAGCCGGAACAGGACCACGGTGATGTTGTCGCGACCGCCAGCCTCGTTGGCCTGGGCGATCAGCTCGTCGGCGGCGGCCTCCAGCGACGTGGCGTTGGCCAGTGTCTCCGTGATGAGCTCCTCGACGATCATCGACGTCAGGCCGTCGCTGCAGAGCATCACCACGTCCCCGGCGTTGGCAGGATAGGTCCAGGTGTCGACTTCCACGGTCGGCTCTGGGCCCAGCGCCCGGGTGATGATCGAGCGTTGGGGATGTTCCTCGGCCTGCTCCTCGGTGAGCTTTCCCTGTCGGACCAGCTCGCCCACCAATGAGTGGTCACGGGTCAGGCGCTTCAACGCACCGTCACGGAACAGGTAGGCACGGCTGTCACCGACGTGGGCGATCGCAACCTGCCGGTCGTCGAGGAACGCCGCGGTGAGGGTGGTGCCCATACCGGCCCGCTCCTGCTCGACACGGGAGACATCATGGATCCGCCGGTTGGCCAGCTGGACGACTTCGGCCAATCGCTGCTCTGGCGTGCCGGTGCTCGGCAGGCCCTGTTCGAACGCCTCCACAGCGATCTGGGAGGCAACCTCGCCAGCCTGCGCGCCCCCCATTCCATCCGCCACGACGAACACCGGCGGCCGGGCCAGCGAGGAATCCTCGTTCCCACTCCGCTGGCGGCCGGTGTCCGTCCGCCTGACTGTTTCCGCCGCGCGCAGCATCTTCATTGCAGGTAGGAGAACTCGCAATCGCCGATCCGGATGCGGTCCCCCGGATGCAGCGGTTGGGGTCCGTTCAGCGGCTCTTCGTTCAGATAGGTCCCGTTCGTCGATCCGAGGTCCTCGATCACCACGACATGACCTTCCCGCGTTATGCGCGCATGACGCGACGATGCGAACGGATCGTCGAGCTTGATCTCAACGTCTCCGCGGCCCAGAGTAGCGCCCCCCGACAGGTCGTAGGCGATACCGGATTCATGGCCGGTGGCGCGCTCGACCAGCAGGCGAGGCTCGAACTCGTCGTCGTCGATCGCCGGCAGTCCGTCGGCCGCGGCGTACATCCCGGTGGCGTCCGTGGCGCTGATCCGGTCGGAGTGATCAGGCTGGCCGGCTCCGCGGCGCAGGTCCTTGAGCACGCTCCGCGCGACCCATAGGAGGAACAGGTATAGAACGGCGAGGAAGCCGAACTTCAGACCTACCGAAACGGGCTCGAGCAACATCGCGACCTACTCCAACTCGAACCGCATGAGCGATGTCCCGATCTCGATCTCATCGCCCGGCTTGACGACCTCGGGGCCATTGATCCCCCTGCCGTTGATGTTCGAGCCGTTGGTCGATCCGAGGTCCGTGAGTACCCACGACCCGCCGCGAGGACGGATCTCCGCATGCTGGCGAGACACGTTGGGATCGTCGAGCACCACCTCACACTGGCGGCTGCGCCCGATCGTAACCCCGGCGGGGCCGACCATCAGCCGCTTTCCGTCGAGCAGCAGCAGCGCATTCTGCTGGCGTGCCCGCGCCCGTTCCTCGAGCGGTTCGGCGACCCGTCCGGCGGTGCTGTAGATCATCGTGCGGCCGGACTCCTCCTGAGCGTCGGCGGGCTGCTCGGGTTCCGCGTCCAGCTCGGGCTGTACCACCCGCGTCTGAATCCCGAACTCCCCCAGACCCAGCCGGTCGTCAGTCTCGAACTCGATCACCGGCCGCGACAGCATGGCGAGGCGCTCCCGGCGTGCATGCTCGAGCAGGTATCCCGCGAGCTCCGAGGTCAGGGCTTCCTCGTAGGAGGCGAAGCGCTCCCGGTCACGGGGCGAGAGGAACACCCGATATTCGTTGGGCACGTAGGTGCGTGAGACCGAGAAGGACTTGTGCTCCTCCATCTCCCGCGCGAGCTTGCGGGCGATCTCGACCGGACGCACCTCGGAGCGGAAGGCACGGCTGAACGTGCCTTCGACGAGGCCGGCAATCTTGCTCTCGATGCTTCTGAGGACGCTCATGGGTAGGCCTGATCGGCGGTCTCATGCTACGGAAGTTCGGCCTGAGCACCCTCCGGGCGATACATGGCGCGCGCGAGGGCGAGCAGGCTCGGAGAGAGTGCCACGATGACGGCTGCGATGGCTCCGAGGATCGCCGTCCTGGGAGCCTCCAGCTGTCCGGATCCGTGCGCAGCGGCGATCGCGACCTCGGTCGCACCGAGGAGAACCGCCGACCAGACGCAGGCGAGCACGGCATTGATGGCAAGCGAGCGGCTGCGCACGAGCCATGGAAGGACCGCCGCGCCGGCGGCCCAGACGAGCCCGCCGGACAGGATTCCGGAGCTGACGAGCGGACCGAGGAGGTCATGCAACGTGACGGCGAGCGACCCGGCCCAGATGTCTGGGGCCGGGATGCCGGCAGGACGGCGGGCGTAGAGGTTGGCCGAGGCCAGCGGCCCGGCCAGCGCTAGCCACACCCAGCCGGTCAGAGCTAGCGCGCCCCGCCGCCAGGCGTTGCCCCACGCACGACCGGCGATCGCCGGCCACGCTCCCGCCAAGCCGACGAGCCCGAGCGCGGGTGCCCCGGCGGACAGCGCCCACGCCGTTCCACGGCGCGGAAGCAGCGCCACGGGAACCAGCGCGGCGATCGTCACCACCAGCGCCCCCCCGGGACGCCCCTGCGTCAGCGCGGTGCCGGCCAGCGCGGCGTTCACGCTCAGCCAACCGACCCGCGGGAGGACCAGCACGAGCGCCGCCGCCAGCAACGCCGCCGCCGCGGCAGGCACTGGTGTCCGAGCCAGCAGATGAGTCGCCAGCCAGCCGGTGCTGAGCGCTGTGGCCACCCCTCCAAGGCCGCGCGAGCTCCAGTCCCGGCGCGGCGCCTGGAACGGCTCCGCCTCGGCCGCCGCCCGGGCGGCGAACCTCGGGGGCAACGGCTCCCGAACCTGGCTCTCGGGAGGGGAGAACGAATCGCGGAGGGCATCCGTTGCGGTTTGGGAGCCCGGGGCGCTCGGCCACGGGCTGGTGACGATCCCGGGCGTGTCCTCCACCTGGTCCAGCGAGACCAGCAGTGCTCCCCGCAGCTCGTCGAGCGTCCCCCGCTCCCGAGCCCGCGGGCGCAGCGCGAGGTCGATGCTCCGCCCCAGCTCCCTCGGGAGGTCCCGGCGCTGACGGCGCAGTGGCGGCAGGTGGGCCCCGAGACGTCGTGCCCGCGTGGCCGCGACGCCGGTCTGCACTGGATTGACGCCCGTCAGCGCCTGATAGATGACCAGGGCCAGGGCATACAGATCCGCCGGTGGGCCGGCCTCGCGTCCCTCGGCCTGCTCGGGGGCCATGTAGGCGGCCGTGCCGATCACGTCCCCGGTCCGCGTCAGCGAATCTCCGCCGATCACTCGCGCCACCCCGAAGTCGGTGAGCTTTGCCGGATGCGCGTGACTGCTCGGACGCTCGGGCACGAGGATGTTGGACGGCTTGACGTCGCGGTGAACGACGCCCTGCGCATGGGCGTGTGAGAGCGCGTCGCAGAGCGAGATCGAAATCGCGACGATGTCCCGGTCCGAAAGCCGCCCTTCGTCGAGCAGCGCATGCAACGTCGCGCCGCGCACGAGCTCGGAGACGAGATAGGCGCCTTCGTCGTCGACCGCGGCCTCGTACAGCGTGACGATGCCCGGGTGGGCGAGGCGAGCGGCAGCTCGAGCCTCTCGCTCGAAGCGCCCGCCGATGATGCGCTCGCGGGCAACGATCTTGACCGCCACCTCGCGATCGAGTCGCTCGTCGTGGCCCATCCAGACCGTCCCGAACGCACCCGCCCCCAGCCTGCGGAGCAGCCGATAGCGCCCCAGCACGAGCGGCGACTGAAGGCCGGGGCCGGGGGCGGGATTCTCCTCGCCGGCGGCCTTCCTGGTCGCGGCGGTCGCCGAGCGACGCGCGGTCGGCAGCTGGCTCGCGCTCATGTCGCGCTTTTCCACGCCGGAGGCCATGTACCTGCGTTCTCCGGGCAGCCCGACGCGGGGTGAAAACGAGCGCTTCCGGGCCCCGGAGGGCGGCCGCGCGCCAGGCGCGCCGTTGCAAGCCCGCTGGCGAACTTGCCTTTCCGGCCGTGGTGGCGGTCATACTTCGCTTTTCCGATCCCCTCAAGGAGCGAGAAACGGTTGTCGTTCTTCGACGAGGCGGACGAGCCGCCCGCAGCGCCGCGAACTTCCCCGCGTAGGCGACGTCCTTCGGGGACCGGTCGTCGCCCTCCGGGTGACCAGCAGTCGATCCAGGCCCGCCGCATGGTCGCCGCGGGCGTGATTCTGCTCGTAGTGATCCTGCTCGTTGTCGGCGTCCACAGCTGCCAGGTCAGCGCCCGGAACAGCTCGCTGAAGAACTACGCAAATGGTGTTTCTTCCCTGATCCAGCAGTCCAATCAGACCGGCGATCAGCTGTTCAAGGAGCTCTCCACGGGCGGTGGCAGCGGAAACGCCCAGGCTCTGCAGAACCAGATCAACCAGACCCGAGTGAGGGCCCAGAGCGACCTCACCCGCGCGCAGGGATTGAGCGTGCCGGACGAGATGAAGCCCGCTGACCAGAACCTGCTGCTCACGATGCACATGCGGCTGGACGGGATCTCCAACATCGCCACCGAGATCCAACCGGCACTCGGGACCTCGACGAGCAAGGACGCGCTCAACTCGATCGCCACCAACACGGCTCGGCTCTACGCCTCCGACGTCATGTACAAGGGCTACACCGCCCCGCTGATCGCCAGCGCGCTGCACGCCGCCGGAATCGGGGTCGGCGGGACCAACGGGGTGCCGATCGACGGTGGTCAGTTCGTCCCGGATATCCAGTGGGTGACGCCGGCGTTCATCTCCGGCAAGCTCGGGTCGCAGGCGGCGGCGCCCACCGGCAAGCCCGCGCCGGGGCTCCACGGGCATTCACTTGACTCGGTCAGCGTGAACGGCACCACGCTGCAGACCGGTTCCACCAACACGCTCACCGCCAACCCCCCACCGAAGTTCACCCTGAACCTCACCAACGGCGGCCAGAACACCGAGAAGGGCGTCATCTGCAAGGTGACGGTCAGCGGCACGAGCGCCAGCGGACACACCACGGTGGCTCAGACGAGCGCCGGACAGTCGACGACCTGCGACGTCCCGCTGAGCAGCGCTCCCCCGCACGGCAGCTACACCGTGACCGCGACGGTGCAGCCGGTGCCGGGTGAAAAGAACACAGCCAACAACACGTTGTCCTTCCCGGTGAGCTTCCAGTAAGACGCGCCGGACGGCGATCTGCCTATTCTTACCGGGGTGCACGACCTGACCAGCACCTCCGGGATTGTGGCCATGGCGGCCGGCGCGGTTGCCCTGATCGCACTGGTCTGCGCGATCGGGTTGGCCGTCCGCCTGCGGCGGGTCCGCGCCGACCAGCGCGCGGTGCTGGGCGACGGGCGGCAGGATCTGGTGGAGCACGCGGCATTGCTCCAATCGCACTTTCAGTCCCTTTCGGGCTATGTGCAGGACGCCGCGGACCGGCTGGACGAGCGAATGCGGCAAGCCGAACAGCGGCTGGACCGGTCGATCGCCTACCGAGCCCTGGTCCGCTACGACGCCTACGGCGAGATGTCCGGGCGCCAGTCAACCTCGATCGCGTTGCTCGACGCCACCCGCTCGGGCGTGGTCCTCTCCTCGATCCACCACCGGGACCAGGCCCGGCTCTACAGCAAGCAGGTCCGAGATGGGCAGGGCGAGCTGGAGCTCTCTCCCGAGGAGAACGAGGCGATCCAGCTGGCGCTACAGAGCGACGGCAGGCAGCCGGGCCCCGAGTAGTACGTCGTGCGCGTCGCGTACCTCGGCCCGGAGGGGACATTCACCCAGGAAGCGCTGATCGGAGCCACAGCGGGACGGGAGCTCGAGCTGGTCCCGCTCTCAACGATCTACGACACCGTGATGGCGGTGCACCAGGGCACCGTCGACCGTGCGCTGGTGCCGATCGAGAACTCACTCGAGGGCTCGGTCAACGCCACCCTTGATTCCCTGGCCATGGAGACCGAGGACGTCGCCATTCTGGGCGAGGTGATTTTCCCGATCCGCCACTGCCTGATCGCACGCACCGAACTGGAGCCCTCCGACGTGGAGGTGGTGATCTCCCACCCCCAGGCCAACGCCCAGTGCGCTCGGTTCATTCGCGCGAGGCTGGGGAATGCCCGCGTGCAGATCGGCGCCTCCACGGCCGAGGCGGTTCGCACGGTGGCCGAGCACGAGGGACCGTGGGCCGCGCTGGGCAACCGATTGGCGGCCGAGCTGTATGGCTGCGTGGTCCTGCGCGCCGGCGTCGAGGACGTAGCGGACAACGAGACCCGATTCGTGTGGCTTGGCCCGGTCGGGGCGCCGCCCGGCACGCCCGGGGATCCCGAACCTCCGCGCGGACCGTGGAAGACCGCCGTCGTATTCTGGGGAGTGGGCTCAGAGAGCCCCGGCTGGCTCGTCGGCTGCCTGTCGGAGTTCGCGACGCGCGAGGTCAATCTGACCCGGATCGAGTCCCGGCCGCGCAAGCAGGGGCTGGGGCGCTACATGTTCTTCGCCGACCTCGAGGGGCGAGACACGGAGCCGCACGTGGCGGACGCGCTGACCGGCCTGCGGGGGCAGGTGGAGGAGCTGCGAATGCTCGGATCGTTTCCCGTCGCCTGATCTGGGCCGCCCCGTGAACGCCGCGGGAGCCCGGGATCAGGCCCTGAGCCCCGCTAAACTGGCGCCCAAGCCATGGTCAGTTCAGTACCAGCGCCAGCATGGTCCGCGTCGCTTCCACTGCACCAGCGACGCGGGCGGGAGGTTGGCCGGGTGCTCGTATTGAACGCGACGTTTGAGCCGATCAACGTCTGCACTGTGCGGCGCGCCGTCGTGCTGCTGCTCAAGGAGAAGGCCGAGATCCTCGAGCACGCCGACTGGGAGCTTCACTCGGCCACCCGCTCGATGTCACGACCCATGGTGATTCGACTGGTCAGCTACGTCCGCATCCCGCGTGACACGCACCGTCGCAAGATCACCCGCCGAGCCGTGTTCGCGCGGGACGACTGGACGTGCCAGTACTGCGGCTCGCGCTCCAACCTCACCGTCGATCACATCGTGCCGCGCTCCAAGGGCGGGATGTCGACCTGGGAGAACATCGTCGCCTCCTGCGCCCCCTGCAACCGGCGCAAGGGCAACGCGTCACCGATCCAGGCGGGCATGCAGCTGCTCAAGCAGCCCCGCACCCCGAGTCCGCACGTGTTCATCCAGGTGGCCAGCCCAACCATCCCGGACGCGTGGGTGCAGTACCTGGCCGCGTAGCCGCTACGCCGCCGCGAACCGCTGGGCGGCGCGGGCGCGGGCCTTGGCAGCCTCGGTCTCCCGGTCCTTCGGAGGCGCGTTGGTCTGCAGCTCTGCCAACAGCCCTCGGGAGATCGCCGCGACCGCAGTCACCGCATGCTCGAAGGCGTCCGCATTGGCCTGCGAGGGCTTGGTGAAGCCGCTGATCTTTCGCACGTACTGAAGTGCAGCGGCCTCCACCTCGTCCTCGGTGGCGGGCGGATCGAAGTTGTAGAGAGTTCGAATGTTTCGGCACATGGCTGAAGCGTAAACGGACGCGCAAGGGGCCGACGCAACGGGGCGCGGCCTAGCGGCTCCGAACGACGAAGGGCGCCGTCGACACGGCGCCCTTCGCGAACTTCGCTGCTGACTAAAGTCGAGCTGGATCTCGACGCCGGAGGGACTACTCCCGGCTCCCAACGCGACGGTGTCACGGCTGGGACTCCGCTAAGCGGGGTCAGCCTCCGACCTAGCGGCCGGACACCTCCAGGGTCCCGCAAAACATGTCAGACAAGTTCGGACCACCTCCTTTCTCTGGTGATCCTCAGATTAGCGAAAGCGGCGGCGAAACAAAACCACTTATGGCCGCCCCCGGTCCCTCGCTAGCCGTCGTCTTCGGGTTCGGCGCCGTCTCCGGGTTCCGCGCCGGGCTCGGGCTCATCACGGGTCTCGACCGCCTCGCCGGCCGCGGCGGCCGCCTCCTCCTCCTCGCCGAGGACCCGGGCAGCGGTGGCGGCCTCGGACTCGACCACCAGGGCAACGGCACTGACCTGGTCGTCGTCGCGGATGTTCATGACCCGCACACCCTGGGAGGAGCGCCCGTAGCGGTTGATCCCGCGCACCGACGTGCGCTGGACCATTCCGTTCTGGGAGATGAACACGAGCTCCTGGTGCTCGCGCACCACCAGGGCACCGGCCAGCTGGCCCTTGTTCTCGGTCAGGGAGATGGTCTTGACCCCCATCGTTCCGCGGCCCTTGACGGGATAGTCGGGGATGGGCGTTCGCTTTCCGTAGCCGTTCTCGGTGACGACCAGCAGCTCCTGGTCGTCGCGGGCGACGTCCATCGCGAGCAGCGAGTTGTTCTTCCGTGAGACGTTCATTCCGCGCACGCCGGTGGTGTCACGGCCCATCGCGCGGAGCACGGTCTCGGTGAAGCGTGAAGCCTGGCCGGAGCGAGAGACCATGATGATGTCGTCGTGGCCGCTGGTGCGACGGACCGCGATCAGCTCGTCGTCGTCGCGAATGTTGATCGCGATAATTCCGTCGGCCTTGATCGGCGTGTTGTAAGCGAGGAACTCGGTCTTCTTCACGATTCCGTTGCGCGTGGCGAACACGAGGTACTTGCCCTCGGTGAAGTCCCGCGTGGACAGCACCGATTGCACCCGCTCGCCCTCGCGCAGCGGCAGCAGGTTGACCAGCGCGCGCCCCTTGGCGGTCCGCGAGGCCTCCGGTAGCTCGTAGACCTTCAGCCGGTAGACCTTCCCGCGGTTGGTGAAGAACAGCAGGTAGTCGTGGGTCGAGGAGACGAACAGGTGCTCGATGTAGTCGTCGTCCTTCATGTCCATTCCGTTCACCCCGATGCCTCCGCGACGCTGCTGGCGGTAGGTGGAGAGCGGGAGCGACTTGATGTAGCCGGAGTGGGTGATCGAGATCACCATATGCTGATCGGCGATCAGGTCCTCGATGTCGATCTCGCCCTCGGCGTGAGTGATCTCGGTGCGCCGCTCATCGCCGTACGCGTCGCGGATCTCGCCCAATTCGTCCTTGATCAGTGTGTTGACCCGGCTCTCGTCGCCGAGGATCTCCCGCAGCTCCCTGATCCGCTCCATCAGGTCGGCGTGCTCCTGCTGGATCTTGCCCGCCTCGAGCGCGGTCAGGCGGCTGAGCGTCAACTGCAGAATCGCCTGCGCCTGGATCACGGTTAATTCGAACCGATCCACCAGCCCGTGGCGGGCGGCCTCCGGATCACGGGAGCCCCGGGTCAGCGCGATCACCTCGTCGAGGTTCTCGAGCGCGATCAGCAGGCCCTCGAGCACGTGCGCGCGGGCCTCGTCCCGGCGCAGCTCGAACTGAGTGCGACGGATGATGACCTCGCGCTGGTGATCGACGTAGTGGCCGATGACCTCGCGCAGTGAGAGCGTGCGGGGCACGTTGTCGACGAGGGCGACCATGTTTACGCCGAACGTCGTCTGCATCGGCGTGTGCTTGTACAACTTGTTGAGCACGACCTTCGGGATCGCGTCGCGCTTGAGCTCGATGACGATCCTCATTCCGTGGCGGTCGGACTCGTCGCGGAGGTCGGAGATCTCGGAGATCTTCTTGTCGATCACGAGATCGCGGATCTTCAGGATCAGACCGCCGTCGCCCCCCTTCCGCACCTGGTACGGAAGCTCGGTGACGATGATCGCCTCCTTGCCTTGGCCGATCGGCTCAATGTGAGCCTTGGCCTGGACCCGCACGCGTCCACGGCCGGTGGCGTAGGCGTCGCGGATCCCCTCACGACCGAGGATCGTGCCGGCGGTCGGGAAGTCCGGACCCTTGACATGGTGCATCAGCCCGTCGACGTCGATCTCCGGGTCCTCGATGTAGGCGATCGTGGCGCCGATCACCTCGCGCAGGTTGTGCGGCGGGATGTTCGTCGCCATACCGACGGCGATCCCCGAGGAGCCGTTGACCAACAGGTTCGGGAAGCGCGCCGGGAGCACCACCGGCTCTCGACGCGTTCCGTCGTAGGTGGGAACGAAGTCGACCGTGTCGGCGTCGAGATCACGCAGCACCTCGGTGGCCAGGCGGTCGAGGCGCGCCTCGGTGTAGCGCATCGCCGCGGCGCCGTAACCGTCGATGTTGCCGAAGTTCCCGTGGCCGTCGACGAGCGGGTAGCGCATCGAGAAGTCCTGGGCGAGGCGCACCAGGGTGTCGTAGATCGAGGCGTCTCCGTGGGGGTGGTACTTGCCCATCACCTCGCCGACGATCTGGGCGCACTTCACATGCTTGCGGCCCGGCTGCAAGCCGAGCTCGTTCATCACGTAGAGCACGCGGCGGTGGACCGGCTTCAGGCCATCACGAACGTCCGGCAGCGCCCGACCGACGATGACCGACATCGCGTAGTCCAGATACGCAGAACGCATCTCCTCCTCGAGCCCGCGTGGCTCGATGTTGCCGCCGCCGATGGTGTCGATCGCAGACATCGCCTACACGTCCAGGTTAGTCACGAGACGAGCGTTCTCCTCGATGAAGGCGCGCCGCGGCTCCACCTGATCGCCCATCAACATCGAGAACACGTGGTCTGCCGACGCCGCGTCCTCCATCGTGACCTGGACCAGCGTACGTGACGCCGGATCCATCGTGGTGTCGCGCAGCTCGTCGGCGTCCATCTCGCCCAGGCCCTTGAAGCGGACGTAGTCGACGCCCTTCTGGGCGACGGCGAGGATCGTGGCTCGCAACTCCTCGAAGCTCGCCGCTTCGCTTCGCTGGTCCCCGAGTCGGACGGAGAACGGGGCAGAGCCGGCCAGCGACTCCAGATCCGCGTGAACCTCCGCGAGGTGCTGGTACTCGTTGGCCTCGAGCGCTGCGCGGCGTACGTGATGGGTGCTGGCCAGTCCGGTCTTGGCCTCGATCGTCCGCACCACGATCTCGATCGGATCCTCGGAGAGCAGCTCCGTCTTGTACGGCGCCCCGTTCTGAGAGTCCCGGCGCACGTGGCGCAGGAGACCGTCGACGTCGGTGATCTGCTCTTCGAGCAGCCGGCCCTCCTGCAGGAAGGAGACGATCCCGTGCCCGTGGGCTGCACGCAGCGCCGCCGCCCAGCCCTCGTACTGCTTAAGCAGGCGTGAGAATCGCTTCCACCGCGCGTCGGTGAGCTTGAACTGCTTGTTGAACCGGTCGAAGACCTCGATCTTCTCGAGCTTGTCGCCCAGCAGGATGTCCTCGAGTTCGGATTCGCGCTCGATGTAGCGGTGCTTGCGCCCCTGACGCAGGGCGTACAGAGGTGGCTTGGCGATATACACGTAGCCCGCCTCGATCAGAGGCTGCATCTCCCGGAACAGGAGCGTCAGGGCGAGTGTGCGGATGTGCGCCCCGTCGACGTCGGCGTCGGTCAGCAGTACGACCTTGTGGTACCGGGCCTTCTCGATGTCGAACTCGTCGCGCACGCCGGTTCCGATCGCGGTGATCAATGCCTGGACCTCCGTGTTGGCCAGCACCTTGTCGATCCGGCTCTTCTCAACGTTGAGGATCTTTCCGCGGAGCGGGAGGATGGCCTGGGTGTTGCGGTCGCGGGCGCTGACCGCTGAGCCTCCGGCCGAGTCCCCCTCAACCACGAACAGCTCGGCCAGCGACGGATCCTTGACCGAACAGTCCGCCAGCTTGCCGGGCAGCGTCGAATTCTCCAGGGCAGACTTACGCCGTGTCAGGTCACGCGCCTTGCGCGCGGCGGCTCGTGCCTGGGCAGCCTGCACGGCCTTGGTGATCACGTCCTTGGCATCGCGGGGGTTCTCCTCGAAGAACTCCGATAGGCGGGCATTAACGATCGACTGAACGAAGCCGGCCATGCCCGGGTTGCCGAGCTTGGTCTTCTTCTGGCCCTCGAACTGAGGATCGGTCAGCTTGGCGGAGATGACGGCGGTCAGCCCCTCGCGGACGTCCTCGCCGGCGAGGTTGTCGTCCTTGTCCTTGAGGAAGCCCTTGTCGCGCGCGTACTTGTTGAG
>JBPCMW010000092.1:0-20966 GCA_051001875.1 Solirubrobacteraceae bacterium | reverse complement strand
TCATAGACAACCGGCCGGGTGACCCCGGCTACGCGGACGACTCCTTCGAGCGATATGCTGCTGTAACCCTCCTCGAGGATCACGCTCAGGTCGGCGTCGATCAGCTTCTCGCGCCGCTGCTCCGGGGGCATGCGCGGCGCATAGCGCCGGCGTGCGTGGGCCGTGGCGTCCGAAGGGGGTGGGGCCGGGCTCGGCATCGCCGCGCGCAGGCTACCGAACCACACCGGAGCTCAGAGGGTTAGGATGCCGCCGATGGCGACCTTCACCCTCCACGCGTCGATCAGCGCGCCGATCGAGACGGTGTTCGACGTGTTGACCGACCATCGCTCCTACTCGCGGCTGACGCCGCTGCGCTCGTCCACACTCGAGCGTGAGGGCACGACGCATCCGAACGGCGTCGGCGCGATCCGCGTTCTGAAGCTAGCCGGCCCGCCGATCCGCGAGGAGGTGACGAGCTTCGAACGGCCCACGCTGTTCGCCTACCGCGCGCTGTCCGGAATCCCGGCCAAGCATCACGCCGGCACCGTCGAGCTCACCTCGGGAGGCCGGAACACGACGCTCACCTGGATGGTGGACTCGACTCCCCGGATCCCGGTTCCCGACGGGGTCTGGGTCGCCGCCGTGAAACCGGTGATCAACCAGCTGCTGAAGGGCGTGGTCAAGGAATCTGAGCGCAAGGCGCGCGCCGGCGGCGGCTAGCGCCGCCGCTTTCTCGTGCCGGCGCTGATGATCCGCTCGAGGACGTCGTCGCTCCAGCTGTGGGTTCGCAGCAGCCGGTAGCGCTCCTCGGCCACTCGCAGGTACGCCTCGGCGTCGGTGCTCCCGCGGATCATGTCCGCCTCACCCAGCATGGCGACGACGGGGCGATATTCAGTTTCCAGCCATAGGTGTGCTGTCTCGCTGCGCTCGAGGCGCTCCTCACGGTGTTGGCTGGCGCGGAAGCCCCAGGCCTCAACGGCTTCCGCGAGCACCGTGTAGTCCCACGGATCGGTGAATTTGATCTCCGCGCGGGCGTCATCACTCAGTGGGACGCGCTCGAAGAAGACGCGCTCGTGGCTCTTCGTCGGCAGGTTGGCCAGCGTCACCGCTTTGTCGGCGCCGACCCGTGTCACGACTTCGGTCACGTAGGCGTCGATGTCCTCTCGCCTGAGCGCGCGGGACACGGAAACCCGGTGATGGCCATCGCGGACGAAGTAGATCTCACCGACCTGCAGGAGGTCGACGGGGGGCATCGACTCACCCCGCCGCATCGCCTGCGCAATGTGCTCCCAGCGGCTGCGGACTCGGCCCGAGGTGGGGCGGAACCGCCGGTCGAAGTCGCGCTCGCGATCCACCGTCCCGACGATCAGGTCGAGCTGAACGACCCGGAGTCCAACCGACCGCTCGCTGACGAACCCGAGCGCCTCGATGACCTCCTCGTAGGGGAGGATGACGCCAACGTCGTCGGGCTCACCTCGAAGCCGCGCGGCGACGCGGGCCGCGGCGGCACGGCGGCGCGCGCGCAGGAAGTCGTGCTGCGCGTCGACCCCCGGCATCCCGGTGGAGCGCGGCGTCGGCATCTTGTGCCGAGGTTACCTGTCGGCGGCAGGAGGCTGGGCGGGGTGGGCGGGGTGGGCGGGCCCGTTGTCCCCCGCGAGCAGGCTGCGTCCGCTCTCCGGGTCGAACAGGTGCAGATGCCAGGAGTTGAACCACAACTCAAGCTCCTCGCCCTTACGGACCTTGCTCCCCGCATCGAGCCGCGCAACCACCTGGCTGCCCTGGTGTGAGTGCGGGAGGTCGGCCGCGCCTGCGTCCTGCGCCAGCTCCTCGAGCTCGCTCGAAGACACGCGCTCCGACTCGACCACGAAGTAGGCGTAGTACTCCGCTCCCATCGACTCGAGCACATCGATCTTCGCCTTGAAGATCGTGCCGCGAGACGTGTCCCCGACCAGGCTCGCGTCCTCGAAGTCCTCCGGGCGCAGTCCGGCGATCACGCCCCGCCGGCCCCCACCCGGCCCAGCGTTCAGCTTCTGCTGGAGCTCCTCGGGCAGCGCGACGTCACCGATCGGCAGGCGAACCTTGTCTCCCTCGAGTTCGCCGGGCAGGAAGTTCATCGACGGGGAGCCGATGAACCCGGCGACGAACAGGCTGTTGGGGTGGGCGTAGAGCTCGCTCGGCGCCCCGACCTGCTGGAGGATCCCGGCACGCATCACGGAGATCCGGTCTCCGAGCGTCATCGCCTCGGTCTGATCATGCGTCACGTAGATCATCGTCGTGTTCAAGCTCTGCTGGATGCGGGAGATCTCGGTCCGCATCTGCACCCGCAACTTCGCATCGAGGTTCGACAGGGGCTCGTCCATCAGGAACACGCTGGGGTCACGCACGATCGCGCGCCCCATCGCCACGCGCTGGCGCTGGCCGCCGGAGAGGTTGGCCGGCTTGCGGTCGAGGTGCTGCTCCAGGTCGAGGGTTTTGGCCGCGTCGGTCACCTTGCGGTTTATCTCCTCGTCGGGGACCTTGGCGAGCTTGAGGGCAAAGCCCATGTTCTCGCGCACCGTCATGTGCGGATACAGAGCGTAATTCTGGAACACCATCGCGATGTCGCGATCCTTCGGAGCCTTGTCGTTGACGACCTGTCCGCCGATCTTCAGCTCGCCCTCGGAGATGTCTTCGAGGCCGGCCACCATGCGCAGCGCGGTTGACTTGCCGCACCCCGACGGCCCCACCAAGATCATCAGCTCGCCGTCGGGCACGTCGAGGCTCAGGTGCTTGACGGCTTCGTAGCCATCCGGATAGCGCTTGGTGATGTCGTTCAGTTCGATTTCGGCCATGGGTGGCAGGGCTCCTTGTCGGTCTTATCCCTTTACAGCGCCCGCGGTCAAGCCAGCGACGATTCGGCGCTGGAACAGCAGGACCAGCAGCATGACCGGCACGGTCACGACCACGGCGGCCGCAGCGATGTCGCCAATCGGCTGAGTGAACTGCGATACGCCGGGGAACAGGGCGATCGCCGCCGGCACCGTCTCCGCCTTCGTCGTCGACGTCAGCGAGATCGCGAAGATGAAGTCGTTCCAGGCGATGATGAAAACGATGATGAAGGTGGTGGCGATACCCGGGGTGGCCAGGGGAGCGATCACCTTCCGGAACGCCTGGGCCGGCGTCGCGCCGTCGACCTGAGCGGCCTGCTCAAGCTCCCACGGGATCTCTCGGAAGAACGCCGACAGCGTGTAGATCGACAACGGGAGGGCGAACGTCATATACGGGATGATCAGGCCGGGCCAGGTGTCGTAGAGGCCGACGTTACGCCAGAGGTTGTAGAGCGGCCCGACCAGCGAGACCTGGGGGAACATCGCCACCGCCAGCGAGACCGCGAGGACGATCCGCTTGCCAGGAAATTCCAGACGGGCGATGGCGTAGGCGGCCGCGCAGGCCAGTAGAACCGCGAGGAAGGTGGAGATCAGCGCAATTCCGATCGAGTTGCGCAGCGCGGAGGTGAAGACTCCCGCCTTGAAGATGTCCGAGTAGTTGGACAGCGTGAAGTGATGCGGGATAAAGCTTCCGTCCGTGACCGTCGCCGGTGTCTTCAGCGAGAGCATCACGATCCACAGCACCGGCACGAGCGAGGCGACGACGATCACGAGTATCGCCACCGACCATCCGCTGCGCTGCTTTAGTCGTTGGCTCATTCGGTCTCTCCTCCCGGAGCCGCTCCGGCGCCGAAGCCCTTGATGAACACGAAAGCGATCAGCGCTACCAGCAGGAACAGCAGCACCGAGACGGCCGACCCCAGTCCGAGGTTCAGGCGATTCAACAGCGTGCTGTAGTTGAGCATTGAGATCGATTCGGTGCCCTGCGCCCCCTGGTTGAAGATGTAGATCGTGTCGAAGATCCGGAATGCGTCGAGCGTGCGAAACAGCAGCGCGACGAGGATCGCCGGCTTCATCAGCGGGAGCGTGATCCGTACGAAGCGCTGCCACGTCGTCGCCCCGTCTACCCGCGCGGCCTCGTGCAACTCATCTGGAACCAGAGCCAGCCCAGCCAGCAGCAGCAGCGCCATGAATGGCGTGTTCTTCCAGATCTCGGTAACGATGATGGCTACGTAGCTGCCGAACTGGTGACTCAACGGGTCGGTGGTGAGCCCGAGCAGTTTGGGGATCCACCCGCTGTTCAGCGACCACGCGTACTGCCACGAGTACGCCGCCACGACTGCCACGATCCCATACGGAATCAGCGCGATGGCCCGGACTGCACCCCGGGCGAAGACTGCCCGGTGCATCGCCAGCGCGAGCAGCATCCCCAGTACAAACTGGATGCTCACGCTGATCACAGTGATGATGGTGGTGTGCAGGACGTCCTGCCACCAGACGGTAGAGGTCAGGACGTGGCCGTAGTTGGATAGGCCGACGAACTTGGTCGCGTTCGGGAAGCGCAGATCGGAGCGCTGCAGCGACAGGACGACGGCGTCGATGACCGGGTAGGCCACCACGGCGAGCATCACGATCGCGGCTGGGCCAACCAGCATCGCCGCGAGGCGACGCTCGCTCTTGGCCCGCTCGGTGAGGTGCTTGCGGCGGCCGGTGGGAGCTGCAGCGGCCCGCTCGGGGCTGGTAATGGCGCCGCTGCTCACAGCAGTGCTCCCGAGGTCAATGACTTCTTGATTTCGTCAGCAAGCGTAGTGACGACACTGCTCGGACTGATGTTCGAGGTCGGCGACAGCGCCTTCTGGATGGCCAGCGAGACATCCGCGTAGGCCGCCGTCTTCGGCCGGATGCCGTAGTGCTCGATCTGAGTCTTGAGCAGCGCGTGGAACGGGTACGGCTTCGCGATCGAAGGCTCGTCGTAGACGCTCGCCGCCACCGGCGCGAGGCCGCCCTTGATCGCGTCCGTCACCTGGTTCTTTGGCTGGGTCAGGCACTGGATCGCCTTGAACGCCTGCTCCGGGTATTTCGTGTAGGTCGAGACGCCGAGGTTGTAGCCGCCGATCGATACCTTCGGAGCCGTCCCAGGGGTTACCGTCGGGAACAGGGCATAACCCATCTTCTTCTGGATCCCGGCAGCCGCGGCGGCGGGCCACACGAACGGATAGTTGATCTCGAACGCCGCGGTTCCCTTTTCAAAGCCGATCCGCGCCTGGTCCTCCATGTTGGTGTTCAGCGACGGATCGGCCGCGGGCGACGTGGCCAGGCGGTGCATGATCGCGGCCGCGGTTCGGGTCGACGGGCCGACCACGACCTGGTTGTTGCCGGTAACGATCTGGCCGCCGGCGGAGTCGACCAATGAGTTGAACCACACCACCAGCCCCTCGTACTGGGCCCCCTGCTCCTCGATGTAGTGCGGCTTGCCCCGCTTGGCCAGGGCGATTGCGTCGTTGATCATCTCGGTCCAGGTCTTGGGCGGCTTCGGCACCAGGTCCTTGCGGTACCAGAGCAACTGCGTGTTGGAGTTGATCGGCCCGGCGAACAGCTTGCCCTGCCAGGTTGCTGTGGCGATTGGGCCGGGGAGGTCACCTTTGGTCTCCTGCGCGGCGAGTGCGGCCGGCCACGGCCGGATCCACTTGGCGGTGGCGAACTCGGCGGTCCAGTCGACGTCCATGGCCAGGATGTCGATGGAGGAATCCTTGGCGGCCAGACGGCGCACAAGCGACACGCGCTGTTGGTCTGAAGCCGTGGAGAGCAGGTTGATGTTGATCTTGTACTTGCCGCCAGACGCGGCCGAGCATTCCTTCGCCGCTGCCGCGAACGAGCCCGACGGTTCGGGGAACACGTACCAGTTGAGCGTCGGCGGGCCGTTCGTGGACGAGCCGCAGCCGGCGATAAGCAGACTGAGGCAGGAGATCAGCGCAACCGCGGCGCCTCTGCGTCGCGGTGGTCTCCACAAGCCAAGTACCTCTTTCCTCACCGACCTCTCCCTCCGGTGACCCGATACGCTGGTTTGCCTACCCTGCTGCCTCAGCCCGTAATCGTCGATTCATCGCACACGGCGCACCGGGTCCAGTCGAACGGTCTCGTAAGGCTGCGCAGCCGCCGATCGTTCTCGTGCCATTCCCGGTTCAGATGTCGTCCGAACACGACCACCGCGACGGCGCCGGCACCGGCGGTCTTGAGTGCGGCGGCGGCGCTTTGTGCACTGGCGCCCGTGGTCCACGTATCGTCGATCAGCAGGACCGCCTCGCCATCCAGCGAGCGCCGCGCGCGGAACTTGTCCCGGTGGAACTGCCGTGGCGGGACTTCGGTGCTAGCGCACTCCAGCAGCCGTTCGTAGCGATCGCGCGTCGGCACGACCAGCGTCCCGACGATCTGCTGCAACGGATGCTGCTCGTCGCGCTCGCGAGCGCTTGACGGGACGGTGCTCACGAGCTCGAATGCCGGCACCCCGGCGGCCCGCGTCACGCATCCCTCGTGTTCGGAGAGATGGCGCCATAGCAGCGCAGCCAACTCCGCCCTGAGTCGTCTCGCTGGGCCGCCGCTCAGCCGCTTGTAGCTGGCCAGCGCGTGATGGAGCTGTTCGCGAGCGACGCTATAGGAGATCGGCGCTACCGCGTCAAGCCAGCTCTCGCCGTGGGTGCAGGCGTAGCAGCGCGGGTAGCCGTCGGTGAAGTTGAAGCATGTCTGGCACACCTCGGGTCCGGCGCGCGGGCTGAACATGAAGTTCCCGTAGACGGCGGTGAGCTCGGGGACGGTCGGCACGGACCGTGCTCACGGACTGAGGACGCCTGCCGAGGTCAGGCGCTCGATGATCTGGGTGATCTCGGACGGCTCAGAGACGACATGTGCGCCGGGCCGCGCCGCGAACTCGCGCGCCCAGGCTTCTCGCAGGAGGCGGCGCAGGAGGAACACCGGGCGCCCATGGGCCAGGGCCAGCCGTGCCTGGATCCGAGCTCCACTGGTGCGCGTGGCCTCCACCACGACGCTCCCCAGGGCTAGCCCTGACATGACTGTGTTCCGCATCGGGAAGCTCTTACGTGAAGGGGGAGCGTCCGGCCAGAATTGCGAGATCACCGCGCCCTCACGGCTGATCTGCCGTTGCAGCTCTGCGTTCTGCGGGGGATAGACGCGCTGCAGGCCGGTGCCGAGGACCGCGATCGTGCGGCCGCCGCGCGCCAACGTGGCTTCATGCGCGGCCGTATCGATTCCAGCGGCAAGCCCGGAGACGACGGTGAACCCAGCGTCGATCAGATGTGCTGCGACTTCCCGCGCCTCGGCCGCCCCGACGACAGACGCCTCGCGGGTCCCGACCACGGCAATCGAGCGAGCATCTTCGGCCCGCAGTTCGCCGGAAACGAAGATCAGCGGAGGACGGTCGTGGACGGTGCGAAGATTCTCGGGATACTCGGCCTCGAGCACGGTCAGCACCCTCATCCCCTCGGCGAGCCAGCGCTCGATATCTACCGTCGCGCCTTCGAGCATGCGCTCAGTCTCCGGCTCCGCTGGGTCCGCGAACAGGCTGGCCTGCCCGTGTTCTCGCTCGCTCGTCTCCCGCTCCAGCACTGCCAGCGCGCTGCCGGCGTCCTCCACCAGCCCCGCGTAATGGTGCCACGGCTGCGTACCGATTCGCAGGAGGACGACAAGCGCTGCGCTCTCCGTCCACGTCATGGGCGGAGGCTAACCGGGCGAACAGACGTTCGCTGGATCGACGGGCTACTTGATCGGCGTGGCGGCGGCGGCGACCGCCAGCATCTGGCGATTCGTGAGGATGTTCTGCAGCGTGTTGGTCAACCAGTACACGCCGGCCCCGTCGTGCCAGGCCACCACCCGCAGGCGCTGGCCTTCGAAGTACAGCTGCAGCCGCCGGCCGCCGACGGTGATCGTCTGGTTGGGGTTGCTGAGGATCGGCGGCGTCTTCCACGTCGTGCCCTCGAGGTCGTAGAACTGCCCGAGGCCTCCCTGGTCGATCACGACGACGTATGCGTCGTGGCCGTGAACTCGGTAGGGGCGCAGCATGTCCGGCTGGGCGAACGCGCTGGTCACCCGGGAGACCGGGTAGTAAAGCTTGAAGCCGAACCGGGGGGCGAACGGGCGAGCCTGAGCCAGCTCGGTCGCCGTGGCCGCGGTCAGCGGCGTGTTCGCCTCGGCCTGGCGCTTCCCGCGTCGTCCCGAAGGGGCGCTGATATGTCCCGGCCCGATTCCGCCATTGAGGAACGCGCGCACGGTCCTGCGGATCTGGGCCGCGGAGGCGGTGACATACGAGGGACCCAGCGTTGCGTCGAACGTAACCTGGCGCACCGGGTGGCTGGCTGACTGAACCAGCAGCTCGAGCAGCTTGAGCACATCGTCGCTGGTGCGAATGTCCGTGCTGGCGTACTTGCCGAAGATCTTCTCGATCCCGAGTCGCCGACTGATCAGACCCCCGGCGCCGATCTGATTCTTGATCTGGCGCAGGAAGTCCTGCTGGCGCGCGCTGCGCACGAGGTCGGTATCGGCGTGTCGATAACGGACGTAGTGCAGCGCGTTCTCCCCGCACAGCTTCTGGTAGCCGGGCTGGATATTGATCTCGTCGTACGTCTGCCCCACCCCGAGCCCCAGGTTCGAGTGGTAGTAGCGGCGATCGACCTGCACGTAGATGCACCCCAGGTAGTCGACCAGCGCCTTGAAGCCCCGGAAGTTGATGTCGATCACGTGATTGATCTTTACGCCTAATACCTGCTTGATCGTCTTGACCGCCAGTTTCGCCCCCCCGAGCGTGTACGCGGCGTTGATCTTCTGGGTCGACGCTGGACCGTGGTCGGGATGAATCGTCACCTTCAGATCGCGGGGGACCGAGAGCATCGTCGTGTTCGGCTGGGTCGGATCCAAGCGAACCAGGATCATCGTGTCTGAGTGAGGGGGCGTGCTGGCGTCGAGGGCGTTCTTCGCTCGCTTGTCGGAGCCGATCAGCAGCAGCGTCTGGGCGCCGCCGGCATTGGCGCTCGCCAGCTCACCGCCGAGTTGTAGCCGCGGACTCTGCTTCAGCGCGTCGGTGAATGCCTTGACCTCCAGCAGCGTCCCGGTCGCGACGGTCGCCGCCACTGCGGCGACGACGATCGTGCAGCCGACAAGCATGCGCGCCAGGAGACGCAAACGCGGGCGCCGCCGGTGGTTGGCCGGTGCGAGCTGTGGTTCGAGCGTGGACATCAACGACGCCGGTGTATCGGCGACTCCACCGAGGGGACGAGGCGAGCGCTCAGCCGGTGTGTTCGGCCGGTTTGGGTACCGCCGGCGGGGTGCTCTCGGCCGTCACGGGCGCTACGGGCGTCGCGGGCGTGACGGGCGTCGCGGGCGTGACGTACGGCGCGTTTTCCGTGGGCGGGCTGACCTGGCTCGGCGCCTCGTCGTCGCCGCCGTTTATGGCCGACTTGAAGTCACGCAGCCCCTTCCCGAGAGAGCGCCCAACCTCGGGGAGCCGCTTCGGCCCGAGCACTAGGAGCGCGATCACGAGGACGAAGAGCAGGTGGGTTGGCTGAAGGATGTCACCGATCACATCAAACAGCTTAGCTGGATCTGATGGCCGTAACGAGCATCAGCACGGGCGGCTGGCATTGCCCGGTCCGACGGTGACGGCCGTGCGCTTCGAACCAGCGGGCTCGAACGGGTAGTCGGTCTCGTTGAGTGTCGATACCGAGAACCAGAAATGCGCGACTCCGTTGCCGCGGTTGAAGCAATATGACGTGTGAAAGCGCCCATCACGAGCCACGTCGGGAATGCCGGCGGTCTGTGAGATGCCCTGGACCCCGATCCGCAGGCGCAGCAGCTGCGAGACCGTTGTCTTGTTCGCCGGTATGTAGCCACCGAGGATCCGTCCGCTGATGCGGATCCGGCTGCCCCAGGCAGCCCGGCCCGGCGTCACACGCAATAGGACGCGCGCCGGCACGGTGACTCGCGCGTCAGCGGAGACGGCTGGTTCCGTCGTCTCAGATCCGGCGTAGTCCGCCTCGATCAGACGCGACGGCCCAGCGGGCAGCGATGCGGTCCAGGTGCCGTTGACAGAGGTGGTCACAGTTGCCGTTTGGGCAAATCCGTTTGAACCGTCGTCGGGAGCGACGAGGATGTTCACCGGCTGTTCCCCGAGCGCCGTGCCGTCGGCCGTGCCGAGCCAGCCGCTAACCGTCGTCGAGCGGCCGAAGGACACCCGCCGCGTGCTCCTGGTGGCCACGTGGGGTGGCACCACAACCCGCACGAACCGCACCCGCTTCACCTTGATCAGGTGGTCGTTCCGGCGAACCGTCACCCACACGATCGTACGCCGGCGCACTGTGCGCGGGCGACAACGCATTACCTTCACGGAGTGTCCGTGCCGGCGGATGGCAACCCTGTGGCAGCGCAGCCCCACGAACTTGAAGAATGAGATCCAGAGCCGCGTCGGAGCCCCGATTTTCACTGTCCAGCTCGACGGCGCCGACCACCCGTGATTCCCTGCCGGGTCTACGGCGTTGTTAGCCGCCGAACAGCGCACTGTGTGCTGCCCGACACCGCTCACCGGCACTTGAGCGCTTGGCCCGGAGAACAGCTGCGCGGCCCCGTCGTCCGTGGAGCACGAGATCAGGGCGATGCCCGACGGGCTGCCACCCGCTGTCGCACTCACGTATTGGGTGCCAGCAGTCGAAGGTGCGTCCGTTGGGCCCGACAGGGTGATCGACGGCGTCGTGTTGTCGACGTACACCGTCTTCGAGGTTTGCGAGTGAACGCCGGCAGCGTTGTCGGCACTCAGCGTCAACGGCATCGCTCCCTCACCCAGCCCCGCGCTGCCCTGCGACGTGCGCGTGTCCACCGATGCTGAGACGGTCTGGTCGGTGCACTGCTTCCACTTACTCCGGTCCGGCATCTCCGAAGCGCCGCTGAACGGTGTCGGGAAGCTGCCGAACACCACGTGCGCACCGCAAACTCCGGACGGGTCGGTGGCGCGAAGTCCAGCCTGCCAGGTGCTTCGCACCCACCCCTGCTGGTACCAGAGATTGTCCGTGCCTGTGGCGAGAAGGTCCGGGCCGCGGGTTTCCTCGGCGGTTAGGTCGAGCTCAGGGACGTCCACAATGCCGAGGTTTGAGCAGGAAGACCAGCCGCAGGCCATGAACCACCCGATCGACTGACTGTTGAGATTGCCTTGCGAACAGCAGCCTCCGGCGTTGAAGGACTGATCGTTGATGGAGTTTCCGCCCGCGTTTCCTGGCGCGCCCGGGCCACCGTCCCAATAGAACCAGCCGAACCAGCCTTTGCCGTTATCTATGCCGGTCGAACCTGCCCCGACCACGTGAATGCTGTTGATTACGACCCCCGATGGCGCGGTCACCTTAAAGCTTGCCCCCGCGTTGTGAGGAATGTTCGTCCCCGTAGATTGCAGGAGCAGGCCGGTGCCATCCGGGCAATCAGTCGTCGCCGGCACGCCCGGAGCAGAAGTCGAGGTCAGTCCATCCCCCGAATCGCCGGTGTAGAAGTTGCCAGGAGCCAACGCGTTGGCGCCGCAGATCCTCAACGGCAGAGGATTTGCCTTGGTCGCCCCAGCGCAGGCGAGCAGCAACACCGCCGCAGCTCCGGCCGAGATCGCCAGCCGTCTGATCGGATCGAGAGCTGTCATCTACATGCGCGCGGGCTAGGGGCAGACGATCATGACGAAGGCAGCTTGCGCGCGATGCGCTCCATCGGGCCCAAAGCCGCGCAGAAACACGCTTCTCCCTCCAGATAGAAGTTGGGCGTTCACGTAGCCGTCGAAACCTTCGCCGTTGGCATTGAATTGCGGGGTGGCGGAAGCGATGCACTTCCCCGAGAAGCGCTGATGGGACCATATGACCTGCTCGCCCTGATCGTTAGCGATCACCCGAACTGGGCTGTTCGAGCCCTGAGCTACGAGGCCTTTCGCGTTCCACTGCACATTCACCCACGCCCTGACCGACGCAGCGATCGACCGCGGGTTCAGCTTCACCGCATCGATCGAGTGGTTGCGGATCTGCGCACCGGAGATCGTTAGCGCGGCGTAGCTGGTGCCACCGAGCGCCACGAAGAGCGCTAGGTAGGCGACGAGGTTGTCTCGTAGGTGATGCAGGGGACGGGTCAGCATCTGATCCTTTCGTGGGTCAACAGCTGCAGCGGCCTGGTCCGAGGATTGCTCCCGCACCGGTGGGACCGGCGGGCTGGCTCTGGGGGGCGGCCGCTGCGGGTGCAGAAGACGTTGCGGCCGGTGCGTTCGTCGTAGCGGGAGGTGGAACGTAGGAAGACCCACCGCCCTGCCCGCCGTAGCCGGCGGCCGACGAAGGAGCGGTGGACGCGACGCTGCGGGGGTGTGAGACCGCGGCGACCTGCAGTGCCGGGGCGGTGCTCGCGTGGTGAACGGGCCGCCGGCGGAGGGCGCGCACGGATCGTCGGACGACGGGTCGACCGGCCGGTAACCGGCCGATGGAGGGCACCCGCACACTGGCCGGCGCCATCGCCAGCATCGCCCCCACGGAACGTGAGTCTGACAGCGCCGAAGAGGCGACGACCCGCGCGGTTTGACCCGAGGATGCGACCAGCACCACAGCCGCTGCGAGAGCCGTTACGGCCAGGGCTGCGGCTCTGCGTCCGACTCGAGAGCCAACCAGCCGTGCCGAAGGAGCCAGCTGGCGCCGGATAACCCGAGCCACCGCGCGAAACGTGACGTATAGGCACGTTTCGCGCGGTGGCTCTTCCGGCGAGCCGGTTACATCAGGTACCGCCACGGGGTCGCCGGTCGTGCCGTCACCGGGGGCCTCGCCGGACTCCGGAAGGCCCTGAAGCGCATGCTGCAGGGAAGCCGACTGCTCGCTCCAGAAGTCCTGAGCAGACGGCGGCGGGGCGGAGGGCTCCGAACCCGACGCGTCAGTCGCGGAGATGTCCACCAGACCCGCTGGCCGCGAGGCCGCGCGGGGGCCGAATGGGACCAGTTCCTCACGAGGCCCGAGCCAGTCCCGCGGGAGACGCACGACGTTGGTCTCGGGCGTCTTTTCCCTGCTTCCGGCCTCGGTTTGGGGTCCTTCTGTGTTCAACGCTTCGCAGGCCTTCCCTCGTCGACCGCCGAGGATAACGTCTTCCTGACGCGCTAGTATAACGACTGAATTGGGTCCAGTTTGTCTCAATTGGAGAGTCTGAGGCGATGGAGCACAGCGAACTTGAAGAGTCCTATCTGACGGTTGCCGAGGTGGCGCAGCTACTGAAGCTCAATCAGCAGACTGTTCGCAACTGGATCGATCAGGGCTCGCTGCCCGCGTTACGCGTGGGTCGCAGGGTGCGGATCAAGCGGTCCGACCTCGAGCGGGTTCTGGCCGATGGCTACAGCCCGGGAGCGCCTTCGGAAGCCCGCCGGTCCAGCCCGAGTGCCGAGGACTTCTGGGGCGGTGAGCCGGTCGGGATCGCGGAGCCTGCGCCGGCAGCAGGCGGAGGTGGTCCCGCGGATGGACGTGGTCCCGCGGATGGACGTGGTCCCGCGGATGAACGTCCTCGCGCGCACGGTGGTGCTCCGGTTCAGATCACACGTGCCCCGGATGGCAACGGCAGCGAACGGGCCGGATGAGCTTCCGCGACGAGCTTGATCGCCAGCGCGCGCACGTGATGCGTGCCGTGCGGCAAGCCGGGAGCAGCTGGGCGGAGGCGATGCGGGCGCACAAGCTGGCCCCGCCGGACGCCGGCTTCGCCGCGCGGTTGCAGGCGCTTGCCGACGCCGCGGGCGGCGAGCAGGTCGCGTGGGAGCACGCCCATGCCGCGGGCCTGCTGTGGCGTCCCGTCCCCGGTGCGGAGAACGCCGAGCCGCCGTACGAGCTGCGACCCGGTACCGGCCGTCGCGGCCCGGCCGATCGCTGGGAGCAGTTCGACGCCGCCGTGGCGGGTCTGAACCGGGCGATCACCGGCTCTGACGCCGCTGCCGTGGCCGACGCCTTCGGCGAGGTCGCGCAGGCCGCCGGCAAGTTGGCGGACGCAATCGCCGACGAGGACGCGGCCCGCGAGTCCCAGTCGCGCGCTTCCGCTCGCGGCGTCGCGTAGTTTCCCGCCCCTCCGATGCCGCCCGTCCCCCGCCGCTCGATTCACCTGCCCGCACCCGGCACCAAACGGGCGGTGGTGATCGGCGCCGGCTCGTTCGGGACGGCGGTGGCGGTCCTGCTGGCCCGCGGCGGGTTGCGCACGACGCTGCAGACCCGGACCAAGGAACAGTGTGAGCTCCTCTCCGAGGAGCGTGAGAACCGGATCTATCTTCCCGGGGTTGAGTTCCCTCGCGAACTACGGGTCGAGCACACAAGCAGCGGGCTGGCGCGGGCGGACTACGTGTTTCTCGGCGTTCCCTCGAGTGGGTTATATGAGGTGATCGCGGGTCTCGAAGATCATGGCCTGCCGCCGAAGGCCGCGGTCGTATCGCTGGCCAAGGGTCTCGTGCCACCCAACGGCGCCTCGCCGACGCTCCTGCTCCAGCGCCGATTCGGCGCGAGTCGCACGGGATGCATTGGAGGACCCGCTCACGCACGGGAGATGGTCAGCGCCGGAGCCGGGCTGGTGTCGGCCTCGACGGAGGAGGCGCTCGCCACGACGCTGGCGGGCGTGTTCATCCGGGCCGGCGTCGTATGCGAGGAATCCAACGATCCGACCGGGGTCGAGCTCGCGGGGGTGGCGAAGAATGCTGCGGCGCTGGCCTCCGGGGCGACCGAGGCGCAGGGGCTGAATGCGGCTGGTGCCGCCGCCGGGCATATCTTCGCCGAGGTCTGGCGCTGGGCCGAGGCGCAGGGAGCCAGGCCGGAGTCGATGATCGGCCTGGCCGGGACCGGAGATCTGGTGGCCACCGCGCTGGCGCCGACGAGTCGCAACCGGCGAGCGGGGGAGCTCCTGGCCCAGGGCGTCGCAGCCGCCGAGATCTCATCGCTGGTGGGCCAGGCGGTGGAAGCGCTTGAAACCGTGCCGCTGCTGTCAACTGCGCTACTCAAGGCGGGAGTCGACGCCCCCGTGACCAGCGCGCTGGCCGAGCTGATCTCCGGCGAGCTACCGCTGGACAGTTGGGTGGGCGTGGTGCGAACCACCGTCCCGCCGCCCGCGCGGTGGCGCCCGGCGGTCTCGCCCGGCTTCTGGCGACGCGTGCGTGAACGGATCCGAAACTGGTTTTCTCACAAGCCGACTAACGATCACGAGGTGTTTACTCCGGCCTCAGATGAGGGTGCGAACGTAGTTATCGAACGCGACCCGAAGGAGAGAGAAGATGCCTCAGATCATGGTGACGGCGGACAAAACAACTGACCGGACCGATACATCCGTAATGCTGCAGGAGCGGGTGAACATGAGCGACTTCGAAAGCGAGCACTTCGCCGCTCAGCTGGTCGAGCGGCTCGGCTGGGCGGTCAGCGACGCGGATGAAGCCGAGAGGGACACGCGCGAGCGCTAGACGCGCCGGACCGGGGGTCAGGCTTCGGCTAGCCCCCGGCCAAAGTCGTGACCACGGCCTCGTAGACCCCGGCGCCGTAGCCCTCTTCGGCGATGCGGACGCCGGGCTGGCTGAGCAGCTCCGTCGCCAACGTCGGATCGCGCTCGAGCGCGTTCGCGACGAGCCAGAACGTTTCCACCACGCTGGCCGCATCCATGTCCTCGCGGGAGTCGCCCGCGGCGATGCAGTCCGACCCTGCGTAGCCGCGCGCCTGCATGTGCCGCGCGACGGCCCGTGTCTTCGAGGCGCCGGCGGGAATCAGGTGGTAGGCGTGGATCGTGGGCAGGCCCGGCATCTGTTCGGCATGCGCTCGCACGACGCCGTTGTCGACCAGCCGCAGTGACTCGCACCCCGCGCCGGCCAGCACGCGGTGCGCCTCTTCCAGGTCCACAGATCCTCGGAACAGATGCGAGACCTCGCGCCCGATCGACCATGGCGTGTGGTACTCGATTCGCCCGTCGAAGTGTGAGAGCAGCGCCTCGGGCGCGCCGGTGGCGGAGATCTGGTCGAAGATCGAACCATCGCCATCAGAGGGCACGACTCCGTCGGTGAGCCACTCGAGCTCGCCGTCCACCACGAGCCCGCAGCCGAGCTCGAAGATGTAGGAGTCCGCGCCGATCAGTCGTGAGGTCTCGAACACGCTCGACTGCTTGCGTCCCGAATACAGCACGACCTCGACATCGGCTCGCCAGCACGCCTCCAGCGCCCGGACGGCCATCGCCGAGAAGCGGCCATCGCCGCCCCGGAGCAGCGAAGCGTTCGGGCCGAGCAGGGTGCCGTCGAGGTCGACGTACAGGCAGCGCATGGCGGGCGCGACCGTAGCAGCTGCCGCCATACTGGCCTGTGTGTCGATCGCGCGTGAAACCGAGCCCTGGGCGGCGCTCCTCGAGACAGGCCGTGATGACGAGCGGCTGGTTCACGAAGATATTTATGAGGCGCGCTCCGCGCGCCCGGTTTCGGTTCCGGAGGAGCTCAGTCCGACGGTCAGGGCCGCCCTCGGGGCGGCTGGCATCACGGAGCTGTACGCCCATCAGGCCCAGGCGCTGTTCGCCGCCTTTGACGGCCCAACGATGGTCACCACCGGAACGGCTTCGGGCAAGTCGCTCTGCTTTCAGCTGCCGACGCTTGAGGTGCTGAGCTCAGATCGGGCCGCGCGCGCCCTGTACCTGTATCCGACCAAGGCGCTCGCGCAGGACCAGGCTCGGTCACTACAGCGGTTCGGGATGCCGCGCCTGGTCAGACCGGCGATCTACGACGGCGACACCCCCCGGGCGGAACGAGTTGCCATTCGCAAGAAGAGCAATCTGATTCTCACGAACCCCGACATGCTGCACGTGGGGATCCTGCCCCACCACACGGCGTGGGCGGACCTGTTCGCGAACCTGGCCTTCGTCATCCTCGATGAGGCTCACGTCTACCGCGGCGTGTTCGGCTCGCACGTGGCGAACGTCCTCCGGCGCCTGCGGAGGATCGCGGAGATCCACGGCAGCCAGCCTCACTTCCTGCTGACCAGCGCGACGATCGCCAATCCAGGCGAGCTCGCCGAGGGCCTGACCGGACTGCCGGACTTCAAACTGATCACCGAGGATTCCGCCCCGAAGGCCAGCCGGCGCGTGGCGATGTGGAATCCGCCGCTGCTCGATGACGAGCTCGGAACCCGGGCCTCGGCCCTGTACGAGGCGGCCGAGGTGTTCTCGGAGCTGGTCAGCGCGGGGGCCCGAACGATCTGCTTCATGAAGTCGCGCAAAGGGGTGGAGCTAATCCTGCGCCACGCGATGGACCGGCTGGAGCCGGAACTGGCCGAGCGGATTGCCCCATACCGGGCGGGTTACACGCCGGCGCAGCGCCACGAGATCGAGCGCCGCTTGACCGAGGGTGAGCTGCTCGGCGTGGTCGCCACGGACGCACTCGAGCTCGGGATCGACATCGGCGAGCTCGATGCGGCGATCTGCGTCACCTTCCCCGGAACGGTTGCGAGCTTGAAGCAGATGTGGGGCCGGGCCGGCAGGCGCGGCCGCGGGCTTGCCGTGTACATCGCCGGGGAGGACGCGCTCGACCAGTTCTTCTGCCGCCATCCGGATGAGTTTCTTCAGCGCCCGGTCGAGGCCGCGATCCTCGACCCGGGCAGCTCTGAGATCTACGCCGAGCACCTGCTCTGCGCCGCGCACGAAGCGCCGCTCAGCGATGCCGACACGGAGATCATGGGCAGCGACTGGCGCAGCTATGCCGAGCAGCTGACCGAAGCAGGCATGCTCCGAGCGCGTGCCGGCGGGTTCGTGCCCAGCCGCGCCGACGACTACCCGGCCGCGAGGGTCGCGCTGCGCTCGGCCTCGGCTGACAGCTTCATCCTGATCGATACCACCTCCGCGGAAGTCCTCGGGACGGTCGAGGCGGCTCGCGCCTACGCGACGATCCACGAGGGTGCCATCTACCTCCACATGGGACGCTCCTACCTCGTGCTCGAGCTGGATCTCGCCGGGCGCCGGGCGCTGCTCGAGCCGTTCCGGGGGGACTACTTCACTCAGGCCAAGCGCGAGAGCATGACCTACATCGAGCGACTGCATGAGCAGCGTCAGACGCACGGGGTCACGCTGTCGTTCGGGTCGGTCGTGTACTCGGAGACGGTTCTCGGCTACCAACGCAAGGGCCTGCAGGACCACCGGGTGATCGACTTCCAGGGCCTTGATCTGCCCACGGTCGAATTCGGCACCCGTGCGCTCTGGTATGAGCTTGACGATCTGATCGCCGCAGAGGCGTTTCCGTCGGAGCTGCTGCTGGGCGCCCTGCATGCGCTCGAGCACGGGCAGATTGCGGTGCTGCCGCTGATCGCGATGTGCGACCGATGGGACATCGGTGGGCTCTCCACCAACGCGCACCCGCAGACCGGCGGTCCGACGATTTTCATCTACGACGGCCACCCCGGCGGCGTGGGGATCACCCGCCGCGGGTATGGCGAGTTCGAGCGGTTGGTGGCGGATGCTCAGCGCCTGATCGGCGAGTGTCCGTGCAAGGCCGGATGCCCCTCGTGCGTTCAATCACCCAAGTGCGGGAACCTGAACGAACCGCTCTCCAAGCGCGGAGCGCTGGAGCTGCTGGCCCGCATGAGCTCCCGCCCGGCTACCTGAGCGCGAGCGTGGCGCTGCCGTTGATCCCGTTCGCGCTGGCCGAGCTCCAGCCGGTTAGATCACCCAGCGAAGCGAGGATCGTCTGGACGATCTGGGGGGGCGCGTGCTTGAGTGCAAGGTGCAGCACCTGGCTCAGTCCGACCCGGAAGGCCACCGCTCCCTGAGCACCCGCGGCCGGCGTGGCGGGGGCGACGGCGAACGCCCGCAGCTGCGCTGGCCCGGTGTTTCCGGCCACGAACTGGTTGCCGATGACCCCGAGGTCAATCGTCCGCTTGGCTTCCTTGACCGCGTACACGCCGCCGGCCAGCTTCTTGACCGCCGTGGCCTTCGCGAACAGTGCGCTCGGATTGGCCACGAGCTTGGACAGCGCATCCGCCGCGGCGGAGGGGTTGCTGACCGCGACCCGTCCGATTGTCGTGTGCGTGTCGCTGGCGAGCACCAGGTCCCCGGTCAGCAGCTTCAGGAATCCGTTCAGATCGATGCCGCTCTTGGACTTGACGGCAGCCTGGCGCTTGAGGAACGCCGAGTACTTCACCGGGTTGGAGGCCTGCTCGGCTCCTTCGGCGAAGGCGAAGATCTGCGCCGGATCGTGGATGCCGACGCTGATCGGCGCAGTGCTGATCAGGCTCGGAGCGGCAGAGCCGGTGGCGAACGGAAGCTGCGAGGAGGTCAACGAAGTCCCTGAGGTGTCCAGGTGGTACCGGAAGGTGATCCCGGCTGTCGTGGCGCTGATGGCGGCGCCGTAACCGCGGAGCGCTGCGACCCAGCGCACCTGCCGAGCCTTGGCGGCACTCGGCATCGAGAGCACCGCCGAGAGGTTGCCGAACGTCTCGAGCAGGGTGTCCTGGGGCAGACCGGCGGTCTCACGCGCGACCTCGGCCGAGCTGAGGCCGCTCGCGTGGGCGTGCCGGTCGAGCGCAGCGTTGACGACAGCCGCGTCCGGCGCGAAGACCAGCGTTGCGCCACTCACCGCGACGGTCGCCGAGCGTCCAGCCGCGTACAAGCTGGCGCCGTCGTGCGAACCGGACGCGCGGACGCCCGGAATCTTCTTCACCAGCGCGGTCAGCTTGCTCGCGTCCTTGGTCACCCAGGTCACGAGGAACTGCTTGGTGGCCGCACCGGACAGCGTCGGCGTGGTGGCGCCGATCGTGATCGGATTGCCGAACAGGGGCCGGATGTCGCTTTGGTAATTGATCCCGAGCTGCGAGAGCTTCGACATGAGGGCCGATTGCCCGAACGCGGCCAGCGGAAAGCGTCCCTCCAGCGCCTGCGCCCGCTTGATCGACGAGGCAATCGGATTGGTCGCAAGACTGATCACGAACGGCGTGCCCGCGGGGAAGTACGAGTACTCCGTGGTCCGAGCGGCGTTGAGGTTCGAGCCGGACGAGGAGCCGCCGCACCCGGCGAGCGCGAGCGCGACGACCAGCATCAGGAGCAGCGGGCGTAGGCGTATGAGCCAAGCCTAACCGGGTTGAGTCGGTAGCATCGCGCGACCACGGCGAGATAGCTCAGCTGGTAGAGCACACGACTGAAAATCGTGGTGTCCCCGGTTCGAGTCCGGGTCTCGCCATCACAGAAGTTCCTGGAACGGGCGCACTTCTGTCTGGAGCAGCTCCGGCTCGCGGACGTCATCGGCGCGCCGCGCGGCCTTTTCCGGCCTTTTCGATGGCAGTGGCTCGCAGGCGGGCCCCGTTGAGTTGCGAGCGGGCGCTTCGCTCAGCGGCCGCACGCGACTCCGCTTCGACAGTGAGATCAACCCCAAGCAGCTGGCGGATCTCGGCGCGCAGCTGGTCGCGGTCAGGCCGCGCGATCACCTGCGCGTAGACGGCCAGAGTTGTCGTGGGATCGCGGTGCCCGACCTGCGCCTGGATGTATGGCAGGTCGTAGCCTGCGGCGACCATGTAGGAGATGTAGCTGCGGCGGAAGGTGTGTGGCGTGAGGTGCGCGCGGATCGGCGGGTCGTCCCGCCGCGTCCGGAGCTCATTGGCATGGGCGAGAACAGGTGTAATCACGCGGGTGAGAATGTTCGATCGAGTGCGGCGTGTGGCAATCCGGGTGGGGAACGCGGGCGATCCGACCCCGGGGTCGAGTCGGTGGCTGCGGTACGCGCTCAGCTCATCAACGAGCCGTGGATGGATGTCGACTGAGCGGACGCCGGCTGCAGTCTTGGCGTCCGCGATGTATAGGCGGGCCTTGGCGAGGTTGACGTCCTGGTTGTCGAGCTGGCAAAGCTCGCCGACGCGCAGACCCGCCAGCCCGAGCGTTGCGAGAATCGCAGGCCGCGGACTCCAACCCGAGTTGTCCTGCTCGGTACAGCCGTAGAGGTAGATCGCAGTGGTCGGGGCGACGCCGACCCGGCTAGCCCGCTTCACCCGCAAGCTGGGCTGATGGGCCGCAGGGATCCGACCTCGACGCCGTGTGGAGACCAAACGCAGCCGCGGCAGCGAGACGACGGTCCTCGTGGTCGCGTTGCGCGAGAACCAC
>JBPCMW010000091.1:0-6034 GCA_051001875.1 Solirubrobacteraceae bacterium | reverse complement strand
CCTTGAGGGCGAGAACGAAGAACGCTGGAGATGTTGGAGACGAGCACGAATGGAGCTGGAGCAGCGGTTGAGGTTGCTGCCGCCAGCCGCGAAGATCAGGGAGGCGTAGCCGAGCTGGAATTCGGGGCTGGCGGGCGCGCCGCGCCGGCGGGGGTCCCCGGTCGCGGGGAGGTCCCGGACCCGGAGCTGGTCGAGCAGGCCAAGCGGCGGTCGTTCACGGCGGACGGCGTGCGCGGCGTCCCAAGCCGGCGAAGCTCGTCGTGAACCCGGAGTTGCAGCGCTATGTGCAGGATCGGCTGTCCGGCTCTGTGCAGCGGCCGGATGGGACGGCTGTCGCGGGTCCGGAGGTTCGGTGGGTCGGGCGTTGTCACGGGCGGCGCAAGGATCGGCGCTGGGCGAAGTCGTGGAGCCCGGCGCAGATCTCCAACCGCTTGCGCGTCGACTTCCCCGATGATGAATCGATGCGCGTCTCGCACGAAGCGATCTACCAGTCGCTCTACGTCCAGGGCCGCGGCGCGCTTCGGCGTGAGCTGAGCGCCTGCCTGCGCACCGGACGCGCGCTGCGGGTCCCGAGAGCCCGCGTTCGCGGCCGGGGCAAGAGCTTCGTGACCGACGAGATCCTGATCAGCGAGCGGCCCGCCGAGGCTGAGGACCGGGCCGTTGCCGGCCACTGGGAAGGCGACCTGATCATTGGTCTTGAGAGCTCCGCGATCGGCACGCTGGTGGAACGCTCGAGCCGGTTCACGATGCTCCTTCACCTCCCACGGATGGACGGCCACGACAGCCCGAGAGTGAAGAACGGTCCGGCGTTGGCCGGCCACGGCGCTCTCGCGGTCCGTGACGCGATCGCCGACACCATCGTGACGCTCCCCGAGCAGCTGCGCCGGTCGCTGACTTGGGACCAGGGCACCGAGATGTCCCAGCACGCGCAGTTGCGGATCGACACCGGCCTACCGGTCTACTTCTGCGACCCGCACAGCCCATGGCAACGCGGCACCAACGAGAACACCAACGGGCTGTTGCGCCAGTACTTCCCGAAGGGAACCGACCTCTCGCGACACAGTGCCGAGGATCTCGCCGCGGTCGCCGCGACGCTGAACGGGCGGCCCCGCAAAACGCTCGCCTGGAGAACGCCCGCCGAGGCGTTGAACGAGTACCTGGCCGCAACGGCCTGAGCACACCTCGCTGCCGGGTCGGCGGTTGACGATCCGTGGATCCGTGCTCGTTGACGCATGGCCGATCAGGCGTTGTGCTGTGCACGCCGCCACCGGGATGGTGACCGCGAGCAGCTCGAGATCGTCGCACCCCAGGCGACCCCCCGGGCGACCGGCGCGCACGCGGCTATCGCCGCTCCGGCCCGTATGGACGGCGTTGGCTGCGTTCTTGGCTGCAATGGAAGGCATCAGAGGGCAGCAGGCTGCCCCTGATGACGAGAGGCAGCGCCCGCAACTAAAGGGTTTGGCAGTAGGTCGCAGCAGGCCGCAGCAGCCGCGTCTGACTTCACACGCGAGAGGTCGCTGGTTCAAGCCCAGCCGTGCCCATCTAGGTTCGTTCAGACGCAAGGGAACACGAGCGTTCTCGGCCGACCTCGCGTCAGCCCATCAGTCCTCCTTCGAGCGCTGCCTTCTCGCGCTCGTGCTCAGGCCCATAGAGCGCGGCACCGGTCCGGGCGATCGCCTCACCAGTGGATTGCAGCAGGGCGTACCGTCGAGGACGTCCTCCGCTCGCTCGATCGCAGCTTCGATCCACCGATGTGCGGCGGGGAGGTCCCCCAGGTGCATCAGCGAAGTGCCGATCGTGTACTCACTCCAGGCGAGCGGAGAACACGAGCGCCAGTCCAGCCCCGGCCTGCGGATTCTCGAGGGCATCGGCGCGGATCCGACAGCTCACCTCGAGCGCATCGCGCAACCGGCCGCGATGGCTGAGCGCCAGTTGGTGGGCCGCCCGAGTGGTCTGCAGGATCCCGAGGTCGTCCGAGCGCGCTGCGAGCTCCACCGCTTCCTCTGCCAGAGCCAGAAACTCACGGCCATGACCGGCGAATCCGCGCACGGTCGCATAGTTGGCGACCAGCAGGGCCTCGGCTCCGAGCGCATGGGTGGCCTGCGCAATGTCACGGGCCCTGGCGAAGCGCTCAGCCACCTCCGCCTCATCCTCGCCAAGACGCCACGAGAGGGCGAGGCTCCGTAGTCGTGCCGTGAGGGCAAGTGTCACGACCTGCTGATCAGGCTCGAGTTGGTCGGTCAGACCGCAAACGCTGCGCCAGTGGGAGAGTGCCGTGGCCGGATGGCTACCTGCGACCCACTCAGCCGCCCGAGCGCTCCACGTCGCCGCCTGGTCGATGCTCCCGGCCATCTCTAAATGGTGGGCGATCAGCGCGGCGTGCTCGCCGGACCCGCCGCCATCGGCCTCGATGATGGTGCGCGCCACCGAGGCGTGCACACGGGAGCGCTCGGTCGATAGCAGCGAGGCGTAGGCCACCTCACGAGTAAGGGCGTGCCGGAAGCGGTACTGCGTGTCGCCGAGCGGATCGATCAGGCCCGCCTCGATGAGGGCCGGCAACGCCGTGTCGAGGGCGTCGGTAGGAAACGCCGCAACGTCTTCAAGCACCCGCGAGTCGAACTCGCGCCCGATCACGGACAGGGTCTGAAGCGCCATCTTCTCCTGCGGAAGCAAGCGGTCGATGCGAGCCGCGAGGACGTTCTCGATGCTCGGAGGCATCTTTAGGACGGGGGTGCCCCGCCCCGCCCCAGCCTCGCCCGGCGCCCCCCCGGCGCGTTCCTCCATCAGGTTACGAACGAGCTCCTCGGCGAAGAAGGGATTTCCCTCGCCGCGGGCCTGGATCGCGTTGACGAGTTCGACCGGCGCGTCTTCTCCACCCAGCAGCTGGCGGACCTGGCTTTCCGCGGCGACCGGATTCAAAGGCATGAGCGACAACTCCCGAACGTGCTCGCCGGCGAGCCATTGCGCAGGATGAGCGGTGCGGTAGGTGAGGATCAGCAGCGTCCTCGTTCCCGCGACCGCCTGGACCAGCCCTTTCAGGAACGGAATGCTGGCGTCGTCCATCCAATGGGTGTCCTCGATGACCTCAACGACGGTCTCCACATCGCTGCGGGCCCGGACCATGGCGGCGACGAGCTCGATGAGACGGTTGCGGCGGGCATCGGGGTCGATGCGAGTTTCCGAGGTCGTCCCCGGGATCGCTCAGCCCGAGGAAGTCGCACATCAGCTCGGACACCTCCGCCAGCCGCGGATCTAGCTCGGTGAGGGTCTTTACCACCCGTCGGCGGGCATCCTGCGGCTTATCGTCCGCCGAGATCTCAAAACGGGAACGGAGCATGTCCAGCACTGGCCCCAACGGTCGCGTTCGGCCAAGGGGGTTTACGGTGTGGCGACGGACCGTCAGCCCATCCGATCGGCAGCCCTCGACGAAGTCCTCCGTCAGGCGCGTCTTGCCCACACCTGGATCGCCGATGATGGCCACCACCCGTCCCGGCCCCCGCCGGACATCCTGGAGCCAGCTCCCGAGCGAGGTCAGCTCGCCCTCGCGACCGACCAGAGAGGTGATCCCGTACTGCGCCGGCGGGCGACCCACCCTCGTCCGTCCGAGCCCGAGCAGCGCCTAAACGCTGAGCAGGCTCTGTATGCCCTTGACCGGCACGGATCCCAGATCCTCCAGTTCGAACTCTCCGTCGACCAGCTCGGCCGTGCGACCCGTCACGCAAATGCCTCCGGGCGGGGCGAGGGTTTGCAGTCGGGCGGAAAGACCGACCGTGTGGCCGATCGCCTCCTCCCTGCTATCGCTCCCGAGTCGACCGAGCACCACTTCGCCGGAGCTGATCCCCATGCGGACCCGGAACGCCGCGCCGTGGCGGCTGCTGGCAACGTCTCCCAGCCGCTCGAGCGCTCCGCGGAGCTCTAAGGCGGCCAGACAGGCCCGGCGCGAGTGATCCTCAACGGCGCGGGGCGCGCCGAACAGCACGAGCGCGCCGTCTCCTGTGAACTTATCCACGGTCCCCTCAAAGCGGGACACGGTCTCGTCGACTGTGGCCATGAACTCATCGACCAGCTCAGCCCACTGGTTGGCGGCCAGTTCCTCGGCTAGAGCCGCCGAGACCGCTCGAAAAATCAGGCGAGAGGCTTTCGATGGGCGAAAGCGGCGCTATTAGACGGTCCATATCGGTAGCTGATAGTGGGCTAAAGCGGTAGGATGAGCGTCTGCCTGGATCCGACTACACGCCTCGCCTGATTGATGGGCGACTTGAGCGACTGTTCGCGCAACTTCCGGCGATCCTCGTGACCGGCCCGCGCGCGACGGGAAAGACGACGAGCGCCGAGCGGCACTCCGAGACGGTCGTGCGACTCGATCGGGCAGCCGAGGCCGTCGCCTTCGAAGCCGACCCGGACGCGGCGCTACGTGCCCAGCGGGAGCCGGTCCTGCTGGACGAGTGGCAGGCCGTGCCCAGTGTCCTCGGAGCGGTCAAGCGAGCTGTCGATGCCGATCCCAGCCCCGGCCGGTTCCTGTTGACCGGCAGCGTCCGAGGCGACATCGAAGCTGAGACGTGGCCCGGCACCGGGCGGCTGGTGCGGCTGCGGATGTACGGACTGGGCGAACGCGAACTCGCCGCGCGAATCTCCGGACCGACATTCCTCGAGAAGCTTCGCGCCGGCAACCTCGACGCGTTCACTCTTCCTTCCGACCCCCCGGATCTCCGCGGCTACGTCGAGCTTGCGTTGCGCGGCGGCTACCCCGACGCCGCGCTCCGACTCTCCGGCGACGCACGCGAGGCCTGGCTGGGCGGCTACCTCGAGCAGCTGCTCACCCGCGACGCGGAGGGCATCGCAGGCCACCGAGATCCACTTCGCCTTCGCCGCTACTTCGAGGCCATCGCGCTCAGCACGGCCGGCCAGCCCGAGCACAAGACGCTCTACGACGCGGCCCAGATCAACCGCAAGACCGCGATCGCGTACGACACCCTGCTCACGAACCTGTTCGTGCTCGAACTCGTCCCCGCCTGGGCAAGCAACCGCCTGACCCGGCTGATCAAGGCCCCGAAGCGCTACCTCGTCGACCCGGCCCTTGCCGGCGCCGCACTCGGACTCGACGCCACCGTCGTGCTCCGAGACGGCGACCTCCTCGGCCGCCTCATCGACTCGTTCACCGTCGCGCAGATCCGGCCCGAGCTCGAACTCACCTCGCACCCACCGCGGCTCTACCACGTCCGCGACAAGGAGGGCCGGCATGAGATCGACTTGATCGCCGAGATCGCCGCCGGCGACATCCTCGCGATCGAGATCAAAGCCACCGCCGCGCCAACCCGCCAAGATGCACGCCACCTCGACTGGCTGCGCGACGAGCTCGGCGACCGGTTCGTTACCGGTGCGGTACTCCACACCGGCCCCGGCCTACTGCGCCTCGCCGAGCGCATCCTCGCCATCCCCATCTGCGCGCTCTGGGGGTAAGAACTCAAGCGAAGCCCGGATGCTCGTGCAACGTCACTTCGCCTGCCAATCGCGCGCGTACTCGAGCGCGGCCAGTGTGCCAAACTCAAAGCGGCTGAACGGGTTCAGGCTCGCTCTCAGCTCGCCGAGCGCTTCGACGGGGCCCCGGCCTGCTGGCCCAGAGCACCCAGCATCGCGCACACCCGCGGCGGCTCCATCAGCCCCGCGGCCGCCAAGCACTCGCACCTTCCGATCCACAACCCGTCAGTCATTCGAGCGCGCGCCGCTCGGCCTGCTCCGCCAGCGCGCGGTATACCGGCGTGAGGAGCGCGACGAGGTTCTCGCCGCCGACGTCGACCGGTGCCGGACCGAGCTGACGCAACAGCGCATCCGTCGCCTCGACGGCGAATGGATTGACGTGCAGGTCGGAGAGCGCCGGACCGCTGTGCCAGAACGAGTCGATTTCGGCGATGAGCGCCGGAGCCAGCGACTCCGGGCAGCGCCGGCGGCGCGGCGGACGTGGCCGCAGCGGCGCCCGCGCTGCCCGCTCCCACCGGCAACGCGCGCAGCATTTCTGCCGGTTCGCAAAGCTCGC
>JBPCMW010000090.1:0-24424 GCA_051001875.1 Solirubrobacteraceae bacterium | reverse complement strand
GGTCCCGACCGGAACGGTCGACTTCATCACCAGCGCGTGACGGTCCGAGCTCGGCATCCCGCCCACCACCGCGTGGACCGCCGACAGATCGGCGTCGCCGGAGTAGGTGGGCGGCGTCCCGACCGCCACGAACAGAAGCCGCGCGTGCTCGAGAGCCGGCGCGAGCTCGGTTGAGAAATGCAGCCGCTCCCGGTGACGCGCGAGGCACTCGGCGAGGCCCGGCTCGTAGATCGGGATCTCACCGCGCTCCAGGCGCTCGATCTTGCTCTGGTCGACATCTACGCACCAGACCTCGCTGCCGAGCTCGGCGAAGCCGGCCGCGGTGACGAGGCCGACGTAGCCGGTGCCGATTACGGCGATCGGTTCGCGTCCGGAGCTCATGGGTGCCAGGAGGCTAGCGACCCTCACCCGGAGACCGCGGCGAGCGGTTCAGGCTCGGGTGAGCGAGGCCGCGATTCCCAGCATCTGCTGGTTGGTGAGATCGAGGCTCAGCGTGTTCGAGACCCAGTAGACGGCATGGCCGGTGCGCCACGCCACCAGTCGAAGCTTGCGGCCATCGAAGTGCAGCTCGAGGCGTCGGCCACCGACGGTCCGGATCTCGGAGGGGTTGGCCAGGATCGGCGGGTCCTTCCAGGTCATGCCCTGGACCCCGTAGAACTGGCCGAGCACGGCGTTGAAGGCCAGCACGAGCCGGTAGGTCGCGTGCGGAGCCCTGCTCTGGTCATGGATGGTGTAGGCGCGCGGGTATTCGCCGGGCGTCGGTCCCTCGTAGTGCGTGGCGGTCACGATCTGCTTGGGAATTTCCACCGGCAGCCCAGGCCCGTGCAGCGCCGCCGCCTGGACCTTGCCGTCGGCGAGATCGGGCTGCAAGCCGGCGGTCGGAGCCGGAGAGCGCGCGTGTGAGGACGGATGCCCGCCGCCCGACGCGGCGGCCTTGCCGGGGGCGATCACGGCCATGAATTGTTGATATGCGTGCGCCTCGGCGGCCGGATCCGAGGTCACGTAGCACGGGGCCGGCGGAGTGCACGGCTGAAGCACGGCCGGGAAATGAACCTCCCGGATCGCGTGGCCGTCGGCGAAGGCGACCAGGTTGAACAGGTTGATCAGGCCGTCGGTGGTGTGCAGGTTGGCGTCGGTCTGGGTGTGATGGCCGAAGATCGTCAGCAGCTTGTCCCGGTTGGAGATCAGCCGGCCCTGGCCGTACTGGTCCTTGGCGTCGCGGATGAAGTCCTGCTGGCGCGCGGAGCGGACGATGTCGGTGTCCGTGTGGCGGTAGCGAACGTAGGCCAGCGCGTTGTCGCCGCACAGCTTCTGATAGCCGGCCTGCAGATCGATGCTCGAGTAGTTGGTCGCCGCCGTGCCGAGGTTCTGGTTGAAGTAGCGCCGGTCCACGTCGGTGTAGACGCACCCCATTGCGTCGACGAGATCCCGGAAGCCGGCGAAGTTGATGTCGACGATGTGATTGACCTTGAGCTGCGGAAATACCTCGCGCTGGAGGGTCTTCACCACCAGGCTGGGTCCGCCCGCCGGGTAGGCCGCGTTCATCTTCGCGTTCTCGGTCGCACCGCTCGGCAGCGGGATGTTGACCTGAAGGTCACGCGGCACCGACATCACGTTGATCGTGGAGGAGCTTGGGTTGAGCCTGACCAGGATCATCGTGTCCGAGTTGGCCGCGCTCTGGGGCTGATGCGCCCGGTGATCAGACCCGATCAGCAGCAGGGTCTGCGGATCGCCTGGCGCCGGAATCGTCACCGGGGCGTGCTTGATCGCCGCCGTCCCCGAGATCTCCTTGGCGAACTGCTTGAACTGCAGCAGCCCGGCCACCGCCGTGGCGGTGGCCGTGAACGCGATCACGATCGCCGCGCCGATGGCGAACCGGCCGAGCGCACCTCGACCCGAGTTGGGGATCAGGCTCACGCCAGCCCTCCGTCGATTGCCCTGAGGCCGACGTCGCCCGCGGGCGACTCCAGCCAGATCGGAACGGCTCGCACGAAGTCCCCGAGCGCCCGGCGGTACCGGGACAGCGACGAAAGCGACACCCACTCATCCGGGCCGTGATGCCCGGTACCGGCGGGACCGAACTCCACCGCCGGAACGCCGGCCTGGATGAACGCCGCGGCGTCCGAGGCGCCGTCGCGGCCGACGCTCATCACCTCGCCGCGAGTCGAGCGCGCCACCGAGTCGCGCAGAGCGCGGACGAACGGGTCCGAGGGCGAGACGGTGACGGTCGGGTGGATGAACGTGCGCGTGACGTCGATGCCCTCGATCGTCCCCACCTGAGCAAGGATCTCGGCCTGGTCCTGGCCCGGCAGGTAGCGGACGTCGACGGCCATGGTGCACTGGTCAGGCACCATGTTCAGCGCTCGGCCACCCTCGATGCGGCCGAGGTTGATCGAGGGCCGGTCGAACATCTCCGAGGACTCCCGGGCGAAGGGCAGCGACCCGATGCTGCGAAACACGTCGACGGCCTTGAGCACGGCGTTCTCGCCCAGCCACGGAGTCGAGCTGTGCGCCGCCTTCCCGTGGACGTCGATGCGCATCACCAGCACGCCCTTCGCCTCGATGCCGATGTGCATGTCGGTCGGCTCGCCGGTGATGGCGAAGTCGCCGGCCAGACCCTGCCTGACGATCGCGTCAGTGGAGCGTACGTCGAGTTCCTCGGATTCCTCATCGGGCACGCAGATCAGCCGCACCGTCACCCCATCCTGCCGCTCTATGTCCTTGAGCGAGCACATCATCGCTGCCAGCGCACCCTTCATGTCGTAGGCGCCACGGCCGATCAGCCGATCGCCGTCGACGATCGGCTGGAACTGCTCCGGGCGGCCGGGAACGACGTCGAGATGTCCGTGCAGCACCACGCACGGAACGCCCTCCCCGGGCGGGGGACCGACCTCGGCCAGCAGCACCGGTAACCCGTTGTGATCCTGGTGGCGCACCTCGATGTCCCGGGATTCGAGCCATCCCTTGACGAATCCTGCGGCGGCGACCACTTCCTCGGCCCGAGACGTGTCGTAGGAGATCAGTCGTTCGGCCAGGTTTCGCTCGTCAACCATCGGCAAATGAGGATAGGGGGGACTGAGGTTGACGCCTATCGGGGCGCGACCGGGCTCGAGTGCAGCGCAGAGGTCGAAGAAAGCACCAAACCTGGCTCGTCCGCCGTCTCGGGGTGCGAACTTCGCCCTGAGGCCGAGGAAAGAACCAATTCGTGGCCCGCGGGTTCGGTTTGGTGCTTTGTTCGGCACCGGCTGCAGAGGAGGGCTCAGCTGCCCCGAGCACACTCGCGGAACGCACAGTGTGCCCGGTGGCAGCGGGCCCTACGAACCCTCAGCGATGCTCAGGAACCGCTCGAGGCGGGCCTGGTCGCGCTCGGCGACGCGCCGGCGCTCGGAGTCATCGCCGGCGGATTCCAGCTCGCGCTCGGCCTGTTGCAGACGCTCGCGCAGGTCGCCGGCGTCGAGCTCGTCATTCGGGTGGGCCTCCTCCACCAGGACCAGGACCCGGTTGTTCGCCACCTGCATGTAGCCTTCCGCCTGGGCGAAGGAGACGACGTCGGAGTCGCTCTTGTACAGGCGCAGCTCGGTGGGATCGAGCATTGCCAGCAGCGGTGTGTGGTGGGCGAGCACGCCGATCGACCCCACCGCGGTCCGGGTCGAGACCATCTCGACCTCGTCGTTGAAGACCTCACCCTCGGGGGTGAGCACCTCGACCCGGAACTTCTCGTGCGCCATTACTCCTCGCCACCGTGTTTGGCGTCGCCGTCGTCGCTCTCGCGGCCGCCGTCGGCGTTGTCCTTGGAGTCGCTGTCCTTTGAGTTGCGGTCGTCCTCGTCCTTGGAGTCGCGGTCGTCCTCGTCCTTGGAGTCGCTGGCATCGTCGTCCTTGGAATCGCCGCGAGCTCCCTTGACCACGTCGTCGATCGTGCCCTTCATGAAGAACGCCGACTCGGGCAGCTCATCGTGCTTGCCCTCCAGGATCTCCTTGAAGCCGCGGATCGATTCCGCCACCGGCACGAACACCCCGGGCGTTCCCGTGAACTGCTCAGCCACGTGGAACGGCTGCGAGAGGAAGCGCTCGAGCTTGCGCGCGCGGTTGACCGTCAGCCGATCCTCGTCGGAGAGCTCGTCGATGCCGAGGATCGAGATGATGTCCTGCAGCTCGCGGTAGCGCTGCAGCACCTCCTTGACCTCGTTGGCGACGTTGAAGTGCTCATCGCCCAGGATCTCCGCCTTGAGGATCGTCGAGGTCGAGTCGAGCGGATCCACTGCCGGGTAGATGCCCTTCTCGGAAATCGACCGAGACAGCGAGGTCGTCGAGTTGAGATGCGCGAACGCCGAGGCGGGCGCCGGATCGGTGAGGTCGTCGGCCGGGACGTAGATCGCCTGGATCGAGGTGACCGAGCCCTTGCGGGTGGAGGTGATCCGCTCCTGCAGCTGACCCATCTCCGACTCGAGCGTCGGCTGGTAGCCGACCTGGGAGGGCATCCGGCCGAGCAGCGCGGACACCTCCGAGCCGGCCTGCACGAAGCGGAAGATGTTGTCGATGAACAGCAGCACGTCCTGACCCTCCTGATCGCGGAAGTACTCCGCCATCGTCAGGCCCGACAGGGCCACGCGCATGCGTGCGCCCGGAGGCTCGTTCATCTGCCCGAACACCAGCATCGTCTTGTCGAGGACGCCGGACTCCTTCATCTCGAGCCACAGGTCGTTGCCCTCACGTGAGCGCTCGCCCACGCCGCAGAACGCCGACAGACCACCGTGCTCCTGGGCCAGGTTGTGGATCAGCTCCTGGATGATCACGGTCTTGCCGACGCCGGCGCCGCCGAACAGGCCGACCTTGCCGCCCTTGGCATACGGCGCGAGCAGGTCGATGACCTTGATCCCGGTCTCGAACATCTCAGTCGTCGGAGTGAGCGCCTCGACCGTCGGGGCCGGACGGTGGATCGGCCAGCGTTCGTTGTCCTCGTCGAGCGGGTCGCCCTGATCGATCGGCTCGCCGAGCAGGTTGAAGATGCGCCCCAGCGTGGCACGCCCAACGGGCACCGTGATCGGCGCGCCGGTGTCGATGACCTCGGTGCCGCGTGACAGGCCGTCGGTCGTGTCCATGGCGACCGCGCGGACACGGTCGTCGCCGAGATGCTGCTGGACCTCGCAGACGAGCCAGTTGTCGTTGGCGGCGGCGATGTCCTCGTCCTCCTCGGCCCGTGCGGCCTCGGGACGGCGAACCCGGATGGCGTTGTAGATCTCCGGCAGCTTGTCGGGGAAGACGGCCTCGATCACCACGCCCTGGATCTCCTCGATCCGGCCGACGTTCTGCTCTTCCTCGTTTGAAGTCGTATCTGGTGTCTCTGCTGTGGCTGACATGTTTCTCCAATCCGGCCGAGGCGCTGCGCCGCGGCAAAGCAATTTCAACTAGCTAAGGCCCTCCGCCCCGGCCACGACCTCCATGATCTCCTGCGTGATCTCGGCCTGGCGGGCCCGGTTCATCTCCAACGTGAGATCGTCGATCAACGTCCCGGCGTTCTCGGAGGCGTTGCGCATCGAGGTCATCCGCGCGCCGTGCTCTGACGCCGTCGATTCCAGCAGCGCCCGGTAGATCGAGACCTCGACGTAGTCGGGGACCAGGCGCCTGAGGATCTCCTCCGGGTCAGGCTCGTACTCCACCAGCGCGCGCTTGTCACGCTCGGCGTCCGCGCGCTCCTCCTCGGTCTCGTCACCGTCCTCGTCATCGTCCTCCTCGAGTACCGACGCCTGCTGCAGGGGGAGCAGCGTCTCGCGACGCACGATCTGGGAGATCGGGGAGACATAGCCGTTGTAGAAGATCTCCACTCGGTCCACGTCTTCGTCGATGTAAGCGGCCATCAGGCGTTCGGCGATCCGCCGCGCGTCCGCGTAGGCCGGGCGGTCGGTGAAACCGGTGAAGCTGTCGGCCACATCCAGGCCGCGGAAGCGCAGCGAGGAGGCGGGGCGTTTGCCTGAGGCGAAGTACAGCGGCCGGTGGCCCTCGGAGTCGTGTTCGCGGCCCGCGGCCGTGCCGGCGCGGACGATGTTGGAGTTGAACCCGCCAGCCAGTCCGCGGTCGCCCGCGATCAGCAGGATGCCGACGTTCTGGACCTGATCGTGCTCGGCCAGGATCGGGAGCTTCGGCACGCTGCCGGCAGCCTCCGCCGCCTGGCGCGTCATCCGCCGGAGCGCGCTGGCGTACGGACGCAGCTCCTCGATCCGCTGCTCGGCCCGCCGCAGACGCGCGGCCGCGACCATCTCCATCGCTCGGGTGATCTTCTGGATGTTCTTGACCGAGCTGATCCGGTTGCGAACATCCCGCTGCGAGGTTGCCATCGGGAGTTAGACGCCGCCGCTCACGCGGGGACGGCCTCTTCCTCCTTTTCGTTCTCCTGGTCCTTCTCGCCGTCCTCGGAGCCGTCCTTCGAGCCGTCGGAGGTCTTTTCCTCCGAGCGCTTGGGCTCGTCGTCGTGCTCCATCGGATGGCCCTCTTCGTCGAGGTCGTATCCGAAGTCCTCGGCGACTCGCTCGACCGCCTTCTGGACCTGGGACTGAGTCTCGTCGCTCCAGTCGCCGTCGGCGATCTTCTTCAGCAGGTCGGGCTCGTTGGAGCGCACCGAGTCGGTCAGGTCGGCGAGGAAGCGCTCCACCTTGTCGACGGCGATCCGGTCGAGCGCGCCGTTGGTCGCCGCGTAGATCTGCACGACCTGATCCTCGACCGCCATTGGATTGCGCTCTCTCTGATTGAGCGTCTTGACCAGCCGTTCGCCGCGAGCCAGCGTGCGCTGCGTCTCGGCATCGAGCTCGGAGCCGAACTGCGCGAATGCCTCGAGCTCCCGGTACTGGGAGAGGTCGAGCTTCAGCCGCCCGGAGACCTTGCGCATTGGCTGAATCTGCGCGTTGCCGCCCACCCGGGAAACCGAGATGCCGACGTTGATCGCGGGGCGCACGCCCGAGTAGAACAGCTTCGGCTCGAGGAAGATCTGCCCGTCGGTGATCGAGATCACGTTGGTGGGGATGTATGCGGACACGTCCCCGGCCTGCGTCTCGATGATCGGCAGCGAGGTCAGCGAACCGCCCCCGAGGTCGTCATTGAGCTTGACCGCGCGCTCGAGCAGCCGCGAGTGCAGGTAGAAGACGTCGCCGGGGTACGCCTCGCGGCCGGGCGGCCGGCGCAGCAGCAGCGACATCTGCCGGTAGGCGTAGGCGTGCTTGGTCAGATCGTCGTAGACCGTCAGGGCCGCTTTTCCGTTGTACAGGAAGAACTCGGCCATCGCGCAGCCGGCATAGGGAGCCAGGAACTTGATCGGCGCGGACTCATCGGCGGCCGCCATCACGATGATCGTGTTCTCGAGCGCCCCGGCATCCTCGAGCGTCTGGGCCAGCGCGACCACCGTGGACTTGCGCTGACCGATCGCCACGTAGACGCAGATCAGGTCGCGCTCCCGGTTGTTGATGATCGTGTCGATCGCGATCGCGCTCTTGCCGGTCTGGCGGTCACCGATGATCAGCTCGCGCTGACCGCGCCCGATCGGGATCATCGAGTCGATCGCCTTCAGCCCGGTGAGCATCGGTTCCTTCACCGGCTGGCGCTGGACCACGCCGGGGGCCTTATGCTCGGCGGGGCGGAACGCTTCTGTATTGATGTCGCCCTTGCCGTCGAGCGGGTTGCCGAGCGGATCGACGATCCGGCCGAGCAGCTCATCGCCGACGGGGATCTCCAGCAGGCGCTTGGTCCGGCGGACGGTGTCGCCCTCGGAGATCTTCTCCCACTGGCCAAACAGCACGGCGCCGACGTTGTCGGACTCGAGGTTCAGCGCCAGTCCGGTGACGTCGTGGGGCAGATCGAGCATCTCGAACGACATGCAGTTCTCGAGCCCGTGGATGCGACAGATGCCGTCAGCCACCGACAGCACCGTTCCGACCTCGGTCAGGTCAGAGCTCGAGCTGTCGAGGCCTTCGATCCGGTTTTTGAGGATTGAGGTGATCTCGTCGGGATTGATCTTCATCAGATGGCTCCTTGCACGCGCGAGGACTGGGCGCTCTAGGCCTGCGCAACTTGCTTGCGAAGTTGGTTCAGTCGGTTCCGGATCGAGGCATCGAGGATGAAGTTGCCCACGCGGAGCACGATGCCACCAAGAATGTCGGGGTCGATGTCGCTGGAGAGCTCAATCTTGAGCCCCGTCTGCTCGCCGATGCGATCACCGATGCTGCGGATGGTCTTCTCGTCCAGCTCGATGGCGCTGGTGACCTGGACCGGAAGCAGATGGTTCTCGTCATCCCACATCTCGTCAAAGCGGCTGCGGATGCGGAAGATGGCGGGCATCCGGTGACGCTCGATCAGCGCCTGGAGAAAGTTCATGAAGATCTCGTCGGCGCCGTCGATCAGCTTCTCCAGCCCGTCCTTCTTCTCCACGGTGGAGAAGTAGGGGGAGAAGAAGAACTGGGCCAGCTGGCGCTCCTCCGACAGGGCATCGGCGAACTGACCCAGCTGCTCGCGCACCAGGTCGAGTTCGTCGCGCTGCTTGGCGACCTCGAACAGCGAGCGCGCATAGACCTCGGCGATCTCCTCCACTAGCTATGGCTCCCCGGACTCAGTGCGCTGAAGTCGAGTTCGCTCAGTGCTTCCTCGACCAGTCGGCGCTGATCGTCGTCGGTCAGAGTCTTCCGCGTGACCTTCTCGGTCGCCAGCACCGTCAGGTCGGCCACCTCGCTTCGGATCTCCTGGATTGCCCGCCAGGTCTCGGACTCGATGTCACGGCGCGTCTGCTCCATCATCTCCTCGCGGCGCTTCTTGGCCTCCTCCTGGGCGTCGCGCTCATGGATCTCGGCCGTCTTGCGCGCGCGCTCGACGATCTCCTCGGCCTGCTGGCGAGCCTGGCGCAGGCGGTCGCGGTACTCCTCGAGCAGATGGTCCGCCTCGTGGCGGACCCGCTCAGCGTGGTCGATCGACTCCTCGATCGCGTGCTGTCGTTTGTCCAGCGCCTCGGAGATCCGCGGGAACGCCAGCTTGGCCAGTACGTACATCGAGATCACGAACAGCAGCAGCGTCCAGATCATCAGACCCACGTTGGGCGAGATCAGGAACGAGCCGCTGGACGCGGCGGTATGGAGCGCGGCAGCGGGCATTACTTGAGGACGTAGGAGATCAGCCCGGCGACGAGGCCGTAGAAGAAGCAGGCTTCGGTCAGCGCGAACCCGAGCCACTGGATGCTCGTGATCTCATCGCGCATCTCAGGCTGCCGGGTGACGGCCTCGATGACCTTCCCGAAGATGATTCCGATGCCGACACCGGCGCCGACCGCGCCGAGGCCACCGCCGATCCCGATCCCGAGTCCCGCTCCGACCCCGGAGGAGGAGGCGGCAAACGAGAGGATGTGTGAAAGCACTTGAGCTCAGCTCCTTGGTTGTTTAGTGATGGGTGACGGCTCCGCCGAGATAGATCGCGGCGAGCGTGGCGAAGATAAATGCCTGCAACGTTGCGATCAGCCCCAGCTCGAACATGTAGATCAGGACGCCGAACGGCAGCGTGAACCAGCCCAGGACCGAGAGGCCGAGGATCACCGCGAGTCCGCCGGACATGAACAGGATGATCATGTGACCAGCGAGGATGTTCGCGAACAGCCGGATCGTCAGGGAAACGAGCCGCATGAACGTGGAGACGATCTCGAGCGGCAGGATCAGCAGCAGCATCGGGCCCCTGACGCCACCTGGGATCAGGCTCTTTACGTAGCCGAACGGCCCTTGCGCCCGGATGCCCTCCACGTTGAAGGAAATGAACACGACAAGCGCGAGCACCAGCGGCACCGACACGTTGGCCGTTGCCGCGTAGAGCGCGAACGACGGGATGTGCGCGCCGAACAGGTTGAACGTCTCCTCGGAGTTCGTCGGAAGCGGCAGGTAGCCGATCAGGTTGCAGTACCAGATGAACAGGAACAGCGTGCCGAGGAACGGGAACCACTTGGCGGCCATGGAACTGGGCATGTTCCCGCGCGTGATGTTGTCGCGCATCAGCGAGTAGATCGTCTCGACGGCGGTCTGCACCTTGTTCGGGCGGGCCTGCATCCGCCCGGCGATCCACACGATCGTAACGATCGTGAGGATCGACGAGATGAACAGATAGAGGACTGCCCGGTTGATGCTGAACACCCCTAGGTCCACCCAGTTGGTGAGCTTGAACTCGTTCTGGATCTGGAACGAGGTGTTCTTCACCGAGGTGACGCCGAAGATCGCCGCGAGCAGGACCAGCCCGACGACATAGAACCCGGCGACGCCGTAGAGAATCTTGCGGGTGTTGGTCATCGCCGCCTCGGCCGGGTCGCGGCCGAGATGACCAGCTCTGCCGTGAAGGCGAACACGATCAAGGCCAATGCCGTGAGCCCCGCGTCGCGTCCATCGTTCTTGCGCACGAGGATGACCGTGATCGCGAGCAGGAACAGACGGCTGAGCAGAAAGGAGAGTCTCAAGGTGATCTGAGTGTTGGCGGCCTTGGCGGCGTTGGCAGCGTGATCAACTGCTACCCCAACTGCACGCAGAACGATCCATGCCCCCGCACCGGCCAGATAGCCGCTGGCGGGGACGCCGATCAAGAGCAGAATCGGTGCGGCCACGACAAGCACCACGACGTCGATGTAGCGCAGCAGAATCACCGAGGACTCAGAGGCCGGAGCGGTGGTCAGGCACACGGTCGGGTCACGGAGGAACGACTTTTCGTCATGGGGTCTATGGGCGCTGTTCAAGCTGAGCAGGGGGTCGGGGGCCGGAGGGTACCGGCGCGACGGCGCCGGCGTCACCTGGAAAGCACGACGGCGCGTGCCGCCGGCCCCGGTCGCGGAGGCCATCCGGCAGCGACAACGTTAGCGCGAGATTGGGGCGCTTGCCTTCAGCGTCCCTGGGCGAGCGCGGAGCGGCCGCGCAGCGACGGCTTGGGCAGCTGTCCTTCGGCCCACATCGCGGCGATGCCCACCCGCGGAAGGCCCAGAGCGCCCTCGTAGACCAGGTAGCGCGGCTCCCACCGAGGGAAGAACTTGGCGTTGAAGCGGTACAGGCTCTCGATCTGGAAAAACGGGTTGCCCAGGGCGATCAGCTTTCCCAGCCAGCGCTCGATCCGCTTCTCCGGGCTGTGAATCCACTTCGCGAACGCGGCGAAGTTCAGCGACATCTCGCTGATCCCGCGCTCGCGCAGGAGCTCCGCCGCCTTGACGACGAGAAACTCCGTGAGCCCGTTCGGCGTCTCCGGGTCACGCCGCATGAACGACAGAGAGACGGCGTTGCGTCCGTAGACGGGGACGAAGTGCAGCACGCCGCGGATCCGCTGGTCCTGGTCGCGAGCCAGCACGACGAGCGTGTCGTGGCCCTCCGGGCCCTTGATCGAGTCCATGGCCATGGAGAAGCCGCGCTCGGGGGCACCCTCGCGACCACACTCGAGCACGTGCTCGACCTGCTCGAGCGCAGCCTGATCGAGCGCGCTGAGCTCCTGCAGCTCGGCGCCGAAGCCTGCTTTGCTGAGACGGCTGACCGACTGGCGGACCTTGCGGATGGCCCGGCCCTCCAGCGAGAACTTGTCGAGCTCGAGGACCGCCTCGTCGCCCAGGTAAATGGTCCGCAGCCCGAGCTCCTCGTAGAGGCCCAGCAGCTGCTCGCTGGCGCCGACCACGCCGAGCCTCAGCCCCCGGGCCTCCGCAAAACGGCGCAGCTCCCCGAGCAGCTCGGCGAAGCTCTCCGGCGGACCGACGGGATCGCCGGACAGAAGCAGGACGCCGTTCTCGATGCGGTAGCCGACGAAAGCCCCGCCGTCGCGGCTGAAGAAGTACTGCTTGTCCGCACGGAGCTTGAAGAACGACAGCGTGTCGTGACCGTAGGCGCGCACCAGCTCGGCCGCCGCCGCACGAGCGCCGGGGCCAGGCAGGGCTCTCGGCGCCGCCAGCGGCCGGAAGATCACGTAGGCGATGCCGAGCAGCGTGGCCACCTCGATCATGTGAACACCGAGCGGCATCCAGGCGAACGGATGGTTGAAGTGGATCGGTCCCGACTGCCAGCGCAGCAGGTCACCCGTCTCGCGGGCTACCGAGCTCCACGAAGGACGCCCCTGGGAGGCCCAGGCCGTCACCGCGGCCACCGTCAGGCCGAGCCCGCCCAGCAACGGCACACGCCAGATCGCCGAGCGCAGGGTGATCGGGTCATGGCGAACCGTGAATGCGCGCCGGCCCGCGAACAGGGCCGCGGCCAGACCCCAGGTGATGGCCGTCTCCTCGAAGTCCAGTCCCTTGAGCAGGTCGAACAGGCCGAGCACCAGCATCAGGATGATCGCGGCCTGCCACGCCCGCCGGCGGCGCTTGATCAGGTACGGCGCCACCAGCAACAGAGCCGCTCCGGCCGGAAGCGCCAGTGCATGGAACAGACGGATCGCCTCGACGGGTTCGATATCGAGCAGCACGTGGCCCCGCCAGTGGATGCTCGGCGTCAGCGCCGAGGCGATGTTGACGGCGCCGGCCAGCGCAGCAGCCAGCGCCATCAGGCGCGGCAGCCAGCGCTGCGAGGTTTGCGTAGCGGGAATCACAATGTCCAGGAGGGGCGGCAGTCGGTATGTCTCACGGGCGTGAAGCCGAGATGGGCTTGGGGTCGCTCCGCAAACCGACGTTCCAGATCAATTACCGCCGCGCTGGCTGCTGGTTACGTCTCGGTGCGACGGTTTCCTGCTTTTCCGCCCATTGCCGGCGGGCGTTACGGAGCCATCTCTACCAGGCGTTCACCGACCGTGCGCTGCTTGCGCACCAGTTCACGCTCGAGTTTCTGGAGCTCCGCTCGGCGTCCGCGCACCAGATCGAGCTGCGTGCCGATGTGGCCGAGCGCCTGCTCGAGGATCCCGCGCCGCTCCGCCGGGTCATCGGTCTGCGCGTACTCTCGCCGCAGCTCCGCCCGCGCGACCTCGGCCTCCAGCAGCTTCGAGACCTGCTCCAGGGAGAGCCCGAGCAGGTCACGCAGACGGACGATCTCGTTGATCCGCTCGACGTCGCCGAGGGTGTAGCAGCGGTGCTGGCCCTGAGGCCGGTCCGCCGCCCCGGGAAGCAACCCGATCTCCTCGTAGTAGCGGATCGTGCGCGGCGTCGTACCGGTGAGCTCCGCCACCTCACCGATCCGCAGCGGCCGCTGCGCGGTGGTGCTCACGAGACCGCGATCTGCGGCTCTGCCTCAGCCGCACGCGATTTGCTGTCCTGGGGACGCGCCGCGGCCACGAACGCTCCGAGGCCTGAGATGATGGCCAGCGTCCACAGCGCGGCGTGCATGTTCGAGATGAACGGGGTCAGCTGCGCGTTGGAGATGTGATTGGCCAACCCGGAGAACACCTTGAACAGGACGTCCTTGGGCACCGACGAGGTGACGACGGCGAGCACGAAGGCGATCGAGATGACCGCGCCGGTGTTCTGGACGAGCACGCGGGCGCCGGCGGCGATGCCCCGCCGGTGCGGCGCCACGGTGCCCATCATCGCCGCGGTGTTGGGCGAGTTGAACATGCCTGATCCGATGCCGACGATGAACATGTAGATGCCGCTGGCCACGTAGGTGGTCTCACGGCCCAGGGTGGTCATCAGCGCGAGTCCGAGCGCCGTCACGATCATCCCCGCCACGGCCATCGACCGGGAGCCGCGTCGATCGGCCCAGATCCCCGCCAGCGGGGAGGAGATGAGCATTCCGAGCGCCAGCGGCGCGAGCTTGATCCCGGCCAGGATCGGCGAATCTCCCTGCACGCCCTGGAAGTAGAAGACGAACACGAACATCAGGGCAAAGCGAGCCAGGCCGTTGATGAAGGCGGCCGCCGCCGCGGCCGAGAACAGCCGGTTGGAGAAGATCGAGAGGTCGAGCATCGGCGCGCGGTGGTGGCGCTCGATGACCACGAACGCGGGCAGCAGCACCGTCGCCGCGACCAGGCCCCCAATGACGACCGGAGAGCCCCAGCCGGAGATACCGCCCTTGGAGATGCCGAGCACCAGACCGGTCAGCCCGATCAGGAAGGTCACCGTGCCGGCGAAGTCGAATCTCCGATCCTCCGAGCGGCCGCTGATCTCGTGGAGGATCTTCCACGCCCAGGCGCATCCGGCCAGCGCAAACGGGACGTTGAACCAGAACACCCAGTGCCACGAGATGGCGACCAGCGCGCCGCCCAGCACCGGCCCGATGACCAGACCGATGGCGGCGACCATCGTGTTCGTGCCCATGGCTACGCCCAGCTGCTCTTTTGGGAACGAGTCGGTGACGATCGCGCCGGCGTTCGCGAACAGGAACGCTCCGCCGACCCCCTGGAGGATCCGCCACAGGATCAGCTGCGTCCCGTTGGCGGCGAAGCCGGCGCCCAGCGAGGCGAAGGCGAAGATCAGAAAGCCGCCGATGTAGGCCTGCTTGCGTCCGAACTGGTCCGACAGCCGGCCTGCGCTCAGAACCAGCACCGTCGAGGCGATCATGTAGACGAGGATCACCCACACAAGCTCCAGCAGGCTGGTGTGGAGGCTCCGTTCGAGATCGGGGAGCGCGATGATCAGCGTGCCCGAGTTGATCGTCGCCAGCAGCATGCCGAGGCTGGTGCACGAGAGCGCCCACCACTTGTACTTGTCGTGGTCCTGGTTGACGCCGAGCCGGCGCCGGGCGCTCGGGGGCGTCGCCACGGTGCTGCCGGGTGGTGCTTCGGTCGTTGACAGCGGAGACCCGTCCTCTCGGTCGAAACTGATTCTTACGTAAACGTCAGAATAGCACCGTCTACTCGTCTCAGGCTTCGAACGCGGCCACGGTGGCCAGGATCACGAACGTGGCCACCAGTGCCGCGCCTTCGAACACCGTGGCCTCGCCGTCGCCGGTGACCTGCCACACGATCACCGCGGTCCCAAACAGCGCCCCGATGTACACGGGCGCGATCGCGAACGTCAGGGTGGTCGCGGTCAGCAGGGACACGAGTACCAGCACCGGGTAGAGGAAGGCGGCGATCTGCGCGACCGAATTCTTGACCACCGAGATCGCCAGCTCGTACTGTCCCTTCGCGGCCAGAACGATGCCCGCCACGTTCTCAACCGCGTTGCCGGCGATCGCCACGATGACCAGTCCGGCGAAGGCCTGGGAGATGTGAAGCGTGTGGATCGTCGGCTGAAGAGCGTGTACAAACCAGTCCGATACGAACGCGGAAGCCGCGCCGCCGATGCCCAGCAGCGCAACGCTCACGGCTACGGGAACCTGCGCTGCGCCAGTGGCCTCGTGGGGCGCGGCGTCCGATCGGAGGTACTGCAGGAGCCATGACCCGTACACCGCGAGGATCGCGACCGCTCCGATGATCGAGATCGTTTTGGTGTGATGACTGGCCGGGTCGTGCGAGGACACCGCCAGACCGATCAGGACGATGATGAACGAGGAGATCAGCAGCAGCGTCGCGGTGTCGTTGGGCAGGCGCGCACTGAACCTCATGACTCCGTCGCGCTCGCGGCGCGCGCCGACGATGATCACCACCCCCAGGACGAGCAGGGCATTGACAAGAATCGAGCCCAGGATCGCCGTCTCCGCAACGATTTTCTGGCCCGCGTTCAGAGCGAAGATCACGACGAAAAACTCCGGGAGGTTGCCCAGCGTCGACTGCATGAAACCGGTGATTGCCGGACCGAAGCGCCGTCCCACCTGCTCGGTGGAAAACGAGACGATCCACGCCAGGCCGGCCAGTGACAGAGCTGAGAGCGCGAATGCCAGCACCTGCGAAACACCGCCGGCATAGCGCAGCACGCCGGCGAACACCGTGACCAGCGCGATCCCGGCCAGAATCGCCAGCTGGGCTCTGGTCAGGCCCTTCAGCTCAGCGTCCCGTCATCACGGTGTCGTCGTCTGAGTGCGCCGGCGCGCAACTGCACTTGGACGAGCGGCTTCTCCCTCGGATTCCACAGCTCGTGCGGGGTACCCGGCGGGATCACCACGCAATCCCCGGCGCATAGGTGCTGGTTGGCCTTCTCCACCGGGAGCACTATCTCACGCGATCGAACTCGCCCGTCTCCAGGTCGGTTCGGACCCGCTCGTCGATTTCATGCTCGGAGGTGTTGGGGTCCGCGATCCTCAACTCCCGCGCACGCCGTGTCCTGAACTTCAGGATCTCCAGCACGAAGACGAGATACACGCTTGCCGCCAGCGCCAGGAGAGCCAGCGCGACGATGACCAGGATCCACCCCAGGTGGTAGTGGTGCGGAGCAACGTGATCGTGGTAGGGAACGATCCGCAGGGCCACCGCGAGGGTGGCGAGCACGATCGTCCAGCCATACATGTAGGCCACCGTCTTGCGCGGGCTGAAGCCGAGATTGGCCATTCGATGGTGGAAGTGCGTCGCGTCGGCCGACCATGGCTTGCGCCGGTACTTCAAGCGCTTGGCGACGACGAAGCCGGTGTCCAGGAACGGCACGGCAAGGATGAACAGGGGCACGACCAGCGCGACCACGACGTTGGTTTTGAGGCTCCCAATGACCGCCGCGACGCCGAGCAGGTAGCCGAGCAGGTTCGCGCCCGAATCGCCCATGAACACCGATGCCGGTGGGAAGTTGTGAAACAGGAAGCCGAGCGCGGCGCCGGCCGTGAGCGCGGCCAGCACCCCGGCCGCGTTCACGCCCAGATCGAACGCGATGATCGAGAAGGCGATCCCGTCGATCGCACAGATGCCCGCCGCGAGCCCGTCCACCCCATCGGTGAAGTTCACGACGTTCATCAGCCCGACGAGCCAGATCGCGCTCAGCACCCCGCCCGTGTTCGGGAACTGCAGCGCGCCGACGAACGGCAGGGTTACGTCGGTGACCACCGCCCCACCCCTGACCGCGATCACGGCGGCGGCGATCTGCCCGAGCAGCTTCCACTGCGGCTTCAGGGCCCGTGCGTCGTCGATCGCCCCCACCAGCGCGATCAGGCAAGCGCCCCCGATGATCGCCCACGTGTCGACCGTCCCGCCCGACCCCGGACGACCTCCGACCGTCCGTGCCAACCGGATCTCGTCGGGCATCCAGAGCACGGCCGCCACCAGCACGCCGGCCAGGATCGCCAGCCCTCCCAGCTGCGGGGTCATCTTCGTGGCCAGACCGCGGTCACTGGGTATCGCAAGCGCCCCCACGCGCCGCGCGAGCCGAGCGGCCAGAGGCGTCAGCAGCGCCGCGACAGCCATCGCGACGACGAAGGCAAAGACGGCGTCCCAGTACCGCATGTCGTCGCCGTAGCATGGCAGCCGCGGAGGACCATGCGCTTCCGGGTTGGTCGGAAGGGCGGTGTCACGCCGCGCGGGCCAAGGCTCGAGTGATGTCTGCCACCACGGCGAACGGCTCCGCCTGCATCGCCCGCCAGGTGATCCTGATGACCTCGTATCCCGCGGTTCGCAGGATCTGGTCTCGTCTGCGGTCGCGCTCGAATGCCGCCCGATGTCCGTGGAACCGGTAGCCGTCTACCTCGACGATCAACCGCTCCGCTCGCCAGAGGAAGTCGACGACGTGCCCGCCCACGCGCACGTTCTTCTCGGGCGGCGGCAGGTGGGCGGCGATGATCAGCTTCAGCAGCGCGCGCTCGGCCGTGGAGCGGGTGAAGCCGGGACCCTGCTGGGATTGGAGAATCGCGCGTATGACCGCGGAGCCCGGACGGTTGCCGTGACGGTCGACGACCGCGTTGACGTCGCGTTCCGTCGTTAGACGCCGGACGATCGCCTCTTCTAGCGCCCGCTCAACATCGTGGCGCGGCTCGGTCGTTGCCATGTCGCAGATCGTGCGGGCCGGCGAGGTGAGCAGCAGGCCCTCGTGGGTGCGCAGTTCAGTTGGGTGCAGGTGGGCGACGCGGTGGATCCGGATGCCGGGCTTCGTGCCTGGATTGCGTCCGGCCACCAGTACGTCGATCTCCCCCGCGAGGGGCAGCAGATCCCACAGAGCCGCGGCGGAGCGATGGCTGGCCACCGCACCGTCGCCGCAGGCCAGGACGGCGGCTCGGATGCGAGCGCGCGGTCCCGGCGGCGCGAACCCGACGAAATAGACACCTCGATGCCGTCGCTGAAGCCAGCCCGCAGCGATCCGTGCGTCAATCGCCCCCCGGCCAAGTCCGATCTCACTCAGCTGCGCACGCGTTACAACGTCGTCCTGACGCGCTGCGATCTGCCCGAGCGGTGCCTCAAAACCCTGCATAGCCCGTCAATGGCGTCGTCGTCCGGCCGGTCTGCCGAGCTGTTCATCCAGGCGATGAAGAACACGACAGACCGGGAGCGATCCGGAGCGATTGTCGCGTTTTTCAGGTCCTAGCCCGGTCCTCACCCACCCAGCATCCCGCGCACGCCCGCGAGCCGCCCGGAAAGTCACAGACTTGGCACAAACCCACTTCATTGGCGGGGTTTTTCGCACCTGCGAGCGCACGCAACGCCGCGCACCCCGACCCGCCGGCCCCGACCCCTATACCACCGCGTGCGCCCCCAGCCCCATGTACAGCGGGTACTTGTCCGCCAGCGCCACCGTGCGCTCGCTCAGCTCTGAGCGGCGCCCGTCGAAGGACCCGGGCTGCAGGGCGGCCGCGATGATCTGGCCGATCTCGACGAAGTCATCGACGTCGAGGCCGCGCGTCGCAAGGGCGGGCGTCCCGATCCGCAACCCGGAGGAGACCGCGGGCGGGCGGGGATCGAACGGCACCGCATTGCGATTGACGGTGATCCCAATCGAGTGCAGGCGGTCCTCGGCCTGCTGGCCGTCGAGCTCTGATTCGCGCAGGTCGCAGAGCACCAGATGGACGTCGGTTCCGCCGGTCAGGACGTTGACGCCGCCGCCGGCGCCCAGCAGCTCGGCCGCCACGGCGCGGGCCCCGGACAGCGTTCGCTCCTGCCGTTCCCGGAAGGCTTCGGACTGCGCGATCCGCAGCGCCACGGCCTTGCCGGCGATGATGTGCTCCAGCGGGCCGCCCTGCTGGCCGGGGAAGACGGCGGAGTTGATCTTCTTGGCGTGCTCCTCCTTGCAGAGGATGAGACCGCCCCGGCCGCCCCCGATCGTCTTGTGGATCGTGGTCGTGACCACATCCGCGCAGGGCACCGGGCTGGGATGAAGCCCGGCCGCGACGAGTCCGGCGAAGTGCGCCATATCCACCATCAGCAGGGCACCGACCGCATCGGCTATCTCCCGGAAGCGCGGGAAGTCCAGCTGGCGCGGATACGCCGACCAGCCTGCGAGGATCATCTTCGGCTGGCGTTCGTGGGCGATCCGCTCGACCTCGTCCATGTCGATCAGGCTGGTCTCACGGTTCACCTGATAGGGCGCGATGTCGTACAGGCGGCCAGAGACGTTGATCTTCATCCCGTGTGTGAGATGGCCGCCGTGGGCCAGCTCGAGACCCATCAGCGTGTCGCCGGGTTGCAGCAGCGCGTGGTACACGGCGGCGTTGGCCTGGGCGCCCGAGTGGGGCTGCACGTTGGCGTGCTCGGCCCCGAACAGCTCCTTCGCCCGGTCGATGGCGAGCTGCTCGGCCACGTCCACGTGCTCGCAGCCGCCGTAGTAGCGCTTGCCGGGATAGCCCTCGGCGTATTTGTTGGTCAGCACCGAACCCTGGCACTCGAGTACGGACACCGGCACGAAGTTCTCGGAGGCGATCATCTCCAGCGTGCGCTGCTGGCGCTCGAGCTCGCGCGCCAACACCTGCGCGATCTCCGGATCGACCTCGGCGAGGGGTCGGTTGAAGAAATCCGGTGGGAGCTCGACACCCATGAAGGCGACGATACCAGCGCCGGCAGCGGTCAACCGGGACTCCGCCCCGGCTCAACCCTGGACTCCACCCCGGCTCAACTCTGAACTCCGCCCCGGCTCACTCTGGACTCCGCCCCCCGGGTCAACCCACGAGCTCGGCCCGGATCACGGCCAGGTCCCCGCGCGCCCAGATCACGTCAGCGGAAAACCCCGCATCCGCCAGCCATCGCAGCTGATCCTCCACGGAACTCGGCTTGTCGTACCCCGGCGTGAGCGAGATCCGCATCGCCCCAGGATCGGGCTGGACGACGACGTCCGCGAGCACGAATCGGCCCCCGGGCGCCAGCACCTGCGCCACCCGCGCGAACAGGTCGGCCTTCTCCGGGCCGTCGAGGTGGTGAACGCAGAGCGCGCTGGCGACGAGGTCGAACGGGCCGTCCGGCAGCGGTCCCTGGATCTCCCCCACCCGCAGCTCCACGCGCCCGGCGGGCAACCGAGCCCGAGCGGCGGCGAGCATCGGCCCGCTCACGTCGAGGCCGACGAGGAACGCGTCGGGATGAAGGGCCAGCAGCCGACCAGCCGTCTCCCCCGTTCCCGTCCCCAGCTCGAGGATCCGCCTCGCCCCCGTCCCGGTGGCCAGGGTCAGCTCCTCCTGAAAGCGGTCATATGACGGGATATCCGCGTGGATCATCGCGTCGTAGGTGTCCGGGTCGAAGTGGAACTGCCACTCGAGTGCGCTCGCCACCTCAGCTTCGCTCACCGCGCCTGGCCTGATCACCGACCACTCCTCCTCGGCCTCGAACCGGCGCAGATCGATCACCGTCGACGAGACGCCCGGCAGCTCACCGTCATCCACGACCAGATCGACTCCTTGACGAATCACAGCCGGCACGTCCGAGAGACGTCGCGGATCCGGTCCCCCGGCGAGATTGGCGCTTGACTGGAGCACCGGCCACCGCACGCCGGCCAGACGCTCCACGCGCGGGACCCTGAGGCCCAGCGTCTGAAGGTCCTCACCGCAGGCGAAGGGAAACCGCTCCGCCGGGTTCGGCAGCAGCAGCGTCACCGGCCCCGGGAGCAGACGCCTCATCGCCTGGCGGGTGCGCTCACCGAGCTCGGGCAGTGCCGCCAGGGCCAGCGAGAGATCGAAGAACATGAGCGCCGAAGGCTTGTCCAGCGAGCGGTGCTTGAGCCGGTAGAGCCGCTCCACGGGGAGCCGCTCGCTCGGATCGCAGGCCAGTCCGTACACGGTGTCGGCTCCGAACAGAACGACGCCACCCACGGCCAGGCAGCGCTCGAAGGCCCGGGCGCCCGCGCCATCGTCCCCCGGCGAATCCACGCTCTCGCTCACCGCCGCGCGAGCACCACTCGTTCGTGGCCGGCGAGGTCCCGCATTCGCTCCACAGACGTGTATCCCGCCGAGGCCAGCAGCGAGGCCACGCGGTCGGCCTGGTCACAGCCGACCTCCAGCGCCACCAACTCCATCCCGTCCAGCATCGCGACCAGCCGGCGGACGAGATCGAGGCCGTCCTCGCCGCCAAACAGTGCCAGCCCGGGCTCAAACGAAGCGATCTCCGGCGAAAGCGAGCCGGCGTCCCGGCCGGCCACGTACGGCAGGTTGGCCAGCACGGCATCGGCGCGCCGGCCCGCCAGCAGATCGCCGCAGACGAACTCCACCTCCAGACCGAGGCGAGCCGCGTTCGCGCGCGCGACGGCGAGCGCATCGTCGCTCACGTCGATGCCGACCACGCGCAGGTCGGGCCGCTCCTGCGCCAGCGCCAGCGCCACGGCGCCGCTGCCGGTCCCCACGTCGATCACGCGGGCGCCGGGCTTTAGCGTCAGTCCCACCTCCACGAGCAGCTCGGTCTCCGGCCGCGGGATCAGCACGCGTCGGTCGACCGTCAGCTCGAGGTAGCGGAACGCCTGGCGGCCGAGGATGTAGGCCACCGGCTCGCGGTCGGCGCGCCGGGCCACAAGTTCAGCGAACCGGGTGCCCACGTCCGGCTCAAGCGCCTTATCGCGGTCCATCACCAGCCGGGCACGATCGACGCCCAGCGCCGAGCCCAGCAGCAGCTCGGCGTCCAGCCGCGGCGTCTCGCACCCCGCGCGGCGCAGCCGCTTCACCGCCGCGGCCAGCACCGCACCCACCGAGGAAGGCGCGGCCAGCGCTGCCTCAGGCAACCGCCCGCTCCTCGAGGCGCCGGCGCTTCTCGTCGTCCTGCAGCGCGGCCGTGAGCTCGTCGAGCTCGCCGATCAGGATCGCGTCGAGGTTGTGTACCAGCAGGTTGATCCGGTGGTCCTTGACGCGCTTCTCGCCGTAGTTGTACGTACGGATCTTCTCGGCGCGCTCGCCGGTGCCGACCTGCGCCTGCCGGGACGCCGCCTGCTCGGCCTGCTGCTCGGCGAATGCCCGCTCGTACAGCCGCGCCCGCAGCACACGCATCGCGCGCTCACGATTCTGGAGCTGTGACTTCTCGTCCTGCATCGAGACCACGATTCCCGTCGGCTTGTGGGTGATCCGGACAGCCGAGTCGGTCGTATTGACCGATTGACCACCCGGACCGGAGCTGCGGTAAACGTCGATCTGGAGGTCGCCCGGGTCAACCTGGACCTCCAGATCGCCGACCTCCGGTAGCACGGCCACGGTCGCGGTCGACGTGTGGACCCGGCCCTGGGATTCGGTCTCCGGCACCCGCTGCACTCGGTGGGTCCCGCCCTCGAACTTGAACACGGAGTACGCGCCGTCACCCTTGATGGCGAAGGTGTAGCTGCCCTCGCCGATCGACAGCGACTCCACGGAGAAGCCGCGGCGCTCGGCATACCGGGTCAGCATCCGGTACAGGTCTCCGGCCCAGATGGCGGCCTCGTCGCCGCCGGCCCCGGGGCGGATCTCGACGATCACGTTCTTGTCGTCGTTGGGGTCGCGCTCGACCATGGCCAGCCGGATCTCCTCCTCGACCGCGGCGATCCGCTCACGGGAGGAATCCAACAGCGCCCGTAGTTCAGCGTCGCTTCCGTCCTCGGCCAGCAGCTCCTGGGCGCCCTGGAAGTCATCGACCGCGTGCCGGTATTCGACGGCCAGCCGCGCGGCCGGCTCCAGCTCACGGTATGCCCGGCTGGCCCCGGTGAACTTCTCACGGTCGCTGATCACGTTCGGGTCGGAAAGCTCGGCCTGGAGCGCCCCGAAACGTGCCTCAATCTGCCCAATCAGGTCGTCAATCATCGTGACGACGAGTGTAGGACTGCTTAGTGGTTCCTTTTGTAAGTACGGCGACACCGAGAGTGGTCACCGGTGGATGCCTGGCGAGGACGCAGGATGCGATGTGCACCCCTGGTGCATGAGCATCCGAGGACAAAGCCAGGCGCCCCCGGGGGCCGCTCGAATGTCGGCGTATTTGCGAAAGGGGCCACTTATGCCACGACTTCCACGCCCAGCATGTCCTCAGCCGAGGCCTCGCCGGGGGTCTCGACAGCGAGCACGGCCTGCAGCGAGGCGATCGCCACCGCGAGCTGGTCCAGATCGGGCTCGCGCGTGGTCAGCCGCTGTAGCTGGAGCCCGGGATACATGATCACCTGAACCCACCGCCGGCGCCGGTTCTTGCCGGCCCACTTGATCACCTCGAACGAGAGGCCGGCGATCAGCGGAACGCCGAGGATCCGGGTCAGCACCAGCAGCCACCACACGGGCAGGCCCACCGGCGCGAACACGAAGATGGCCATGATCATCACGATCAGCAGGAAGCTGGTGCCGCAGCGGGGGTGCAGACGCGAGTACAGCGTGGCCCGCTCGGGCACGAGCTCGTCCTCGGCCTCGTAGCACGAGATCACCTTGTGCTCGGCGCCGTGGTACTCGAACACCCGGCGCAGGTCGGGCACGCGGGAGAGCAGTACGAGGTACCCGAGGAAGATCGAGGTTCGGAGCACTCCCTCCACCGCCCAGAACAGCAGCGAGGACCCGAGCTGGTGCTTGATCAAGCTGGTCAGCCCGACGGGAACCACGAAGAACAGCCCGACCGCGAACACCAGCGCCACGATCACGGTTCCGGCCCAGACTCCGCCGGAGATCTGCTGTTCTTCCTCCGGCAGCTGCGCGTTGGCGGAGATGCCGAGCGCCCGCAGGCCGATGCCGAGCGATTCCGCCAGGGCGACGACCCCGCGGATCACCGGCCAGCGGTAGACGCGACGCTTTCTGGCCCAGGAGACGAGCGGAAACCACTGGACCTGCATCTCACCCAGCTCTCCCTCGACGGCGCCTGGCTTGCGCACCGCAACCGCCCACGTACGCACGCCGCGCATCATCACGCCCTCGAGCACGGCCTGGCCACCGACCGGGGCATCCCGGGTAGCGGTCAGCCGCCCCTCAGGACGCGCGGAAGGTTCAGAGGACGTGGGCAGGCTTCCGTTCCTGACCCCCGTCCCCATGAACGAACCTTCGCTAGGCGCCGGCGCCGGTGCGGGCCGACCGGCGGCCCTTGGCGACCCGCCGCTGGAAGCGCTCGACCCGGCCGCCGGTGTCCACCAGCTTCTGCCGACCCGTATAGAACGGATGGCAAGCTGAGCAGATCTCGACGTGGATCTCACCCTTGGTGGAGCGCTTCGTGAACTCGTTGCCGCAGGTGCATCGCACGTGCGCATCGAGGTATTGGGGATGAATTTCAGTCTTCAGGGCCCATCTGAGTCTAGCGGCCGGCCGCCGCCCGCTTCAGAGCTGGCCTCGCCAACGCCG
>JBPCMW010000089.1:0-16064 GCA_051001875.1 Solirubrobacteraceae bacterium | reverse complement strand
CCTCCGGTGTTCTACACCCACACCCACAACCCTGCACCTAATTTACAGACGGTTCCTTAGTTCATCCACCGGCGCCTTCAGCAAGAAGTTCAGCGTGCCCGGCCGCGAGGGCTTCACAACGAACAGCCGGATTCTCGGGCTATACCACCAGGGCGGCCGCAGCGCTCCCTTGGTGCCCGTGGTGACGCTGTCGGCCGGCCAGGCCGTGTCCTCCTCGCAGGTCAGGACGCAGCTCCTTCGGGTGGAGTCGAAGCTGCACCAGGTCATCCCCGGGGTCAGGACGGCCTCGTTCGCGTCCACCGGGAATCGCGCGTTCGTCTCCGCCGACGGGCGCACGACGTTCTTGCTCGCCTATCCGCCGCCGGACAACGAGTCGTTTGGCAACAACACCAAAGCGGCCAAGGCGGCAGTCGCCGCGCTGAGCGGCGCCACGGTGGGCGGCGCACCGGTGCGCGTGACCGGGGTCGATGCTCTGACGAACCAGACGGGCGGTGGCGGGGGCCCGGGAGTGCTGCTCGAGTCCGTCCTCGGGGGCCTCGGCGCGCTGATCGTCCTCGGATTCGTGTTCGCTTCGCTGCTGGCCTTCGTCCCGCTGATCATGGCGATCGTCTCGATCATGACCACCTTCCTCGTGCTCTGGGGGGTGAGCGCGGTGACTGACGTGTCGATGATCGTCGAGTTCCTCGTCGCACTGATCGGGCTCGGCGTCGCGATCGACTATTCGCTGATCGTCGTCGTGCGTTGGCGTGAGGAGCGAGCCCACGGCCACAGCGGCGAGGAGGCGGTCGTGCGGGCGATGGAGACGGCCGGCCGCGCGGTGGTGTTCAGCGGTACCACGGTGGCCATCGGCCTGCTGGCCATGATCGTTCTGCCGCTGCCCTTCCTGCGCTCGATCGGCTACGCCGGCATGCTGATCCCGCTGGTCAGCGTGATCGTCGCCGTGACGCTGCTGCCGATCGTCCTGCTGAAGGTTGGGACCCGGCTGGACTGGCCGCACATTCGCAGCGATGACCAGGCCAGTCGGTCCTGGACGGCGTGGGCCACCTTCGTGGTTCGTCGTCGGTGGGTTGCGGCTGGGGTCGCCCTGGTCGTGCTGGTCGTCCTGGCCATCTCGGCGACGTCGCTGCAACCGGGGACGGCCAACCTCAACACGCTGTCCAAGCAGGGCGACGCGCGTGCGGGTCTGGTGTCGCTCGAACGCTCGGGCATCGGCGCCGGCGCCCTCGAGCCCGTCGAGGTGCTCAGTGTGTCCGCCCGATCCCAGAGCCTTGCGGCGCGGCTTCGCGCACTGCCCGGCGTGGCCGGCGCATTCGCCGCCGGCGGTCCACAGTGGCAGCGGGCCGGGACCGGGCTCGTCGACGTGATTCCGCACGCCGACGGCTCGAGCGCGGCCGGACGCGGCACGATCACCACCGTGCGTAACGCCGCGCACGCCGCGGGGCCGGAGGTGCGCGTCGGCGGCATCGGCGCCGAGAACGCTGACTTCGTCTCGGCCATCTACGGAAGCTTCCCGGTGATGATCGCGCTGATTGCGGTGCTCACCTTCCTCCTGCTCGCGCGGGCGTTCCGGTCGCTGCTGCTCCCGTTGAAGGCGGTGGTGCTGAACATCATCAGCGTTGCTGCCGCCTGGGGCGTGATCACGCTGGTCTGGCAGCAGGGCCACGGGTCGAACCTGCTGTGGGGAATCGCGGCTACCCATTCGGTGACGGCCTGGATCCCGCTGATGATCTTCGCGTTTCTGTTCGGTCTGTCGATGGACTACGAGGTGTTCATCCTGGCGCGCATGCGCGAGGAGTTCGACCGGACCGGCTCGACCGATGCCGCGGTGGTCCAGGGCATCGGCCGCACCGGCCGTCTGGTCACCAGCGCCGCGCTGATCCTGTTCCTGGCGTTCGTTTCGATGGCCTCCGGTCCGGAGACCGACGTCAAGATGTTCGCCACGGGCCTGGCCGCCGGGATCCTGCTCGACGCGACCGTCATCCGGGCGCTGCTAGTGCCCGCGGTGGTGTCGCTGTTCGGCCGCTGGAACTGGTGGCTCCCGGCGCGGCCGGCGCGGTGGCTGCGGGTCGAACCCTCGCTGCCACCGGCGGCTGCATCCGCAGACGCGGCGAGCCGGTAGAGGTGGAGCTGCATCCGCTGGCGCAACGGTTTGCCGGCGTCGCCGCGGAGTACGAGCGTGGTCGTCCGGAGTACGCGCCCGCCGCAGTCGGCGCGCTCGCCGCCGAGTTGCACGTCCGTCCCGGGGAGTTGGTCTTGGACCTCGCCGCCGGGACCGGCAAGCTCACCCGCGCACTCATCGCCGGCGGCTTCGACGTGGTTGCGGTGGAGCCCCAGCGATCGCTCCGGGCCGTACTCGAGGAGCGGGTCGCCTCCGCCCGGGTGCGCGAAGGGGTGGCCGAACAGATTCCGCTTCCCGCCGCCTCGGTGCACGCGGTGACCGTGGCCGACGGGTTTCATTGGTTCGACCGGCCGCGTGCGCTGGACGAGATCCGACGCGTGCTCGTTCCCGGCGGCGGCCTCGCCCTGCTGAAAACCGTGCCCGACTGGAGCGGGGCCAGCTGGGCGCACGAGCTCGGGACGCTGGTGGTGCGCAGCCGGCCGGAGCACCCCCACTTCGACGGGGCGCCGTGGCAGGACTTCGTCCGGGCCGCCGAGGGATGGGGCGAGCCGTGGGAGATCCGCGTCACTACCCATGCCTCGGTTGACCTGGAGGGGATCCTCGCCCACCTGGCCTCGATCAGCTGGATCGCGGCAATGCCCGAGGCTCAGCGGAAGGAGGAGCTTGGGCGAATGCGTGAATTGCTCCACTCCGGCACCGCCCCCGACAGGATGCCGCTGCACGTCGAAATAGGGTTGAGTCGGTTGGTCGGATGAAGTAGCGCTGGCCCGGCTGGTCGGATGAGGTTCACCGCGCCTACAACGGCGTGGTGTATGCCCCGCTGATTCCGCCGTCGACGACGAACGACGTGGCGTTCACATAGCTCGATTCGTCGCTGGCCAGGAATAGGGCGGCGCTGGCGATCTCGTCCGCGCGCGCGAAGCGCCCCATCGGGACGTGAACCAGTCGGCGGGCCGCCTGCTCCGGGTCCTTCGCGAACAGCTCGCGCAGCAGCGGTGTGTCGACCGGCCCGGGACACAGCGCGTTGACCCTGATGCCGCGGCGTGCGAACTCCACGCCGAGCTCGCGGGACAGCGCGAGGACGCCGCCCTTGGACGCGGTGTAGGAGATCTGGGAGGTCGCCGACCCCATCACCGCGACAAACGACGCGGTGTTGATCACCGATCCGCCATCGCCGGCCAGCAGATGGGGGATCCCGTGCTTGCAGCACAGGAACACGCTGCGCAGGTTGGCCGACTGTACGCGCTCCCAGGCCTCGAGTGAGGTCTCGAGCACCGAGGCGTCGTCGGTCGGCGAGATGCCGGCGTTGTTGAACAGCACGTCGATGCGTCCGAGCTCCTCGCGTGTTCGCGCGTACAGCGCCTCCACGCTCGCCTCGTCGGTGAGATCGGCCTGCAGCGCGAGATCCCCGACACCATGCTCGCGCAGGTCCACTCCGACGACGCGTGCGCCCTCGCGCGCGAACATCTCCGCCGTCGCGCCGCCGATTCCTCCGGCTGCGCCCGTAATCACGCAGACCTTGCCGTCGAGACGCCCACTCATGTTGCGTAGAAGATCGACTTGACCTCGGTGTACGCATCGAGCGCGTGCGGACCGAGCTCGCGGCCGTAGCCGGACTGCTTGAAGCCCCCGAATGGCGTGCTGACGCGCACCGAAGTGTTGGAGTTGATCGACAGCACTCCCGTGTCGATCGCCCGCGCGACGCGCAGCGCTCGCGCTCCGTTCTGGGTCCAGATCGAACCGGACAGACCGTAGATCGTGTCGTTGGCCAAGCGCACGGCTTCCTCTTCGTCGTGGAACGGGATGACGGTCGCCACCGGGCCGAAGATCTCCTCGCGGGCCGCCCGGGCATCCGGTTGCACCGGACACAGGACCGTGGGTGGGAACCAGTAACCGGGCCCGTCCGGGGCGCTGCCGCGGAAGGCGACCGGCGACTCGCCGTCGATGAACGACGACACGCTCTCCCGCTGGCCCGCGGAGATGAGTGGCCCCATCTCGGTCTCCTGCGCGAGCGGATCCCCGACGCGGATCGCGCTCACCGCGGGCTCCAGCAGCCCCAAGAACCGGTCGAGCACCGACGCCTCGACGAGGATCCGCGAGCGCGCGCAGCAGTCCTGGCCGGCGTTGCCGAACACCGCACCCGGGGCCGCCGCGGCCGCCGCCTCCAGATCCGCGTCCGCGAATACGAGGTTCGGCGACTTGCCGCCCAGCTCCAGGGTCACCCGCTTGATCGTCGCGGCGGCGCCGGCGGCAATTGAACGGCCGACCTCCGTTGATCCGGTGAACGCGATCTTGGCGACGTCGGGGTGCTCGACCAGCCGTTGCCCGCACGTCCGACCGGGGCCCACGACCACGTTGACGACGCCATCGGGGAGCCCGGCCTCGGCGGCGATCTCGGCGAAGCGCAGGGCGCTGAGCGGGGTCAGCTCGGCCGGCTTGAGCACCACCGTGTTGCCCGCGGCCAGCGCCGGCGCCAGCTTCCACGCCGCGATCGTGAGCGGGAAGTTCCACGGCACGATCAGCCCGACTACTCCCAGCGGCTCCCGCACGGTCCAGGATTGACCGCCCGCGACGGGGATCGTGTCCCCGAGCAGCCGCTCAGGCGCGCCGGCGTAGTAGCGGAACGTGGCGGCCACCATCTCCATCTCGCCCCGGGCGTCCGCGATCGGCTTGCCGGCGTTGCGCGCCTCCAGCAGGGCGAGCTCGTCCCGGTGAGAGGTGAGCGCGTCGGCGAGTGCATACAGGTGGGCGGCGCGCTCGCCGGGGGCCATGGCACGCCAGCCCCCGAACGCCGCCGTGGCCCGCGCGACCGCGGCGTCGACCTCGTCGGCGCCGGCCCGCGGGAGCACCTGGAGCACCGCCTCGGTGGCGGGCTCCAGGACCTCCAGCGTGCCCTCAGGCAACCCCGGGCCCCGGCTGGGCGACCGTCACCCCGTCGTCGGCGAACTCCAGCGTGTTGACCGGGCCCTTGAACGTGTTCTTGGCCGAGACCAGGTACCAGATCGTCACCGCGAGCATCACGCCGATGGTCACGATTGGCGCGTAGTTGACCGAGGACCAGGTGAAGCCGGACTTGAAGAACACGCCGGCCTGGCTGGTGGGCAGGCAGAAGATCACCACGCAGAGGGCGACCCAGGTGAACGCGATCGGGTTCAGCCAGCGGTATTTGTTGCCGAGCGTCCAGGGGCCGGGCTGGAACTTGTCGCCCATCCGCCAGCGCAGGAACACGGGAATCGTGTAGGCGATGTACAGGCCAATGACCGCGATCGCGGTTACGGCGAAGAAGGCCACCGGAAAGCCGGCCGAGTTCGGGAAGTAGGCCGGCAGCGTGACGACCAGCGCGGCGACACTCACGAACAGCACGGCATACGTCGGCGTGCCGTTGCCGCCCAGCTTTCGCCACAGGCGGTGCCCGGGGATCGCCCCGTCGCGGGAGAAGGCGAAGGTCATCCGCGACGCGCTGGTCACGCAGGCCATCCCGCAGAACAGCTGGCCGATCGTGGAGATCAGGATCACGGCCTTGGCGGCGGCCGAGCTGAGCGCGCCGGTGATGATCGCCAGCGCGGGGAAGCCGGCGCTGCTGATCGCGCTGATCTGCTTCTGCTGAACGGCGAAGGTCAGCGCCAGCAGCACGATCCAGCCGATGATCGCCGAGTAGGCCACCGAGCGCCACACGCCTCGGGCCGCTGCCTCGCTGGCGCCGTGGGTCTCCTCGGAAACGTGGGCCGAGGCGTCGTAGCCGGTGATCGTGTACATCGTCAGCAGGAAGCCCAACGGCAGGATGTAGAACCAGTACATGCCGTGGCTGAAGCCGCCGAGGCCGTACGAGCGGTGGCCGAACACGTAGGAAAAGCTCGAGTGGTGGCTGGGCACCGCGACCAGGATCACCACGATGATCGCGACGCCGATCACGTGCCACCACACCGAAACGCCGTTGAAGATCGACACCAGGTGGCCGGAGAAGACGTTGATCAGTCCGTGGATCAGCAGGATCAGCGCGAACAGCGCAAACACCACGTGGGCGCCGTAATGCACGTTCGTGGAGGCGAAGTTGAAGATGAAGTTCACGTTGTAAAGGCCGAGCAGGTACTGCAGGAAGCTGGCTGCCGCGTAGTCGACCGAGGCCACCACGGCGACCAGGCCGATCAGGTTGAACCAGCCGGTGAACCATCCCCAACCGGCGCCCCCGAGCTTGGAAGCCCAGTAGTAGATCCCGCCGGCCGTGGGGTAGGCGGAGGCGAGCTCGGACATCGAGAAGGCGACGGACAGGACCAGCAGGCTGATCACCGGCCAGCCGATCGAGATCGCGACCGGACCGCCGTTGTTGAATGCCTGTCCAAAGCTCGTGAAGCAGCCGGCCAGCACCGAGATGATCGAGAACGAGATGGCGAAGTTGGAGAAGCTGCTCCAGCCGCGCTTGAGTTCCTGCTTGTAGCCGAGCTCGGCGAGCCTCTGCTCGTCGGCGGTAAGCGTCGCCTCACCAGTCGCCATTCAACGTCCCTCCCCGGGATAAAGGTCTGATGATCCGTCCTTAGCGCCGGAACCATATGTCCGGGCCCCGACGGAAGTCAAGGTGTTTCACCCATTTGGCAGCAGGCCCGCCAGCACATGCTCCGTTCCGCGCAGGTGCTCGGTCATCTCTCGGGCAGCGGCCGGCTCGTCCCGGCGGCGGACCGCAGCGAGTACCTGCCGATGCTGGGCGTTGGCTGAATCGAGCACTTCGGGGGGATGGGCGATGTGGGAGATCAACTCGGTCATCACGCCCTGCACCTCGGTCATCGCGGTAACCAGACGGGGGCTCGCGGTCGCCTCGGCCAGCGTGACGTGCCAGCGAACGTCAAGCTGGCGGTAGGCGGGAAAGTCCTCGAGCGTCCCGTCGAGCGCGACCACAAGTTCCTCCAGCGCGTTGAGGCTGCTCTGGCCCGCGCGCTCGGCGGCGAGGACCGCGACGCCGACCTCGACCGCCATCCGCTCGTCGCACACCGCGCGCCACGAGGCCAGCAGCGAGCGCGACGGTGGCCGCGCCGGCGGTTGGGGATCGGCGACGAAGGTGCCGCCCCCGCGCCCCCGAGTGGCGCGCAGATGCCCGCTCTGGGCCAGCGCGACGAGCGCCTGGCGGAGCGTTGAGCGCGCGATGCCGAGCTTCTCGCACAGCTCGCGCTCGGCCGGCAGGCGGGTCCCGGGGGGCAGCAGGCCGAGCCGGATCGCCGTTCCCAGCCGCTCCACCGTCTCCTCGAACGCGGTCTGCGAATGCACGGGAGCGAACACCGTCTCCAGCGACGCCACTGAGTCCAGCGACGCGACGTGGCTCACAGCCGCTCGAATCCGCGGAAGCGCTCCCAGTCGGTGACCGCAGCGTTGAAGGCGTCGAGTTCGATGTCGGCGGCGTGCACGTAATGGGTCACGACGTCCTCGCCGAACGCGGCCCGGGCGACCTCGCTGGCCCCGAACAGATCCCGCGCGTCCCGCAGGCTCCCGGGCAGCCGGGGCTTGTCGGTGGCCTTGTAGGCATTGCCGCGGTAGGCCGGCTCGAGCTCGAGCCCCTCCTGCACCCCGTGCAATCCAGCGGCGATGATCGCGCTCAGAGCCAGGTACGGGTTCAGATCCGAGCCCCCGGCGCGGTTCTCGAAGCGCAGCGCTGCGCCGTGGCCGACCACGCGGAGGGCGCAGGTGCGGTTGTCCTCCGCCCAGGCCACCGCGGTCGGCGCGAACGACCCCTCTGCGTAGCGCTTGTAGGAATTGACGTTCGGAGCCAGGAACAGCGTCAGCTCGCGCAAGCAGGCCAGCTGCCCGGCCAGGAAGTGCTCGAAGGTCGCACGGTCACGGGCGAACACAGCACCCTCGGCGTCGGCGAGCGAGAAATGGATGTGACACGAGCTGCCCTCGCGCTCGTTGAACTTGGCCATGAAGCTGATCGACATCCCCTCCTGGGCGGCGATCTCCTTGGCCCCGTTCTTGTAGATCGAGTGGTCGTCGGCGGTACGCAGCGCGTCGGCATAGCGGAAGTTGATCTCGTGCTGGCCGAGGTTGCACTCGCCCTTGGAGTTCTCGACCTCCAGCCCGGCGCCGTCCATCGCGTTGCGGATGCGCCGGATCAGCGGCTCGATCCGGGCGGTCCCGAGCAGCGAATAGTCGATGTTGTAGAGGTTCGCCGGCTCGAGGTCGCGGTAGGCCTGATGCCACGCCTGCTCGTAGGTGTCGCGGAAGACCAGGAACTCAAGCTCGGTGCTGGCGTTGGTGCTCCAGCCACGCTCGGCCAGTCGCGCCAGCTGGGCGCGCAGTACCTGCCGCGGGGAGGCGACCACGTCGGAGCCATCGGCCCAGGCGAGGTCGGCCAGACACAGCACCGTTCCCTCCTGCCATGGCACCGGTCGCAGTGTGTCGAGGTCCGGGCGCATCACGAAGTCGCCGTAGCCGCGCTCCCACGAGGACATCTCGTATCCCTCGACCGTGTTCATCTCCACATCTACCGCCAGCAGGTAATTGCAGCCTTCGGCAGCGTGCTCGGCGACCTCCTGGAGGAAATGGCGAGCGGTCAGCCGCTTGCCCTGTAACCGTCCCTGCATGTCGGTCAGGGCGAGCAGGACGGTGTCGACCTCGCCGCGCCCCACCTGCAGCTTCAGCTCCTCGAGCGTCATCGCGCGGCTGAAGGTATAGGAAGCGAGCCTTAATCGCCAGCCGTCGGACGGTGCAATAGGTTTCCCCCATGGCGGAGCTGATAGAGATCGTGGATCGGCTTCAGGAGCGGTTGGGGACCATGGCCGGATCGCCCCAGCCGCTGGAGGGCGGGATCACCAACCGCAACTTCCGCGTGCGGTTCGGCCAGCGCGACTACGTCGTCCGGCTCCCAGGCCGGAACACCGGTCTGCTCGGGATCAGCCGGGAGGCCGAGCGTCTGGCCAACCAGACGGCCGCCGGGCTGGGGTTCGCTCCCGCGGTCGCCGCGGGGGACGATCGCTGCCTGGTCACGGACTTCCTCGTGTGTGACCCGGTCGATCCAGATGGACTGAGGGCCAATCCCGAGGCGGTCGCAGAAGCGCTCCGCGCGTTCCACGAGTCCGGCGCGGACCTGCCAGCGCGCTTCTGGGTGCCGGAGCTCCTGGAGCAATACGCGGCGATCGTGGGCGAGCGCGGGGGCGAGCTGCCCGACGCCTACGCGCCGACCCAGGAGCTCGCGGGGCGGATCGCCGAGGTGCTCCCACTCGATCGCCCGGTCCCGTGCCATGACGACCTGCTGCCGGCCAACCTGCTGGCGCTCGCGCCAAGGGGCGGTCCCTCGCCGGGGTCGAGTGGCCCGCGGATCGTGCTCGTCGACTGGGAGTACGCCGGGATGGGTCACCACCTGTTCGATCTGGGCAACCTCGCGGTCAACAACGAGTTCGACGCGGCGGCCGAGGACCGTCTGCTCGGCGCCTACTTCGGTGTCCCGGCCACCGAGGGGCGCCGCGCCGCGCTCGCGCTGATGCGGATCATGTCCGACGCCCGCGAGGCGGCCTGGGGGGTCGTCCAGTCGGTGATCTCAGAGCTCGACTTCGACTTCGACGACTACGCGTCCAAGCACTTCGAGCGCCTGCATGCCAAGGCCTCGGACCCGCACTTCGACCAGTGGCTGGCGAGCGCCCGCGCATGAGGACGACCTTTGTCCGCCATCCGGAATCGGTGTCGATCGTCGCGCTCTCCGAGCACGAGCTGGTGGTCGTGGTGCAACGCCGGCCTGGGGCACCGGACCTCACGGTGGAGCTTCCCGCCGGGTGCCTCGAGCCGGGAGAGGGCGCGGCGGTTGCGGCGGCCCGGGAGCCCCGTGAGGAATGCTCGCTGGCCGCGCGCTTGTGGCAGGCGGTGGGCAGTTTCTGGGCCGCGCCCGCGTACTCGAACGAGCGCGTTCACGTGTTCGAGGCGCGCGATCTGTTCCCCGCCGAGGGGCAGAGCGACGACGACGAGGAGATCGTCGTCCGCTCACGGCCGATCGCGGAGATGCCCGCTGACCTGTCGGATGCGACATCGATCGCCGCCTGGGCGCTGTGGGCTCGGCGGCGAGGGGGCTGAGATGGTGCGGCCGCGTGAACTGCCCTCACGGGTCCGGGTCGTGATCATCGGCGGGGGCGTCGGTGGCGCCTCGATCGCCTACCACCTGGCCCAGCTCGGGGAGCGGGATGTCGTCCTGCTCGATCGCAACGAGCTGACCAGCGGCTCGACGTTCCACTCCGCCGGGCTGGTCGGCCAGCTGCGCTCGAGCGTGTCGCTGACGCGGCTGATGATGGACTCGGTCGCGCTCTATCGCGAGCTCGAGTGCGGATGGGTGGAGTGCGGCGGCATCCGGTTGGCCTGCACGCCGGAGCGCGAGCAGGAGGTGATGCGCCAGGTCGCCTGGGCGAAGACGTTCGGTCTGCCGCTCGAGCTGCTGTCGGCGGTAGAGGCGCGCGAGCTGTTTCCGCTGATGGTCACCGACGGGGTGCGCTGTGCGTCGTACCTGGCCACCGACGGCTACTTGGACCCTTCGCAGCTGACCTACGCCCTCGCCGAGGGCGCGCGCGCCGGGGGCTGCCGGGTGTTTACGCACACCCGCGTCACCGGGATCTCCGTCGCGGAAGGGCGAGTGCGGGGAGTTCAGACGGAGTGGGGCGACATCGAGGCCGAGGTCGTGGTCAACGCGGGCGGCATGTTCGCCGCCGAGATCGGCCGGATGGCCGGAGCGCGCGTGCCGATCGTCCCCTTCGCGCACGAGTATCTGGTCACGCAGCCGTTCCGGGAGCGCACCCTCGGTGAGCATCTGCCCACCCTGCGCGACCCCGACCTGCTGATCTACTTCCGCGAGGAGGGCGGCGGGCTGGTGATGGGCGGCTACGAACGCAACAGCGCGCCCTGGGCGCTCGACCAGCACCTGGTCGACCGGATCCCGCCGGACTTCAACGGCCGCCTGCTGGAGGAGGACTGGCCGCGCTTCGAGGAGATCGCGCATAACTCAGCGCGCCGAGTTCCCCTGATGGCGGAGGAGGTCAAGGTCACCCGTCTGATCAACGGACCCGAGGCGTTCACGCCCGACAACGAGTTCTGTCTGGGCGAGAGTGAGGTGGCCGGCTTCTTCGTGGCCGCCGGATTCTGCGCGCACGGGCTCGCCGGCGCGGGGGGGATCGGAAAGGTGATGGCGGAGTGGATCGCCGCGGGCGAGCCGGGGGTCGACGTATGGGAGATGGACATCCGGCGCTTCGGAGCGCACTACCGCTCCCCCGCCTACACGCTCAAGCGGGCCAAGGAGGTCTACGAGACCTACTACGACATTCGCTATCCGGGTCACGAGCGCAAGGCGGGCCGTCCCCTGCGGGTCTCGAGCGCCTACGGATGGCACCTGCAGAACGGCGCGTCGTTCGGCGAGAAGTCCGGCTGGGAGCGGGTCAACTGGTACGAGTCCAACGCGTCGAGCGGCGATGAAGCGCTACGGCCCCGGGGCTGGGCGGGGATGCACTGGTCGCCGGCGATCGGCGCCGAGCATCGCGCCACCCGCGAGGCGGCGGGGCTGTTCGACGAGTCCTCGTTCGCCAAGCTCGAGCTCGGCGGCCCGGGCGCCGCCGAGCTGCTCGAACACCTATGCGACAACCGGGTGGCGCGGGACGTCGGAGCCATCACCTACACACAGATGCTCAACCGCCGCGGCGGGATCGAATGCGACTTCACCGTGACCCGGGTGGCGCCGGACGTGTTCACGATCGTCACCGGGACGGCGTTTGGTAACCACGACGCCAGCTGGATCCGCCGGCACCTGCCAGATGACGGCTCCGTTCGGGTGAGCGACGTGACCGCGCGCTGGTCCTGCTTCGGCTTGTGGGGCCCGCGCGCACACGCGATCCTCTCGACGCTGACTGGAGACCCGCTCGACTTCGGATACATGCGAATGCGCGAGATCGCCGTCGGCGATGTGCCGGTGCGCGCGCTGCGCGTGACCTTCGTCGGCGAGTTCGGTTGGGAGCTCTACTGCCCGACGGAGTACGGCGCGGGACTGTGGCGCACGCTGTGGGAGGCCGGCCAGCCATTCGACCTGCGCGCCTGCGGTTACCGCGCGATCGATTCGCTGCGCCTGGAGAAGGGCTACCGCGTCTGGGCGGCCGACATCACGCCGGACGAGACACCGCTTGAGGCCGGCCTCGCGTTCGCCGTGCGCACCGACAAGGCATACATCGGCTCTGATGCGCTGCCCGAGCCGACGCGTCGCTTGCGCTGCATCGTCCTGGACGACGAGTTGTCGGTGGCGCTCGGCAACGAGCCGGTCCGTGTCGAGGGCGAGATCCGAGGCCGGGTCACCAGCGGGGGCTACGGCTACACCGTCAAGCGGTCGATCGCGTACGCCTACCTGCCAGCGACCGTCGCCCTGGGGACGCCGGTCGAGATCGACATCTTCGGCACCTGGGTCCCGGGCCAGGTTGTGGCGGAACCGCTCTATGACCCTGAGGGGGAGCGGATCCGGCACAGCTGTGGTTCTCCCCGGGCGCACCGCGCGTAACCCGCGCCACGCCGACACCCGCCCGCCGCTACGCTCCGCGCCCTATGTCGGTCACGGTTGTCGGCTCCATCGCCTATGACGCGGTCACCACCCCGTTCGGAACTCGCGAGCGGATGCTCGGCGGGTCCGCCGTGCACTTTGCCCTCGCGGCCTCGTTCTTCAATGATCAGGTCAGGGTGGTCGGGCCGGTCGGCGACGACTTCGGGGCCGAGGAGCTCGCGGTGCTCGAAGCGCGCGGGGTGAAGACCGATGACATCGAGCGCGTGGAAGGCGGCAAGACATTCTTCTGGCGCGGTGTCTACGGGTGGGACTTGAACAGTCGCGAGACGCTGGACACGCAGCTGAACGTTTTCGCCGACTTCCAGCCCAAGCTGTCCGCGGAGTCGCGGGCGGCCGACGTGCTGTTCCTGGCCAACATCCAGCCGGACCTTCAGCGGGAGGTTCGCGCCCAGTGCGAGAACGCCCGCTTCGTCGCGCTCGACTCGATGAACCTGTGGATCGACATCGCTCGCGAGTCGCTGATCGAGACGATCTCCGGCGTAGACTGCCTGCTGCTCAACGACGCCGAGCTGCGCCAGCTCACGCAGGAGCCAAACATCGTCCGCGCAGCCCGGAAGATCCGCGAGTGGGGACCCAGCGTCGTCGTCGCCAAGCAGGGTGAATATGGCGCCGCGATGATCACCGAGGAAGGTTTCTTCGCGCTGCCGGCCTTTCCGCTGGAAACCGTCGTCGACCCAACCGGCGCCGGCGACAGCTTCGCCGGCGGGTTTGTCGGCTATGTCGCCGCCCACCCGCGGGAGGAGCTCGATCACGAGCTGCTCGCCCGGGCAATGGCCTACGGCACAGCGCTGGCTTCCTTCAACGTGGAGGAGTTCGGCACCGAGCGGGTCGCCCGGCTGACCAGCGAGGAGATCTCGGAGCGTGTGGGAGAGCTTCAGCGGATCACGAGCTTCACCGAGAAGCCCGTCGCGCTTCGCGATTAGAGAGCGCCGTGCACACAGGGCGTGACATCGGCGCCCGATCCGGGTAGCATCGGCCGCGCCTTGACCTGGGGATTCATCTGGCTAATGCTCGCGCTGAAGATTCCGCTTGCGGCGCTGATCTATCTTGTCTGGTGGGCGATCAAACAGGAGCCCGAAGATGCACAGGCGGGCGACGACGACGGCGGGGTGAAGCGGCACCGTCCGCACCCGCCCAAGCCGTTTCCTCGCCGTCCACGCCGCGGGCCGCATGGCGATCCCGTGCCACTGCCCCCGGCACGGGTGCGCACCGTCCGGGCTCGGGCCCGCACTCTGGGTCACTGAGCGCTGCCGCGCCGGTTGACTCTGAATCCGCCTGAAGTCCGCGTTCCCTGGCAGACTTGCGGCGATGACTGACGCACCCGCCTCGGTTCTGTCCGACGGAACGATCCTGAAGTTCGTGCAGGAAGGCCGGATCCGCATCGATCCGTGGGACCCGAAGCTGGTTCAGCCGGCGAGCGTCGATCTGCGCCTGGGAGATTCGTTCCGCGTGTTCCACAACCACCGGGCGTCGGCCATCGATCTGCGTGAGCCGCCCTCGGGGCTGACCGAGGAGGTGGTGATCGGGCGCGACGAGTCGTTTGTCATCCACCCGGGGGAGTTCTGTCTCGGGCGGACGCTTGAGTGGGTCGAGCTGCCCGACGACATCGTGGCCCGGATCGAGGGCAAGAGCTCGATCGGCCGGCTCGGGCTGATCGTGCACGCGACCGCGGGCTTCTGCGACCCGGGGTGGAAGGGCACGCTGACGCTGGAGCTGAACAACCTGACCCGGATCCCGATCAAGCTGTATCCCGGGCTTCAGATCGCGCAGCTGTCCTTCATGTCGCTGGACCGGCCCGCGCAGCGCCCGTACGGAAGTCCCGACCTCGGCAGCCACTACCAGGGGCAGCGGGCCGCCACCGAAAGCCGGTATGAGGGCGGCCGCGCCGGTGCGCCCTATGCGCCTCCCCCAGGCGCCCCGGACGCGAGGCCCGCGGGTGCGCCGGACGCGAGCCGGATTGGATAGGCTCGCGCCGTGCTGTCGCTGATTCTCGCCGCCGCCGAGCCATCGAAGGCACCGTTCTACATCGCCGGCGGGTTCCTCGCCCTATACGCCGTCGCCCTTGCCGCCGTCGGCCTGACCCGACCGGCCTTCCCCGGCAACGCCGGGGGAGCGCGCGCCGTGATGGGTCTGAGCTTCGTCCTGGTCGTGATCGCGATCGCGGCGGCGGTCGTGACGGATCCGTAGGCCGCGCTCGGTCACTGCCCAAGCGGCGGCTTCTCGCCGCTAGAGTCTCGAACTGGTTGCCGCGCTGCTCAGACGGCCGTGGGACCACTCGGCCATCGCGAGAGGAGTGCCATGACGACGGAGACTCAGCAGCAGGATGGTGCCGGCGCAGACACGTCGAACGACACCCTCAGCATCACCGACAACCGGACCGGAAAGCAGTACGAGGTTCCGATCGAGGACGGGACGATCCGGGCGACCGAGCTGCGCAACATCAAGGTCGACGACGAGGACTTCGGGTTGATGACCTACGACCCGGCATACATGGCGACCGCCTCGTGCCGCTCTGCGATCACGTTCATCGACGGCGAGAAGGGGATCCTCGAGTACCGCGGCTATCCGATCGAGCAACTGGCCGAGAAGTCGAACTACCTCGAGGTCGCCTATCTCCTGATTCATGGCGCGCTGCCCACCCAGAAGCAGCTTGACGAGTGGACGCACTAGATCACGATTCACACGTTCGTGCACGAGAACATCAAGGAGTTCATGCAGGGCTTCCGCTACGACGCTCACCCGATGGGGATGCTGCTGGCTTCCGTCGGCGCGCTTTCGACCTTCTATCCGGAGGCCAACGCGATCAAGGACGAGCAGGTTCGCTACCTGCAGGTGATCCGCCTGCTGGCCAAGATGCCCACGCTGGCGGCGTTCTCCTACCGGCACAACCGGGGCATGCCCTACGTATATCCCGACAACGACCTGTCCTACGCAGGGAACTTCCTCGGGATGATCTACAAGATGACCGAGCTCAAGTACGAGCCCGATCCCCGGTTGTCGCGAGCGCTGGACATCCTGTTCATCCTCCACGCCGACCACGAGCAGAACTGCTCCACCTCCGCGGTGCGTGCGGTCGGCTCCTCCCAGGTCGATCCCTACTCCGCGGTGGCGGCCGGCGTCGCCGCGCTGTACGGCCCGCTCCACGGCGGCGCCAACGAGGCGGTTTTGCGCATGCTGCGCCGGATCGAGGCCAAGGAGAACATCCCGGACTTCATCGCCGGTGTGAAGGCGGGTGACGAGCGGCTGATGGGCTTCGGCCACCGGGTCTACAAGAACTACGACCCGCGCGCCAAGATCATCAAGTCGGCCTGCGACGACGTCTTCGAGGTGACCGGCACCAACCCGCTGCTCGACATCGCGCTGGAGCTGGAGAAGCACGCTCTCGAGGAC
>JBPCMW010000088.1:0-16646 GCA_051001875.1 Solirubrobacteraceae bacterium | reverse complement strand
AGAACACCTACGAGCGCGGGATCAAGATCCCACCCGCCCAGCTCGCGGCAGTCAACCTCACACCCGAACAGTTCCACAGCGAGTGGAACTACACCATCTCACCACAACCAAATTCCTGACGCCTCCTAAGTCGAATCTCACGTTGGTCTTACCCGATCTGGGAACCATGGTCCTCTCAACCTCCTGTCCCCCATCGAAGGACACCCGATGACCATCCTGCTGATTCTGAATGCCGTACTGGCCCTAGCCATCGTCACCACCATCCTGTCGCTGCTGGGATGGGGCATCGTGACCGACCGTGCGAGGTCGGCACCGATCCCCCGCCACACATCGAGGCGTACACGTGCGCATGCCGGCGAACAGCCGGCACACGGCGGATACCGCGGGTACAGTCGTGCGCCTGAGCTGAGCGTCTAGAAGCTCTTGCCTCAGCGCAGCGCGGCGTCGACGGCCACCGCGGCGAAGAGCAGCGCCAGATAAAGCAACGAGAAGTGAAACAGCACGCCGGCCTTGGCCGGCGTGCTGTCGTGAGCCAGCCGCCAGGCGAGCACGCAGAGCACGACCCCGAGGATCGCGGCTGCGATCACGTAGATGGCGCCGAATGTTCCGAGCGCTCCGGGGACCAGCGTGACCGCGAGCAGCGCGACCGCGTACATGAGCACCTGGCGCGCCGTCGCCTCATTACCGCGCACGACGGGCATCATCGGCACCTCGGCGGCTGCGTAGTGGCGGGACAGCAGTAGCGCGAGGGCCCAGAAGTGCGGCGGAGTCCACAACAGCACGATCACGAAGAGGTAGCCGGCGCCGATCCCGAGCCGGCCGCTCGCCGCCGCCCAGCCGGCCAGCGGGGGGAATGCCCCGGCCGCTCCCCCGATCACGATGTTCTGGGAGGTGGTGCGCTTCAACACGAGCGTGTAGACGACGACGTAGAACACGCCTCCGCTCACCGACAGCGTGGCGCTCAGCACGTTCGCGAACTCGGTCAACACGGCGAACGAGAGCGCCGAGAGCACCAGCCCGAAGACCGTGGCGGCGGCGGGTGAGATCCGGCCGGCGGCCACCGGCCGCGAGGCGGTGCGCGGACCCATCAGGCGGTCGATATCGCGGTCGAGCACGTGGTTCAGTGCGCTCGCTCCGCCACATGCCAGCGCGCCGCCGAGGACAAGCGCCGCGAGCGGCACCGGCGCTGGGCTCCCCCCGGCGGCAGCGACCATCGCACATACGGCGGTCAGCACCAGCAGCGACATGATGCGGGGCTTGGTCAGCGTGAGGTAGTCACGCCAGGTCGATGCGAGCGCCGATGCGCGAAATGGGCGAGCTGCGGAAGCCGGCGGGAGGGGCTGGACGATCTCGGACGCGCTCATCCGGTTCGACCCGCGCTCTCACCGGCCAGTTTGCGCAGGTCCTGCGCGACGAAACGGGGTACGAACGGGTAAACGTAGCCCGAGCGCTCGTAACCGCGGCGATCGATCAGGTACAGGGCCTCGGTGTGGCTGATGTCCCCGTTCCTGGGCGGCGCGACAAAGATGCGGTAGGCCTTCCAGACGCGGCTGAGTTCCGGGTGAGGACCCCGCAGCCAGTGCCATGCTGCCACCCGCGCCAGCCCCCACTTCCGCGCCGCCGCGCGGGTGCTCGCCGGGGTATCGAGTGGGTTGACGCTGACCACGACCAGCACGGGCCGCTGCGTTCCAGGGAGCGAGCGTTCGGCGGCGGCGAGCGCGCGACCGGCGAGCGGACACGCCTGAGCGCAGTGGGAGTCGAAGAAGACCATCGCCACGGTGCGCCCGCGCAGCGAGCGCAGCGAGAAGAGCCGGCCGCTCTGGTCGTGCAGTGTCGTGATCGCAGGGGCGGGCCGCGCGCCCGCTGCCCACGTCGCCTCACCTCGCAGCGCCGCGGGCTCCGCGCTTGCGGGCTCCGACGGCTTGGCGAGCAGGAAGTGTGATCCCGCCCCGATGCCGACTCCGACCAGCGCCGCGACCACCAAAACGGCCGCGATCGCCGCGGCTGCGATTCGGCGTCTGGGCGCCCGAGCCTCCGCGCTGACTCCGCCCGGAATCAAGATTCGCCCACTGGCGGCCCGGCCGGGGTGCTCTCGGAGTCCGGAGCCGCGGCCACGACCTCGGCTGGCGGCCGCGAGGCCGAGGACACCGGCGTGTCCTCGGGCACGCGCCTCACCACCACCAGGTACCAAATCGTGAGCACGATCACGAGACCGACCGGCACCAGGAGCGTGAGCAGCGAGCCGGCGAGAAAGTTGTCGGCGAACGGAATCGGTGGCATCTGACTGTCAGTCCTCCTCAGGTGGTGAGCGCCGGACGGCGCGAAGCGGTCCCGCTCTCGGGATCGAGCCAGCGATAGATGCCGAGCATCATCGCGGCCGTGTACGAGAGCGAGCCGGGCACCCACATCATTCCCGCAGCGAGCTGTTGGTCGGTCAACGCCGAGATCCCGCCGGGACGGTGCGCAAACGCCGCGTAGTGGGCGACCAGTGGCTCGGGAACCAGTACCAGGGTGATCGCGAGCGCCCACCCGATCACCATTGCGCCGACCACGTAGGCGATCCGCGCCGGCCAGATCAGGCGCGGGCGCAACGGGCCGGGGTCGATCACGCGCGCCCAGAACAGCAGGCCGGTGAAGAAGAACATCGCGTGCTCCAGGTCGTGGATCGTGCTCGAGCTCAGGGTCGCGTTGTAGGCGCCCGGGATGTGCCAGGCGATGATCGAAGCGTTGAACAGCACCCAGGCCGGAATTGGACGCGCCAGCGCCCGCAGCGGAGCGGTCCAACCGGCTCGTGCCAGGGCTCGTCCGGCCTTCGCGCGGGACTGCAGCGGGAGTGCGCGCCACATCCGTGGCCATGGACGGCCGAGCAAAATAAGGGGCGGCGCGACCGTCAGAAGCAGCACGTGCTGGAGCATGTGCACCCAGAACAGCTGCTCCGCGTAGCCGTCGAGCGGCGACTCGAGCGCAACCACGATCGTGATTAGACCGGTCACGAATGACGCCGTGCGCAAGCGCCTGCCTTCGGAGCGCCCATAACCGCGACCGCCGAGCCAGTAGAGCAGCGCTGCCACCGCTACGTAGGCCAGCGGGGGTTCGATAGACCAGCCGTGCCAGCTCATGCTCAGAGGAGATAGAGCAGCACGAACAACAGCACGCCGTTGGCGACGTAGAACGTCCAGAAGAACGAGCACGCCTCCAGTCCGGAGCGCACGACCTCGGTATCGGTCAGCACCTCAGCTCGGATCACCTCCACGCCGTGACGACGCCGACGCCAGACCGTGGCGACCTGTGTCTCGATCCAGTACGCGCAGACCAGCGCGAACACCGAGTAGTACGCGGTCCAACCGGTGAACACGCTGGCGTAACCCCCGCTGGCCGGGCCGAATCCGAGGGTCGTCCACTGGACCACCTGGAGAATCACTGCGAGGAGTACGAGCCCGAGTGCCGCGGCGCCCGCTGTGAGAGCGAGCTCCGGGCGTGTTGCGGCGGCCCGCAGCGACGCGGCACTCAGCACCAGCACCAGCACGATCGCCACCCCAAGCCCGATCGACGGATTGACCTGTCCGATCTTCCAGCCCTTGTTGCTGTCGAGCGAGCGCAGGTAGAAGTAGGCAAACACGAAGGACACGAGAAAGAAGGCGGCCGCGCCGCAGAGCAGGCGGCCGGCCACCCAGTTCGCCCGCGGCTGCCACTCGGGCGGCTCGAGCTCGATCTTTGGGTGGGTAGGTGCTGATGCAGAAGCCTCCATGGGCTACGCCCCACCCCCCGCAGGCGCCAGAGTCCGCCCTCCGGCCGGCTCGACCCCGTATGGATACGGATCGTCGCCGAACACGGGGAACCGGTCGAAGTCGTGCAGCGGGACCGGCGTGGGCAGCTGCCACTCCGCGGACTTCGAGTGCCAGGGATTGTCCTCGGCCGGTTCTCGCTTGAGGAGCATCGACCAGACCAAGTTGTAGAGGAAAACGAGCATCGAGAGTCCGATCACAAATGCCGACACCGACACCCAGATGTTGAGCGCCTGCAGGTGCGTCGGGTAAGTGACCACTCGCCGTGGCTGCCCCAAAATGCCGAGCGCGAACAGCGGCGCAAAGGTTGAGTTGAACGCGATGAACAGCGTCCAGAAGTGGATCTTGGCCAGGCGCTCGTTGAACTTGAACCCGATCATCTTCGGAGCCCAGTAGTAGATCGCAGCGAACAGCGTGAACACCAGACCGCCCATGATCGTGTAGTGGAAGTGCGCCATCGAGAAGAAGCTGCCGTGGGTGCTCACGTCACTCGGGACGTCTGACAGGAACACTCCGGAGATCCCGCCGATCAGGAAGTTGAACACCCACGCCAGGCAGAACAGCATCGGCACGGTGAAACGTATTCGTCCCCGCCAGATCGTGCCCATCGCGCACAGGAATATGAACCCGGTGGGCAGCGAGATCAGCTCGGTCGAAAGCATGTAGAACGGCCGCAGGTCGGCGTTGATGCCGCTCACGAACAGGTGGTGCTGCCAGACGAAGAAGCTAAGCAGGGACACGCCGAGCATGCCGGCGACGGCGAGGCGATAGCCCCACAACGGCTTGCGTGAGAACACCGGCAGCAACTCGAGCACGATCCCGAAGCCCGGCAGCGCGACGATGTAGACCTCAGGGTGGCCGAAGACCCAGAACAAATTCTGGAACAAGTACGAGCTGCCGCCGCTGCCGGCGACGTAAAAGGCGGTCTGCGCCGTCCTGTCCAGCGCACCCATCAGCAGTGCGGCGATCAGCATCGGCGAGGCCAGCAGCATCAGGATGGCCGTCGCCAGCACGCTCCAAACGAAGATCGGCAGCCGCGTCCAGGTCATTCCGGGCGCGCGCATCGTGATGATCGTGACCAGCAGATTGAAGCCCAGCAGGCACATCGACACTCCGACGAGTGCGAAGAAGCCGATATACGCGTCGTAGCCGGCCGTGCCCTGGTCGCCGAGCGGCTGGTAGCCGGTCCAGCCGGTCTGAAAGCCGCCCAGGAAGATCGTGGTGACCAGTACCACGCCGGCTGCCATCAATAGCCAGAAGGTGAGCGACTCGATCCGGGGAAAGGCCATCCGCCGGGTGCCGATCATCAGCGGCACGAGCCAGTTGGCGAACGGGCCGAGCACGCCCGAGGTCATTATTCCCATCATCATCGCCCCGTGCAGCCCCACCAGCGTCACGTACTGGTTGGCCCCGAACACGTGCACGTTGGGCTGCAGCAGCTCGGTGCGGATCAGCATCGCGTTGATGCCGCCGACGAAGAAGAAGACGCCGATCCCGACGATGTACTGGACCGCGACGACCTTGTGATCGGTACACAGGCGGAAGTAGCGGCCGATCCCCTCGCCTTCGCTCTCGTGCTCGGCCAGCGTGGGCGGGTGGCCGAGCATCCTGCGAATCGGATAGTTGGCGAACCCGAGCCCGACGAGAAAGCCGATCACGCCGAACAGGTAGCCGAGCAGGATCGCGATGTCGTTCTGTCCCGATTGGTCGGAGTAGTAGGCGATGCTTTTTGCGTGAATCCGGTGGCCGACGAAGTCGCCGATCAGCCACCCGACGATCGCCAGCACGATCCCGCTCAGCAGGTTGAATCCGATCAACCCGCGCCAAGCGGGCCGTCGGCCGGCTGAAATCGTGGTTGCGCTCATCCACCTCTCCTCTGTGGGTCCGGGAAATACTGCTTGGCATACGGCGGCAGAGACTTGGTCGCGGGTGCGTACTGCTGCTGCTGCTGCGCGATCCAGTTGGCGAACTGGGCCTGCGGCACCACGTGACCGGTCTCGTACATGTAGCCGTGGAAGACGCCGCACAACTCGGCGCAGTGGACGTTGATGGTCAGTGGGCCCTTGGTCGTCACGTAGGCGATGTTGTCTGTCCCGGGGTTGGCGTCCGCCTTCACCCCCAGGTCGTAGGCCCAGAACGAGTGGATCACGTCGAGCGAGGTGACATGGAACTCGATCGTCCGGTTGGCCGGGAGCTCGAGCGTCGGCGTCTCGACGCCGCCGTATGACGGCCAGCGGTAGTCGAACTTCCACTGCTGGGCGATTACCTGTACCTGCAGCGCGCCGCTGGAGCCCGCCGGAGCCGCGATCGGGTTCGGCCCCTGTCCGCCGCCGGACCCGTCGGCCAGCATCCGCACCGTGCCGTACCCGGCGAGGAACAGGACGATCGTCGTGGTGCCGACCAGCCACCACATCTGAACCCGGCTGTGGCCTCGGATCGGCGGCCCATCGAGCACAGCCTCGGGCTGGCGCTCGCGGAACGCGATCAACGCGTAGATGAAGTACACGAGCACCGCCAGCGCCACCGGGGTGGAAATCCCCAGCAGCACCGTGTTGTCGACCACCTGACCGGAGGCCTCGACCGAGCCGTTGCCCGGCGGCAGCCCCGGCGCCGCGGCGAAGATGACCAGCGGCGTCGCGATCACGCTCGCACCCAGCCACCACAGCACGACGCGGCGCCAGTGGTTGATCTCGTTCACGGCCTGAGCCTCATGCGATCTTGATGAAGCCGTCCATGTACCCGACGGTCTGCATCGGTCCGCCCCACCCTTCGATGAACCCGGCCGCGCACGGCACGAAGCACTGCCAGCGGTAGAGGCCGCGCCCCGGCGTGCGGAACGTGAACGTGGTCGTGGTGTGGTCGAAGCTGAGCGCGCACGGCGCGTTGCTGCACGGGTTCTTGGCGCTGTCCGGAATCCCGACGAGCGGAACCGAGAGCCCGATATCGGGGATCGCGAACACGTGCGAGGCGGTGTCGGGACCGACCGCCTGCGTCGTCTTGCCGTCGAGCACGAAGTTGCCGCCGACGGTGCCTGTGGCCTGCGAGATGAACGGGTTGCGCAGCCCCGTCTGGGAGTCGAACTGGTAGATCGTGACGCGTACCAGCGTGTTCGCCGGAAGCGTGTAGGTGGTCACGTGACGCCAGTTGCCTCCGTTGGCGTCGACGGCGTAGTAGGAGACCCAGGTGGGATGCGGGTCGTTGAGCGCTGCAGCTGGGACGGCTGCGAGGTACAGCTGGCGGCCGGCGGAGGTTTGCGAGGCGGAGGCGGAGCCAGGCACGTTCGTCAGGTAGAGGCCGACGTAGAGGCCGAGCAGCAGACAGACAAGGACGGTGCCGACCACGATCCCAAACACCCTCTTTGCGTGCCCGCTCATTCCCATCTCTCCATCTCGCCGGCAAACATATCGCCGGGGGGGATAAACAGAGAGGCAGATGACGGCGATGTCATGTCGCGGTCATTTACAAGTCACTTCGGGGCGGATATGGTCTCGCCGAGCGACTCGAGGGGAAGCGTGGTGCGCATACTGATAGTCGAGGACGAAGCTCGGATCTGCGCGTTTCTGGCCAGCGCGTTCGGGGCCGAGGGCTTCACTGTCGACGCGGTCCATGACGGCGAGCAGGGCCTCGCGCGGGCGCGCGAGGGCAGCTACGGCCTGGTCATCCTCGACCTCCTGCTGCCCGGGCTCGACGGCTTGGAGGTCCTGCGCAAGTTGCATCACCAGCAGCCCGAGCTGCCCGTGCTGATCCTCTCGGCCCGCAGCGATCTGGCGACCAAGCTGCGGGGGTTCGAGCTCGGCGCTGTCGACTACATGGCCAAGCCGTTCTCGCTGGATGAGCTGCTGGCGCGGGCCCGGGTCCACCTCCGCCGCGCGCGGGTACCCGACGACGCCGCCGTCATCCGAGTCGGCGGCCTGGTGCTGGACCTGGCCACCCGGCGGGCGCGGGTCGGCGAGACCATGGCTGACCTCTCTGACCGGGAGTTCCGCCTGCTGCAGTTCCTGATGGAACATGTAGGGCAGGTGATCAGCCGCGAGCGGCTGCTCTCCGAGGTGTGGGGGTACGACTTCGACCCCCGTTCGAACGTGGTCGACGTGTGCGTGCGCCGGCTGCGCCGGCGCCTGGGCCCCGACGCTCCGATTGAGACCGTACGAAATGCCGGTTATCGCGCCGCCGCGTGACCCGCGGGCGCTGCTGCTCCGCTACCGCGTAGAGGTTCTCTGGGTCGCGTTCGCGGTCGTCAACTTCGTGGCCATGATCGTCTGGCCCAGCTGGGAGACGATTCCCTTCCACTTCGTCTGGATCAGCCTGACGATTGTCTATGGCTTCCGCGTCTGGCCGGTGCGTGGCACCCTGACCTTGCTCGCGGCCGTCGTGGCCGTCACCGGCGGTTCGATCCTGCTCGACGCCTTCGACGGAATCCAGCTCTGGAGCGAGCTGACCGAGGTCCCGCTGATGGCGGCGATGTTCCTGGCCATGGTCTGGCACGCCCGACGCCGCGTGGATGCCCTGCGGATCGCGGAGGAGCGAGCCGAGGAGCGGCGGTCATTGCTCAAGCGTCAGGAGCGGTTCATCCACGACGCATCGCATGAGCTCCGCACGCCACTCACGATCGCCCGCGGACACCTCGAGCTGATCCACCCTCAGGGCGGCGACGAGGCCGGGCTGGAGGTGGCGCTCGACGAGCTGGACCGGATCGACGCGATCATCGAGCGCTTGCTCCTGCTGGCCACCGCTGATCAGCCCGACTTCCTGCAGTTCGAACAGGTCGACATCGAGCCGTTCCTTGAGGACATCTTCCTGCGTTGGTCCGAGGTGGCCCCGCGAGCATGGCAGCTCGGCTCGATCGCCTGCGGGCGGCTGCCGCTTGACCCTCAGCGCCTGCGTGCCGCCCTTGACGCGTTGCTGGAGAACGCGGTCAAGTTCACGCAGCCCGGTGATGCCATCGAGCTTCGCGCCCGCAGCGCCGGAGCCGGCTGGCTGCTGATCGAGGTCGAGGACGAGGGCTGTGGCATCCCGCCGGAGGCGCTTCAGCGCATCTTCGACCGCTTCGCACGGGTCGATGCGGCACGCACACGTTCCGCCGGCGGCGTCGGCCTGGGTCTGGCCATCGCGGATGCGATCTGCAAGGGGCACGCCGGCAGCTGCACGGTTCTCAGCACCCCGCAGGGGTCTGTCTTTACGCTGCATCTGCCGGCCTTCGAACCTGTGCCGCAGCTCGCCAGACAGCCGATCACGATTTAGGTGCCTCCGACGAGCCGGTCAAGCTCCCCAGCGTCGATCCGGCCGGCGTGGCGGCGGGTCCCGGCAAACAGCGTCGGCGTGGTGACAACGCCGGCCCTGACGCCCGACTGGAAATTCTTCCGGATGCGCAGCAGCACCGCGTCGCTGCGGCGATCGCCGTCGAAGCGGTCCAGATCCAGTTCGAGTCGACGGGCCCGCTCCCACAGATGCGGGTCCTCGAGCCTTCCCTGGTCGGCGAACAGGAGATCGTACATCTCCCAGAAACGGCCCTGCAAGCCGGCGGCCTCGGCGGCGCAGGCCGCCGACCAGGCCCGGGGATGACTCGAGCGCACGGGGAAGTGCCGGAAGACGCGGCGCACCGCCAGCGCGGCCAGCCGCCCGCTCAGCACCGCACAGTGCGGGCACTCGAAGTCGGCGTACTCGATCACCAGCGGCGCCGTGATCGATCCCTGCACGTGATCCTCGCTGGTCGGATCCGGAACCGGGGCTGAGCCGAGCTCAGCCACCGAGCCCGTCAAAGATCAGGTTCGCCCCGGGCAGATCGCCGGGCGAAGGCGCCTGATAGCTCCAGCTGATGACTCCGTCGGGCCCGACGATCACGAGCGCGCGCTGGGGAAAGCCATCCGGGTGATACACGCCGAACGCGCGACAGGTCTCGCCCTTGGGTTCGAAATCGGACAGCTGCGAGATGCTGATGCCCAGTTTCTCCCGGAACGCGGTCTGCGAATAGTGGGCGTCACAGGAGACGCCATACAGCGTGGCGCCGCGCGAGGAGAACTCGTCCAGAACCTCCTCGTACAGGTTGAGCTGATCGGTGCACACCGGGCTGAACGCGAACGGGTAGAAGACCAGCACCGTTTTCCCACCCGTCAGCTGGGCGCGGGTGAACTCGCTGCCGTCGTCGCGACGAAGGCTGAATTCTGGAGCAGGAGTCCCGGGCGCGATGATGCCCGGTGCGCTCACCGGCGCAGGCCGAGTTCGCGGATCAGCGAGCGATATCGCTCGAGGTCGCGGCGCTGCAGATAATTGAGAAAGCGGCGGCGGCGGCCGACCAGCATGAGCAGGCCACGACGCGAATGGTGATCCTTGCTGTGCGCGCGCAGGTGCTCGGTCAGCTCGTTGATGCGCTCGGTCAGCAGCGCCACCTGAACCTCGGCCTTGCCGGTGTCTGCGGGGCTGTCCCCGAATTGGGAGATGAGCTCCTGCTTGCGTTCTGCGGTCATCGTCATGCGGCGGCTGAGGCTAGCAGAGAGGTCTCCGGGCAGATCAACCGCACAGCTCGCGTGTTCGTCGCACGTCCTGGTGCATCTGCTCGATCAGCGCATCGACCGAGTCAAAGCGCCGCTCGCCCCTCAGCCGCGCCACGAAGTCGACCTCCAGCGTCTGCCCGTACAGGTCGACGTCCCGGTCGAGCAGATACGCCTCAACCAGCACCGCCCGCCCGGTGCCAAAGGTGGGACGCACCCCCACGCTCACTGCGGCGCACGCGTCGCCCACGCGGGCGACGTAGACACCGTGGCCGGGGCACACGAGCGCCTCGTCGGGAACGATGTTGGCGGTGGGAAAGCCGAGCTCGCGCCCGCGCCGATCGCCGGCCGTGACCTCGCCTCGCAGCTGGAAGGGGCGACCGAGGAATCGCGCTGCCTGCTCGACCTCGCCGGCCAGCACGAGGGCGCGGATGTGGCTGGAGGACACGATCTCCCCGTCGAGCTCGACCAGCGGCACGACGCGCGTGTCGAAGCTGGGCTCTGCGGCCAGCATTGCCGGATCCCCCGCGGCGCGGTGCCCGAAGCGGAAGTTCTCGCCCACCGAGACGCGAGTGGCGCCGAGAGCTCGGACGAGCGCCTCGTCGATGAACTCCTGCGGGCTCTGGTGCGCAAAGCCCTCGTCGAACGGAATCAGGACGAGTTCCTGCACCCCCAGCTGCTCGATCAGCTCAGCCTTCGCCTCGAGACTGGTGAGCAGTTTCGGTGCCGCCTCGGGGCGGACCACCTGGAGCGGATGTGGCTCGAAGGTGAGCACCGTGTCGTTGCCCCGAATCACCTCGCGGTGGCCGATGTGGACCCCGTCGAACTCCCCGACCGCGATCTTCCTCGATCGCGGCCTGGCGTCCGTTAGCTCGGTCACCTGCATCGGCGCGGAAGCCTAGAGCCTGAGGATTTTGCGTAGCCGGGCGGCCTCTCGGTCCGGAGTGTCGTGGAGGCGTTCCCAGGTGATGCGGACGGTGCCGATGCCGTCGGCGTAGGCCTCGGCATCGCGCTCGCGGTCGCGCGCCCACGTCTCCCGGTCGTTGTGGAAGTCCCAGCCGTCGAGCTCGACGATCAGGTTCTGGGCTTCGAAGTACGCGTCGACCTCGTAAGCGCCGACCCTCGTGTTCACCGTGGGTTCCGGGATGTCGTAGCGGGCGCAGAAGGCGAGGAAGTCGTCCTCGAACCGCGAACGTGTGGGTGCCTGACGGGTCTGCTCCGCGAACGGCTTCAGGCGCTTGGTCCCGGGATGTGTCGGGCAGCGAAACAGGAGCTCGGAGAGCTGGCCGCGGGTCATGATCTTCGCCCTGAGCGCGCCATTGGCCGCCCGGCGCAGCGTGGCGTCGGTCATCGCCGGCGCGCAATGGAGGATCGCCCGGGCGGGGCTGGTGACGGGGATGGCGTGGCGTTTGCTGACATCACGGTGGCTCAGTCTCGAGCAGCGATGGATCCGGATCCCGGGATGCCGGCGCTCACGTGGGACCGTGACATCGAAATGGGCAGGCCACGTGCCGAGGTCCCATAGCGCCAGCGCCGCGCGGTGCGAGAGCAGGGCGGGCTCGCCACAGGCCAGAACCGCCGCCATTGCGCGCTCGAGCGCGTGCATCGGCGGGCGGCCGACCGCGTAGACCCGATGGTGGACCCGATGGAGGCGGCCCACGCGCAGGCGGTACTGGATTGCCCGAGGGCCCAGGCCCAGATCCAGCAGCTGCTGGTGCGTGACGTTCCCGTGCTGCTTTTGGGCCAGCCGCGCGATCCGCCGCTCCAGCGATTGCGATGGTTCTTCCCAATATGGGACGTTCGGTCGCGGCACCCAGCGAGGGTTTCACCGCGCGGCCGCTGGCGCCCGTGATGTTGCGGAACTTTTACACCCCACGGAAGCCGACGACGGGCTTGAGCAGCCCTCCGTCCCGCGGCTCAGCGAGCGCGATCAGCCCATCACCGTCGGTCAGCCGGACGACGCCGCCGGCCTCAACGCCGCCGGCCTCGCCGGCCACCGCAACGCCGTGGCCGGCCCGTCGCGCCTCATCCGCTTCCAGCCTTACCTGAGGCATGAAATCAAGTGCCTCATGCAGCGGGAGCACCCGCTCGAGGTCGGCCTGGGCGACGTCGAAGTCTCCGATCCTGGTTCGCCGCAGCTCCTCGCAGTAGGCATCGCCGAGTGCGGCGATCAGGCTCCGGACGTAGGTGCCCGACGAGCACTCGATCACGAACCCCCGCCGCTCACCCTCGTGCCAGCACTGCTCGAAGCGGTGAACTTGGACGTCCCGTTCCGCGAGCTCCACGTGCACGCCGGCTCGGGCCAGCGCGTAGGCGCGGCGCCCGCCGACCTTGACGGCTGAGAACGCCGGGGGACGCTGGCGCACGGTGCCGGTGGGCAGCTGAAGCTCCCCCTCGGGGACGACTCCGGTGGAGATGATCTCGCCCTCAGGGTCTCCGGTGGTCGATCTCGCGCCGAAGCGAGCGGTGACCACGTAGACCTTCGGCAGCGCCATGAGAAACCGCTGAACGCGGGTCGCGCGCCCGACGAGCAACAGCAACAGCCCGGTGGCAAACGGGTCCAGGGTGCCAGCGTGTCCGACTTTCACTCCGCGACCGAGCCGGCGCCGCAGACCCGCCACCGCGTCGTGCGAGGTGATGCCGGCAGGTTTGTCGAACAGGACGATCCCGTCCGGAACGCTCACAGAAGCTGCTGGGCGAGCTCGTTCCGGAGAAACGAGACGAGCTCGGCCCAGGACAGCGCGGTGGTGAACCCCGCCGCCCCTCGGTGCCCGCCGCCACCCTGCGCGCGGGCGATCCGCGAGACATCGACGCGCTCGTCGCTGGCCCGCAGGGAGACCTTGCGCATCCCTTCGCCATTGTTCTGACCAATTCGGTCGCGAACCAGCGCGGCGAGGGCCGTCCCCTCCACCGCGCGGAGATGATCGACGACGCCCTCGGAATAGCTCTCCGCGGCGCCTGACTCGGTGAAGTCGGCGACGGTCAGCCCGGTCAGCGTCAGACGTCCGTCGTCATAGCGCTCGATCTTGGCGAGACCCCGGGAGAGCAGGGCGAGCTTCCCGTATGGGACGCCCTCGTAGAGGCGCCGGTACATCTCGTGTACGTCGACGCCGGCTTCGATCAGCTCAGCGGCCATCAGGTGGGCGCGCGGCCCGGTGTTCTCGTACATGAATCGTCCGGTGTCGGTGATCAGTCCGACGTACAGCGCCTCTGCGATGGCCACCGTGGGGGTGATCCCGAGGCCGTGCATCAGATCCCAGACGATCTCGGCCGTGCACGACGCCTGCGGATCGACCAGGTTGACCGTGCCGAAGCGCGTGTTGTCGTGATGGTGGTCGATGTTGAGCATGTGCGCGCGGGGGCGCTGCAGCGCCTCTCCGGAGGCGCGGTCCAGATTGCCGCAATCCAGGAACGTGATTGTGCGCTCATCGATGTCCCGAGGAAGGCTGTTGACCACGCCGTTGAGGGGCAGGAAGCGGTACTCGTGGGGCAGCGGAAATTCCTCGGCGTCGATGTAGATCACGCTGTCCTTGCCAAGGGCGACCAGGATCTGCTGCATCGCGACTAGCGAGCCGAGCGCGTCGCCGTCGGGGTTCTCGTGGCTCACCGCGACCAGCTTGCTCGCCCCGCGGATCTTCTCGAGGATTCGCGCCCGGCTGGAGCGGTTTCCGTTCTCAGTCATCGGACAGCAGCTCGGTGATGCGCATCCCGTGGTCGATCGAGGTGTCGTACTCGATACTCAGCGACGGCGTGTGCTTGAGCGTCAACTCGGAGGCGACCTTGCGCTGGAGGAAGCCGCGGGCAGAGCGCAGTACCTCGAGGGTTGAGCTCCGCGCCTCGTCGTCGCCGAGGACGCTCACGTATACGCGAGCGTGGCGCAGGTCTGGGCTGGTCTTGACTCCGGTCACGGTCACGAATCCCACGCGCGGATCTTTCAACTCCGAAGCGATCGTCTCGCTGAGTACAGCGCGAACGGCTTCGTCGACGCGGCGCATGCGTCCGCCGCTCATCCTATCCCCCCGCATCTAAAGGAGACCGAAACGACAGGGGTCCGGGCGAGCCTCACGGTCGTAGGTCCTCGACGGAGACGAGCAAGCGTTCGACGTGTGCACCATCCGGACACCGACGCAGCAGCCAGCGCTCGACTCTGTCCGCCGTGGCCGCCAGCGTCACGTGTGAGCCGCCGGTCAGCGCGGCGAGCAGCTGCGCGCGCTGCCACAGATCCTGGTGTGCGGTCTCGGACACGGCGACGCCCATGCGGGTCTGGAGCTGTGCCTTGATCGACGACAGCTCCTTGCGCTTGGCCTTGAGACTGCCGGCCTCCGGAAAGTGGAGGTCGATTACGAGCACGGCCACGAAGCCGCTCTCGGACACCGCACGGGACCTAGGCGAGCTCGCGCTCGACCTGACGCGTGGCGTAGGCCTCGATCACGTCGCCGTCCTTGACGTCGGCGTAGTCCCGAAGCACGATCCCGCAGTCAAAGCCGGCCGCGACCTCGCGTGCGTCCTCGTTGAAGCGACGGAGGCTGGCGATCTCGCCGTCGTAGACGACCGTGCCGTCGCGGACGAGCCGCACCTTGGATCCGCGGGTGATCCGGCCGTCGGTGACGTGCGTGCCGGCGATCACTCCGACGCGCGAGGCACGGAATGTCTGGCGGACCTCTGCGGACCCGAGCGTCTCCTCGACCTCTTCGGGAGCGAGCATGCCCTGCATCGCGCTGCGCAGTTCCTCGATCGCTCGGTAGATTACCGAGTAGTGGCGGATCTCGACGCCCTCTCGCTCGGCCACAGCGCGGGCGTCGCCGACCGGACGGACGTTGAAGGACAGGATCACGGCGTCAGAGGCAGCGGCCAGCATCACGTCGGACTCGGTTACCGCGCCGACCGCGCGGCGGATCACGTTGACCGAGATCTCGTCCTGGGGCAGCTTGGCAATCTCGTCCTCGATCGCTTCGAGCGAGCCGGCGACGTCGGACTTGAGCACCAGATTGAGCTCCTGCAGATCGCTCTTGAAGATGTCCTCCAGCGAGATCCGCTTGCCGCTGCGCCGAGCCAGCGACTCGGTCTTCAGCCGGACCGCTTGCTCGCCCGCGAGCTGACGCGCGCGGCGCTCGTGTTCCACGACCCGGACGCGCTCGCCGGCCTCCGGCACGCCGTCGAAGCCGAGCACCTCGACCGGCTCGCCGGGCAGCCCCTCGCTGACGCGGTTGCCCAGGAAGTCGTGCATCGCCCGCACACGTCCCCAGTGCGCGCCGGCGACGAGCGCGTCGCCGACCTCGAGCGTACCGCGCATGATCAGGATCGTCACCACGGGGCCGCGGCCGGGATCGAGCTTTGACTCAATCACCGTTCCCGACGCCGGTGCGTCGGGGTTGGCTTTCAGGTCCTCGAGTTCAGCCATGGCCGCGATCGTGTCGAGCAGGTTGTCGAGACCCTCGCGGCTCCGGGCGGAGACGTCGACAAACTCCGTGTCTCCCCCCCATTCCACGGGCTGCAATCCGAGCCCCGACATCTCTGTGCGCACCCGGGTCGGGTCCGCGCCCTCCTTGTCGATCTTGTTGACGGCAACGAGGATCGGGACGGCGGCGTCCTTGGCGTGGTCCACGGCCTCCTGGGTCTGGGGCTTGACCCCGTCGTCGGCGGCCACCACGATCACCGCGATGTCGGTGGCCTTGGCGCCGCGCGCCCGCATGGCGGTGAACGCCTCGTGGCCGGGGGTGTCGAGGAAGGTGATCGTCCGCTCGCCATGGTGGACCTGGTACGCACCGATGTGCTGCGTGATTCCGCCCGCCTCGCCGGCCGCCACCTCGGTCTCCCGGATCGCGTCCAGCAGCGAGGTCTTGCCGTGATCGACGTGGCCCATGATGGTGACCACGGGGGCCCGTTCGACCAGCTGCTCCTCGGTATCGGCATACACCGGCTCGGCCACCGTCTCGTCCTCGGAGTGGACGATTTCCACTTCCTTGCCGAGCTCCGTGGCCAGAACCTGAATCGCCTCGTCGGACAGCGTCTGGGTGAGCGTCTTCATCTCGCCCAGGGCCATCAGCTTCTTCATCACCTCGGGGACCGGGACGGCTAGGTACTCGGCTACGTCCTTGACCGTCGAGCCGGAGTTGATCTGGATCGTGTCAGGCTCGGCAATCGCAGTGCGTGAGGGACGCGACTCCGCCTCTTCGTCGTAGACCCCGCGCCGGCGCCGACCCCTGCGCTGGCGCCGTGGCGGTTGATTTGACTGCCCTGGTCCGCCTCCCGGGGCGCGGCGGGAGGCCTGGGAGTCGATGACCACGCGGCGGCGTCCGAGGGAGGAGCCCGGGGCGCGCTCGCCCTGCAGGGAATCGCGAGTGGGGCGCTTGTGGGCGGACTCACCGCCCGC
>JBPCMW010000087.1:0-8753 GCA_051001875.1 Solirubrobacteraceae bacterium | reverse complement strand
GGTACCCAGCGCGCGCTGACAGCTCGCTGCCCGGCCGTTTGCCGAAGGTCACTTGGCGGGCACAGCCGCCGAGATCCTCGGCGGCCAGCTTTGCGGGGGCCACCGCGACGTCGTCGTTGCCCTGGTTGGCGAACACGCGCAGCTTGGCCGAGACGTAGTCCTCGTAGCTTGGATGACGGTCGAGGTGGTCAGGGGCCAGGTTCAGCAGCACCGCAGCCTCAGGCGAGAACAACTCCGTGTCCTCGAGCTGGAACGACGAGGCTTCGCACACGATCGTGGCCTCCGGTGCAACCGTGCCCACCAGCGAGGACAGCGCCGTGCCGACGTTCCCGGCCACCTCAGCCGGCGACCCGGTCTCACGATGGACGTGACCGATCCATTCCGTCGTGGTGGTCTTGCCGTTGGTGCCGGTCACAGCGATGAACTCATTGGGCAGCAGCCGCCAGGCAAGCTCGAGCTCGCCCAGCACCGGGACCGCGCGGCGTCGTGCCGCGAGAATCGCGGGTGCGGTTTGAGGTACCCCGGGGCTCTTGATGAGCGTGCCGGCCCTGGCGGCAAGGGCGTCGCCTGACGCATCCAGATGAACTTCGACGCCGGCTTCCCAAAGCCTTCCGACTTCTGGCGCACCCGCATCGCATGCGATCACCTCCTCCCCGCGGGCGTGGAGCGCGATCGCCGCGGCAACCCCCGACCGCGCGAGCCCGACCACCAGGTAGGGACCCGGCGGCAGCGGCGGACGGAACTTAGCCACGAATGCTCAGCTGGTACACCGTGAAGCCGATGGCTGCGCAGGCGGCGGCCACGATCCAGAACCGGAGGATGATCTTCGTCTCCGACCACCCCTGGAGCTCGAAGTGATGGTGAATCGGCGCCATCAGGAACACGCGTTTTCGGAACGTCTGAAACGAGAACACCTGGATCAGCACCGACAGTGCCTCGATCACGAAGATCCCCCCGAGCAGGATCAACAGGACCTCGGTTCTGGTCATGACGGCCAGGCCGGCGATCGCTCCGCCCAGACCGAGCGACCCGGTGTCACCCATGAAGATGCTGGCGGGAAAGCTGTTGAACCACAGGAAGCCGATGCAGGCGCCGACCAGGCATCCGGCCAGCATCGTCAGATCTCGATCCCCGGTGGTGATGAACGTAATCCCGATGTAGGCCAACAGGACGATCGCGGCGCACCCGGCGGCGAGACCGTCGAGGCCGTCGGTCAGGTTGACGGCGCTGGTCGTGCCCGCCACGACGAGATAGACGAAGACGGGGAACAGCGGGCCCAGATCGATCGTCACGTCGACGAAGCGCAGGTTGACGTCCGGGGGGATGTGGGCCTGCTGGGTCGCCACCCACCAGAGCCCCAGCGAGATCGCGATCGTGACCACCAGCTTGGTCCTCGCCCGCAGGCCCAGCGACCTGCGCTTGACGATCTTGCGGTAGTCGTCGGCGAACCCGAGCAGAGCGCAGGCCACTGCCACGCCGAACACCCCCAGCGACTTCCAGTCCCGGGTGGAGAGGATCAGGAGCGGGATCGCGAAGGCGATGAAGATGATGATTCCGCCGAGCGTCGGAGTTCCAGCCTTGGCGTGATGGCCCTGGGGCCCCTCCTCGCGGATGTTCTGACCGAACTGGTTGCGCCGGATGAACTCGATGAACTTGGGGCTGAGAAACAGGCACAGCAGCAGCGAGGCGGTACCCGCAATTAGGACGCGGCCGGAGATCGATCCCATCAGGCCCGGGCTCCGACGCTCGACGTGAGCGCCTCGCAGACGAGCTCGAGGCCGACCCCACGTGAGCCCTTGACCAGCACGACGTCACCCGACTGGAGCAGCACAGGAAGCATCACGGCGGCCTCGGCCGCGTCGCTGACGGTATGGACTTCGCCGTGGTAGCGGTCGCCCATCGCGGCCGCCAGCGGCCCGACGGTGATCAGGACGTCCACCTCCACCGCGTCGGCGTGCTCACCGATCTCGACGTGGAAGGCCCGTTCGTCGGGTCCCAGCTCCAGCATGTCCCCGAGGACCGCCACGCGGCGTCCGTCCTGCGCCCGAGCCGCCGTCGCTTTCAGATCGTTTAGCGCCGCCCGCATCGACATCGGGTTGGCGTTGTAGCAGTCGTCGATCAGGATAATTTTGTCCGCCAGGTGCTGCCGCTGACCGCGGCCGGAGCTGAGCTGGAGCTCGACTCGGCCGCTGGGAACGACGCCGACAGCCTTGGCCGCCGCGACGGCGGCGAGCAGGTTGTTGCGCAAATGAGCCTGGGTGAACGAGACCTCGAGCTCAACCGCCTCACCCTGGAGGTCGATCGTGAGGTGATCCCCGTCGGCCCGTGTGAGCACTACGTCCCCCCCGTCCCCAAACGTGATCGTTGCTACGTCGGCGCGCCGGTGCAGCTCGAGCAGCGGCTCACGGGCCGGGATCACCGCCGTCCCCTGAGGTTTCAGCCCGGCGATCAGCTCGGCCTTGGCCGCGGCGATCGCCTCGATCGTCCCCAGCAGCTTAAGGTGAACCGGGCCGATGCTGACAATCACCGCCACGTCCGGCGACGCGATCTGGGCCAGCTCGGCGATCTGCCCCGGGCCGCGCATCCCCATCTCCAGCACCAGGACCTCGGTCTCGGCCGGGGCACTCAGGATCTCCAGCGGCAGACCGATCTCGGTGTTGAAGTTCGCGTGCGAGGCGACGGTGCGCCGGTGGGGCGTGAGAATCGCGCTGAGCAGGTCTTTGGTCGACGTCTTGCCCGTGGAACCGGTGACGCCGATGACCTTGGCGTTCAGCTGATTTCTCCACGCCGCGGCGAGGGACTGAAGGCTTCTCAGGGGATCCGGGGCGGCTAGCAGCACCCCCGGGGCAGCGCACTGGGCGGCCTGGGCGGCCTGGGCGTGATCTTCGGTGGTGAGGATGCCCCAGGCGCCGCCCGCCAGGGCGTTGGCCGCATGGGCGCCACCGTCCGTGTTCGCCCCGCGCAGCCCGACGAACAGCGTCCCGGGCCCCGCGTCACGCGAGTCGATGCTCACGCGTTCGGGACCTGCGTCGGTGGGTGGCGGGGCGACCAGGCGGGCACCCGTGGCCTGGGCGACCTGCTGCGGAGTCCAAGCTCTCATCGGGCCCGCCCAGAGTACTTGGCCGGGCGGAGGTCCCGGATCGAGCGATCAGCGCGCGAGTTCGGCCGAGCGCAGTGCCTCGCGCGCAACCGCGACGTCGTCGAATGGGAGCTTCCGGCCGTTCTCGAACTCCTGGCCCTGCTCGTGGCCTTTCCCCGCGATCACCACCACATCCCCGGCGTGGGCCTCGGAGATCGCGCTTTCGATCGCGGCCCGCCGATCTGGATCGTGCTCCACGTCCCGCCCAGAGCCGGCCAGGATCTCCTCGATGATCGCCTCGGGGTCTTCGCTACGAGGGTTGTCGGAGGTGACGATCACGCGGTCGGCCAGCCGCCGGGCAATCTCTCCCATCAGCGCGCGCTTCGTGCGGTCGCGGTCTCCGCCGGCACCGAACACGACGTGGAGTCGGCCTGGAGACAACTCGCCCGCGGTTTTGAGCACGTTGTCCAGGGAATCGGGCGTGTGGGCATAGTCGACGATGACCGCGAAGGGCTGGCCCTCGTCGATGGTCTCGAAGCGCCCGGGAACCTGGCCGGCGGTCTTGATCGCCCCGGCCGCTATGTGGGCCGGGACGCCGAGGGCACGGGCGGTGGCGAACGCCGCGAGCACGTTGAAGATGTTGAAGGTGCCCCTGAGGGGCGAAGTCAGATCGATCGGCCCGTCCGGTGTCAGCACGGTGAAACGCGATCCGGTGAGACCGGTCTCGACGTCCGTGGCCCGGTAGGTGGCGTCTCGGTGGCCCAGCGCGAACGTGATCGGATCGTTGACTTCGTCGGTCAGTCGCTCGCCGTAGGCATCGTCGAGGTTGATGATCGGGCGCCGCGGGGCCAGTTGCGTGAACAGCTTGCGCTTGGCTCTGAAGTAGTCCTCCATCGTCGGATGGAAGTCGAGGTGGTCCTGGGTCAGATTCGTGAACACCGCGGCGGCGAAATGGATCGCATCGGCGCGGTGAAGCTCGAGGGCGTGCGAGGAGACCTCGATCACGGCGGCCCGGTCGCCGCCGTCGAGCATCTGGCGGAACGTTCGTTGGAGGTCGATGGCCTCCGGCGTCGTTCGTTGCACCTGGTGCTCCGTGCCGCCAACGATGCTCTTGACCGTGCCGAGAAGGCCGGTGGGGCGCTGGTCCGCCTCGAGCAGGGCCCGAACCAGGAAAGCCGTCGTCGTCTTGCCGTTTGTTCCGGTGATGCCGATCGTCTCCAGCGTCGCCGTGGGGTCGCCGTAGAAGGCCGCGGCGGCGGGTGCCATGGCGGCGCGGACGCTGTTGACCTTGATCTGAGGGACGTCCGCCAGGTTCGTCAAGTCCCGCTCGACGACCAGGGCGCTGGCGCCGTTGGCGACGGCTTGGGGGGCGAAATCGTGGCCATCGCGGGTGAAACCCGGGACGCAGAAGAACAGGCTGCCGGGGGTGGCCTGGCGGGCGTCGTAAGCCAGCGAGGTGACCTCAACCTCGTCCGCGCAGGGACGAGCCTCGAGGATCACCTGATCCAAACGCATCGGGCCAGAGCGGACTAGTGGTCGCCAACGCAAATACGGTCGCATTCGAGGCCCCCCTGGCGGCGCCGGGCTTTGTCCTCAAATGCTCATGCACTTGCAGGCCGCCCGGACGTCCTAACCCTGGCCGAATCCCTTGGCGCCGCGGGCCAGATCCCGCCGCTCGATCACCCGGTCGCCGAGTCCGTAGGCGACCGCTTCGTCCCCCGTGAAGTAGCGATCGCGCTCCATGTCGGCGTGGACGCGCTCCACCGGCTGGGTCGTGTGCTTGGCGTAGATCTCGTCGACCCGCGCCCGGAGCGCGAGCACCTCACGAGCGTGGATCTCGATGTCGCTCGTCTGTCCCTGGTAACCGCCGGAGGGCTGATGGATGAGGATCCGACTGTTGGGCAGCGACAGGCGTTTTCCCTGTGCCCCGCCGGCCAGCAGCAGCGACCCCATCGACATTGCGACGCCGTAGCAGATGGTCTGCACTTTGGGCCGGATGAACTGCATGGTGTCGTAGATCGCCAGGCCCGCGTAGATCGAGCCGCCCGGGGAATTTATGTATAGGTGTATGTCCTTGTCCGGGTCGTCGGATTCGAGGTGCACCAGCTGCGCGACGATCAGGTTCGCTGTCTCCTCGTCAACCTCGCCACCGAGGAACACGACGCGATCGTTCAGGAGCCGGGAATAGATGTCGAACGAGCGCTCGCCGCGCGCGGTCTGTTCGACGACTATGGGCACGAGTGGCATGGGGCCTCCTTGGCGAGGGGTAAAGTGCAACCAGCTGGTTGCACCGTTCGAACCGTACCATACGCGCAACCGGGTGGTTGCGCCTCGTGCCTAGGAGACCGAGATGAGCGAGCAGATTGAGCGGGAGATGTTGATGGAGGCCAGCCCGGAGGAGATCTGGGCGATGGTCACGGCCGACGGCTGGCTGGCCGACGAGGTCTCGCTCGACCTCCAGCCGGGCGGCGATGCGAGCTTCCGCTCGGTCCGGGAGGAGAAGTCCGGCTGGGTGGAGGAGGCACGGGCGCCGCACCGCCTCGCCTTCTGGTGGACCGCCGGAGACGAGCCGGCGACACGAGTGGAGTTGACGCTTCGCCGCGCTCAGGAGAGAACGCTGCTGCGAGTCGTCGAGACGCGGCCGCTCGAGCTCCTCGACGTCGTGGGAATCCCCCTGCCCGGCGTGAGCGGCCCGTCCTTCGGACCGGCGCTCGTCGGACCGGCGCTCGTCGCGGCGTAGTCGTGTCCCCGGGTCCTGACGACGCCGGCGTGGTGTTCGGCGCGCTCGCCGATCCGACGCGTCGAGCGCTGCTGGCCGCCATCGCTGAGCAGCCGGAGGCCACGGCCACCGAGCTGGCGGCAGAGCTGCCGATCTCCCGCCAGGCCGTGCTCAAGCACCTGACCGCGCTGGGCGACGCCGGCCTGGTCGACCGGGCGCGCTCCGGTCGCGAAGTTCGCTACCGCGTGACGCCGGAACCGTTGTCGGACGCCGTGTCCTGGATGGCGAACGTGGGAGCGCAGTGGGACGAGCGGCTGGGCGTACTGAAACGCCAACTCCGGAACGCGCCGAAGGCGTAGTCGGCGCGGCGAACGCTCAGTCAGCGCGGCAGAGGCCGCTCAGCGCGGCGAGATGCCGAGGTAAGGCACGGCCCAGCCAACGATCTTCTGGAACGCCGGAGCGGCGACCGAGCCGCCGTAGATCGCCCCCTGCGGCTCGTCGACCATCACCGCGACCAGCAGCTGCGGATGGTTGGCCGGGACAAAACCGATGAACGAGGCGATGTAGGCGCTGCTGGAGTACTGACCGTGGACCACCACGTTCGCAGTACCGGTCTTGCCCGCCAGGTCGTACCCGGGAATCGCCGCCCCGGAGGCCGTGCCGCCGTCGGCAAACACGCCTTTGAGCATTTGCCTCAGCTGCGCGGCCGCCACGGGCGAGATGATCCGCGCCCCCGGCGCGGTGTTGGTGGCCTTGCCACCGATCGCCTTGACGATGTGCGGCCGCTTCAGGACGCCGCCGTTGGCGATGGCCGAATAGGCGGTGGCCATCTGGATCGGGGTCACCGACTCTCCCTGACCCATCGGCAGGTTGCCCATGGAGGAGCCAGAGTACTGCGAGGCGTGCAGGACGATGCCCCGCTCCTCGCCCGGCAGATCCACCCCCGTCGGCGAGCCGAACCCGAATTTATGCACCCAGTAGTCGAACCGCTGGGCTCCCACCTTCATCCCGATCTCGTCGGCCCCGATGTTGCTCGACTTGCGCAGGATGTCCGCGACCGAGAGCGTCTCGTCTCCGTGCAACTCGGCGTCGTGGATCTGACGATCGGCCACCTGCAGCACGGATGGGATGTTGAACTGGGTGCTGGGGCTCACCACTCCGTCCTGAAGGGCTCCGGCGACGGTAAACGCCTTGAACGTCGAGCCGGGCTCGTAGTTGAAGCTGACGGCGCGGTCCGCGGTGGCGTAAGAGGGGGCGCTGGCCACATCGTTGGCGTTCACCCGCGGCCAGTTGGCCAGCGCGAGGATCTCGCCGGTGTTGGGGTTCATCGCGATCGCCGTGGCCCCGCGGGGCGAGTACTGCGCTCCGACGCCGGCGAGCACCTGCTCGACCTCGTCCTGCAGGGCCGCATCGACGGTCAGCTGTACCGTCTTCCCGGGCTGGGTCGGCCGGACGTCGTTGATGGAGATCGGCTGGCCGATCGCGTCATTGACGACCTTGCGGATGCCATCACGTCCTCGCAGGGCCTGGTCATACCGGTACTCCACTCCGCTCAGGCCGTGGTCGTCCCAACCGACGGTGCCCAGGACCTGAGACGCCGCCCAGGAACGCGGATAGACGCGCCTGATCTGGGGCACCATCGAGAGACCATTGATGTGCAGCTTCGCGACCGCAGCGGCACGGTCGCCCGGGACGAGATGCGCCAGGTAGACGAACCCCGTGTGCCGCTTGGTCAGCAGTGTCAGGAGCGTGGTCTGCGACTTGGCGAGCAGCGGCGAGAGCTGCCGAGCGGCGGTCAGCGGATCCTTGATCAGATACGGGTCGGCCGCGATGTTGTCGGCCGACTGGCTGATTGCCAGCTCGACGCCGTTGCGGTCGATGATCGATCCCCGCTCGGCCGGAAGCGTCTCGGTGCTGACCTGCTGCGTGAGCGCTGCCCGCTGGAGCGAGCCGGCGCGGATCGAGCCGAGGTAGGTGGCGCGCACCACCGCGATGGCGAGGAGGCAGAGGAACGCCAGGAACAGCAGCCCGATGCGCCGATCGATCAGGCCCATCCCGTTTAGCCTCCGCTCGGCACCGCGGCCCCGCCACTGGCCGAGGCCGTCGTCGCCGATCCGCTGCTCTGCGTGGGCGCGGTCACCACCGCCGCGCCGCTGGTGCCGGTTGCGGAGACGCCCGCCGGAGCGGTCGGGGCGGTCGGGGTGACGCTGGCGGGGGCGGTCGGGGTGACGCTCGTCGTGCCCGCCAACGAAGCCCCCGAGGGGGCGGTTTGGAGGCCCGCGTTCTGAATGGTGGCGACGGCCCCGTTGGCGGTGGTCAGCGCCATGAAGCTCGTCGGGCTCGGAGCATGGATGTTCGCGACCGCCCCCTGGGCGTTGGTGCCTGAGCGAGCCGATAGGAACCCGACGCCGGCAGGTGACGGCATCACCATCCCGCGCGTGGCAGCAATCCGTTCGATGCGCTGGTCATCGGCCAACGTGGCGACACTCGCCCGCAGGAGCTCGTTGGTGCTCTGGAGCGCGGTCCCTCTCTCGATCGCGCGGCCCATGCTGGCACCGAGCTTCAGGACCTCGACCTGCATGGCCACGATTCCGGCCAGCATCATCCCGAGCATCGGGATCCAGGCCCGGCCACGGATGAGCTTGTCCAGCAGTCGATGATCAGGAAGGGCGCGGAGGTGGTCAAGGACGCGCGCGCCGAACGGCGCGCTCGAGACTCGGCTCCGCCGAGCCACGCGGCGAGGCGCAGGGGCTCGCCGAGGGGCCGTGGCGGGCCGGGGTGCCCTGGTCGGTCGCGGCGCGGGGGCCGTAACGGCGCCTGCACGTCCGCCCACTGGGCCAGAGACCCGGCGGGGGCTTCGCGGCGGCGCAGGCGGCCGGGCGCCGGGGCGGCGGCCGGGAACAGAAATGGAGCCCGCAGGCGGGCTCGAGGTCAGCTGTTTACTCGCACACCTCG
>JBPCMW010000086.1:0-34359 GCA_051001875.1 Solirubrobacteraceae bacterium | reverse complement strand
CCCGTGGCGGTCGGCTTTGGCCTTGGAACCGCGGATCGGGCTGCGGCCGCCGCGGTGCCCGGCGCCGACGGGGTGATTGTCGGCACGCGCCTCGTGCGCGCCGCCGCCGAGGCTGAGGACCCGGCCGCGGCCACCGGCGCACTCGTCGGTGAGTTCTCCGAGGCGCTCCGCACACAGCCTCTCGGTTAGGATCCACGGACGATGGGCCTGATTCTCACCGCCACCGCCGGCCTCTGTCTGTGGATCGTCCTGTGGGCGCTCAACGTGTCGGGGTTCGACGCCATCCTGATCGTCGTCCTGATGGTGCTGGTCGCGATCGCCGTCCGCCAGCTGATTCCGTTCCTGCCCGGTCGGCGGGACTAGCGTCGGTTCATGCTCAGCAGGGTGCTCGGACGGAGCCCGGGGCGGGTCCGCGCTCGCGCGCTGGCCCTCGGCGGTGTGGCAGTCACGATCGGCGTCGCCGGCTGCGCCGCTGCGACCGGCACCACGGTGACCGCGACCGGTAGGACGTTGACGATCTACTCGAGTGTGCCCGCCGGGGCGGCCTCGAACCCCGTCGTGCAAGACGTCGCCGACGCCGAGCAGCTGGCCTTCACCCAGAAGGCGAGCGAGGTGAGCTCCTACAAGCTCTCCTTCCAGCAGCTCGGCAGCGCGAAGCTCTCAGACATTCCGCGTACCGCGATCCAGAACACCGCGGCGATCGCCTACATCGGCGAAATCGTGCCCGGAGCCTCGGCCGACACGCTCGGCATCACGAACGCGCAAGATCTGCTCCAGGTCTCGCCGACCGACACCGCGGTCGAATTGACGCAGCCGAACTCCGCGGTTCCGGGATCGCCGAGCCGCTACTACGAGTCGCTCAAGACCTACAGCCGCACATTCGCCAGGGTCGTCCCGACGACGGCGCTGGAGGCCAAGGCCCAGGTTCAGGAGATGCAGGCGGTGGGCGTCAAGCGCCTTGATATCGCGGTCGATGGCAGCCCCTATGGCCAGGCGATCGCGGCGCTCGTCCACACCGACGCATCATCCGCCGGGATCACCGTCGTGTCCTCGCCGAGTGGAGCCGACGGCATGTTCTACGCGGGTGCCGACCAGGCTGCGGCGGCGCGCACGTTCACCAGTGCCGCCGGCTCGAATCCGAGCCTGAAGCTGTTCGGGCCTTCGGCGCTCGATGGGCCGGCGCTCACCACTGGGCTGACGAGCGGCAAGCCAAACCTATACATCTCGGTACCCGGGCTCCTTTCCAAGGACCTCTCGCCCGCGGCTCAGAAGTTCGTCTCGGACTTCCGTGCGGCCTATCACCGATCCCCGCTGCCCGAGGCGATCTTCGGTTACGAGGCCGTGGCCTCCGTCATCGACGTCCTCAAGGAAGCCGGCGGATCGGCCAACAACCGCTCGACCGTGGTGCGTGACTTCTTCGCGATCAAGGATCGTCCGTCGATCCTCGGCTCGTATTCGATCAACGTGAACGGTGACACCAGCCTCGGTCCGTTCGTCTTCGAGCGCTTGCGTGCAGGGGCCCTGGTCCCGTTCAAGTTCGTGCAAGCGCAGGGGTGATCGGCGCCTCGACGGGGATGCCAGTGTGAGGCGCCCCCGGCCCGCATTCGCCGTGATCGTTGCCGTCCTCGTCGTGGCCGGCTCCGCCCTCCTCGCCGGCTGCGGATCAAAGGCGCGCGGCGGCGACCAGATTGCCGGCCGGACCCTCACCGTCTACGCAAGCGTCCCGCTGCATGGCGCCTCTCACGTCAGCGGGATGGCCGCGGTGGCCGGCGCCAGCCTCGCCCTGGCCGAGATCCACGGGCGGATCGGCAAGTACCGGATCGTCTTCAAGCCCCTGGATGACTCCACCGCTCAGCGCGGCGAGTGGGATCCAGGGCAGACCACGCTGAATGCGCGCCTCGCGGCCCAGGACAGCACCACGATCGGGTACCTCGGCGAACTCAACTCAGGCGCCAGCGCCGTCTCGATCCCGCTGGTCAACCGGGCCGGCATCGCGCAGATCAGCCCGGCCAGCACGGCCGTCGGCCTGACCGACGCCGGACCCGGAGCTTCTCCCGGAGAGCCGGAGAAGTACTACCCGACCGGCGTTCGGACGTTCGTCCGCATCCCGCCCAGCGATGCGATTCAGGCCATCGCCCAGGTGCGATTGCAGAAGAGCCTGGGGTGCCGCCGGACCTACGTGCTCGATGATGGCGAGGTCGATGGCGAGGACACGGCGGCCAGCTTCTCGGTGGCCGCCCAGTCCGCGGGCCTCCAGGTGGCCGGCGTACAGGCGTTTGACGCCAGAGCAGCCGACTACAGTTCGCTCGCCGCCGCGGTCGCCCAGACCGGCAGCGACTGCGTCCTGATCAGCGCGATAACCGAGAGCAACGCGGTGCTGCTGACTCGACAGCTCGCCGCGGCCCTCCCCAAGGCCCGAATCTTCGGCTCGGCCGGGGTGGCTGAGAGCACGTATACGAATCCGCTCGAGGGCGGCATTCCCGCGACGCTGGATTCCCGCGTGCTGATCACGGTCGCCACGCTCGACTCCGCGTCCTATCCCGTGGCTGGCCGAAGGCTGTTGCTCAGCTACACCAAGCGCTACGGACCGCCACAGCCGGCGGCGATCTACGGCTACGAGGCGATGAGCCTGCTGCTCGGATCGATCGCCCGCGCCAGTGACAACGGCACCCGGGCGATCCGCCGCTCCGGCGTCGTGGCGGCGCTGTTCGCGACCCGGGACCGGCGCAGCGTGCTCGGCACCTACAGCATCGGCGCCGATGGAGGGTCCACGATCAAGCGCTACGGCGTCTACCGCGTGATCGCGGGCCGATTGTCCTTCTGGAAGGCGATTGACGCGTGATCGAGAACTCTGCCTGTACTTGTGTACGGCCGGATCTCGGATGCGATGAACGTTAGGTTAGGACCGCCCCCCCCAACACCTTGCTGCGGTCCGCGAGTCCCATTAGGCTGCGCGCCTACCCAATATCTGAGAATTGGGCACCAATCAGGAGGAGGAGCATGCGTTTTCTGGGCAGAGCGATGATGGGATGTCTGGTTGCGGGCACGGTGCTGGTGCTGGCCGCCTGCGGCAGTAGCAGTAGCAGTAGCAGTAGCAGTAGCGGCAGCAGTGGCGGCAGCAGCGGCGGCAATTCGATCGACATTTACTCAAGCCTTCCGCTCCAGGGAGCATCGAGCGCCCAGACCGGCCCGCTGGTCAATGGGATCAAGCTGGCGCTGTCGCAGGCCGGTGGCAAGGCCGGCAGCTTCACGGTCAACTATCAGTCGCTCGACGACTCGACCGCGCAGGCGGGAAAGTGGGATCCGACTCAGACGGCGGCCGACGCGCGTAAGGCGGCCACCGACCCCAAGGCCGTCTACTACATCGGCGAGTTCAACTCCGGCTCGAGCGAGGTCTCGGTCCCGATCCTCAACCAGTCCGGACTGGCGCAGGTCAGCCCGGCGAACACCTACGTGGGTCTGACGACCAATGAGCCGGGCAGCGCACCGGGCGAGCCGCAGAAGTACTACCCGACCAGCAAGCGCACCTACCTGCGGATCGTGCCTCGCGACACGATCCAGGCCGCGGCGGGCCTGCTGACGATGAAGCACGATGGCTGCACGAAGGTCGCGGTGGCCAACGACAAGGAGGCGTACGGCACTGGGCTGGCCGCTCTGCTCGAGCTGGAAAAGGCCAAGTACGGCATCACGATCACCAGCAACACCGGGGTCGATCCGACATCGCCGAACTTCCGCTCCTACGCGCAGTCGATCAAGGGCCAGGGAGCAGACTGCTTCTACTTCGCCGGGATCGTCTCTAACGGCGCGGTCCAGATCACCAAGGATGTCAACGCAGCGCTCCCGGCCGCCAAGATCTACGGCGGCGACGGCGTCTGCACAGGCTCCTACACCAACGCGTCGATGCACGGTGTGCCCGCCGCGGTGGATCCCAGGATCCAGTGCACGGTGGCCACCCTGGACCTGCCGCAGTATCCGGGCGGCAAGGCGTTCCTCGCCGCCTACAAGGCGAAGTACGGAACTGCCAACCCAGATCCGTACGCGATCTATGGCTACGAGGTGATGAAGCTCGGCCTCGACACGATCAAGGGCCTGGGTGCCAAGGGCAGTGACAAGTCCGCGGTTCTGGCGGCTCTGTTCGCGACCAAGTCACGCAGTTCGGTGCTCGGTAGCTACGGGTTCGACAAGAACGGCGACACGACGCTGAAGTCCTACGGCCTCTACAAGGTCGGCAAGGACGGCAACCCGACGTTCGAGAGGACCGTAACCCCGTAAGCAATGAGAGCATTGGAGTGGGATCGCATGGGGCGGTCCCACTCCTGGCTCGTCTGGTCTCACCGTGGAAGCCAACTCGCTCGCTCCGAGGCCCTCCGCGCTCTCCGCTGCCGCGCCGCTGCTGAGCTGGCTTAGGCGCGCGATCGGCCGCTGGGGGCTGATCGTGGCCTTGGCCGCGCTGCCGGTGTATTACGGAATCCACGACCTCGTGTCCGGCTACCCCGGGTTTGCCAGCGGGCACGCGACGGTCAGCCATGACTTCACCTATTTGGGCAACAACCTGGTCCAGGGGATCTCCAACGGCGCGATCTGGGCCCTGATCGCGATCGGGTACACGCTCGTGTATGGGATCATCGAGCTGATCAACTTCGCCCACGGCGACGTGTTCATGATCGGATCGTTCACCGGTGCGGGCTTCTGGGCCTCGATCGGCCTCGGCTTGGCCACCGGCCCGCTCGGCCTGGTCCTCGGCCTGCTGCTCACCCTGATCATCTCGATGCTCGTGTGCGGGAGCCTCAACGTATTGATCGAACGGGTCGCCTACCGGCCCCTGCGCAACGCGCCAAAGCTGGCCCCGCTGATTACGGCCGTCGGGTTCTCGTTCATCCTGCAGAACGTCGGGCTCCTGTGGCTGGGAGGCTCGCCCGCGGGCGTGTCGGATCTGATCCATCAGAACGACACGGTGATCTCCCTGTCGGCGGTGGTGATCCGGCGGGCCGACGTGTTCGCGGTCGGCGTCACCGTGCCGCTGGTCGCGCTGCTGGCCTGGTTCGTCGGCCGGACGCGACTTGGCAAGGCGATGCGTGCCACCGCGCAGGATCCTGAGGCTGCGCGGCTGATGGGGATCAACGTCAACACGACGATCTCGCTGACGTTCCTGCTTGGCGGGATGCTGGCCGGCGCTGCCGGTCTCGTATACGCGCTGTACGAGACGACGATCTGGTACTTCCAGGGCTTCGAGGCCGGTCTGATCGCGTTCACGGCGGCGGTCATGGGCGGCATCGGCAACATCCGCGGGGCGGTCCTGGGCGGGCTGATCCTTGGCTGCATCCAGTGGATCTCCGACGCTCGGATCGGCCCACAATGGACCCCGGCGATCGTGTTCGGTTACCTCGTCGTGATCATGGTCCTGCGGCCGCGGGGGCTGCTCGGCGAGGAGACGCGGGAAGCCGGATGAACGAGCTCCGGGCGCAAATGCGGGAGTGGCGGGAGGCGATCGAGCGCGTGCTGCCGCCGTGGTGGATGCGGGCACTGGCCGGGCTGGTGATCTTGGTCGGCGCGGTGCTGCCGTTCTTCTTCGCCCAGTCGAGCAACTTCATGAACAAGGAGATCATCGCGCTCGCGTACGTCGTGTTCGCGCTCGGGCTCAACATCGTGGTCGGCTTCGCTGGTCTACTCGACCTCGGCTATGTCGCGTTCTTTGCCCTCGGCTCGTACTGCCTGGGCTGGTTCGGTTCGGGCTTCTTCTTCAAGGCGAACCTGCACGTGCTCGTCTCCCCGTACGCCTCCTCGATACCGGGGATCCACCTGAACTTCGTGCTGATCCTTTTCATGGCGGTGGCGGTAACCGCATTCGCGGGGGCGCTGATCGGACTGCCAACCCTGCGGCTGCGGGGTGACTACATCGCGATCGTCACGCTGGCGTTCGGCGAGATCATTCGCGTGTTCGCCATCAACGGCCCGGACATCAAGGTCTTCGGCATGCCGCTGACCGCGGGCAACATCGGCATCAGCGGAACGGACCCGCCGTTCTTCGGCGGGACGCCGTTTGACCAGCTGCACTTCAGACCCTGGTACTGGACGATCTTCGCGATCGTGCTGATCACGATCTTCGTCAACCTGCGGATCCGTGACTCTCGGCTCGGGCGCGCCTGGATCGCCCTGCGCGAGGACGAGGTGGCTGCCGTCTCGATGGGCATCCCGACGGTCCGCACGAAGCTGATGGCCTATGCGCTGGGCGCGTCATTTGGCGGCATCGCCGGAGCGTTTCTCGGCAGCTACAGCACGGTGATCAACGCCAGCGAGTTTCAGTTCGGCTTCTCGATCTTCGTCCTCGCGATGATCATCGTCGGCGGTCTCGGCTCGATCTGGGGCGCCGTGCTGGGGGCGCTGCTGCTGGCGAACATCAACTTCTATCTGATCCCCGACGTGCTCAACCCGTTGCCCGGCTATCTGGGCCTGAACTTCAACCTGACCGATCTGCAGGTCAGTATCTTCGGCTTCCTGCTCGTGTTCGTGATGGTGTTGAGGCCACAGGGCCTGTTCCCCGAGCGAAGGCGTCGAATGGAGATGACCGAGGGGATTGGCGATACCGAGATGAGCAGCGGCATATGAGTGCCGAGACCGCGGCCGACCGGTCGGCGGGAGCACCCGCTGCAGCGACGGGCGAGGCGCTGCTGGTCGCCGAGAAGGTGCTCAAGGAGTTCGGTGGTCTGGTAGCGGTCAACGACGTCTCGATCGAGATACCCAGCCACGCGATCGTCTCGATCATCGGTCCCAACGGAGCCGGCAAGACGACGTTCTTCAACATGCTCACCGGGCCCTACAAGCCGACCCGCGGCCGGATCTCCTTCGCGGGCCGCGACATCACCCGGCTGCGCCCGGATCTCATCACGAAGCTCGGCGTTGCGCGGACCTTCCAGAACATTCGCCTGTTCGGCGCGATGTCCGCGCTCGAGAACGTGATGGTCGGACGCCATGTGCGCATGCGCGCGGGTGTGATGGGCTCGATCCTCCGCGTCCCCCGCGTCCGCACCGAGGAACGCGCGGTGCATGAACGAGCCTGCGAGATGCTCGCCTACGTGGGTCTCAAGCCGAGCCAGTTCGACCAGGTGGCGACGAACCTCAGCTACGGCGACCAGCGGCGGGTCGAGATCGCCCGCGCCCTCGCCTCCGAGCCGACGCTGTTGCTGCTCGACGAGCCGACCGCCGGCATGAACCCGCAGGAGTCGGCGGCGCTGACCGCGTTCATGCGGAAGCTGCGCGACGACCTGTCGCTGACGATCCTGCTGATCGAGCACGACATGAAGGTGATCATGGACGTCTCCGAGCGGATCACCGTGCTCGACCACGGTGAGAAGATCGCCGAAGGCCCGCCCGCCGAGGTGCGCGCCGACCCTCGGGTAATCGAGGCCTACCTGGGGGTCCAGACCTAGTGTGCGGTCCAGCCCTAATGTGCGGTCCAGACCTAGTGCGCGGTCCGGCAAGGAGGGCGGCAGACTGATGGCACTCCTCGAGGTCAAGGAGATCCGTGCCGGGTACGGCAACATCGAGGCCCTGAAGGGCGTATCGCTGACGGTCGAGGAGGGAGAGGTGGTGACCCTGATCGGCTCAAACGGCGCCGGCAAATCCACCACGCTGCGCGCGATCACCGGTTTGACCCCCGCCAGCGCGGGCTCGATCCACTTCGAGGGCAAGGAGATCACGCGCATCTCCGCCCAGGAGATCGTCGGGCACGGAATCGCGCTGGCCCCGGAGGGGCGTCACTGCTTCTCGCGCATGAGCGTGCGCGAGAACCTGGACATGGGCGCGTTCCGCCGGCGCGGCCCCGAGGTCGCCCAGGACCTCGACCGGGTCTACTCGCTGTTCCCGCGCCTCCAGGAGCGTGAGAACCAGAAGGCGGGCACGATGTCCGGGGGAGAGCAGCAGATGCTCGCCATCGGCCGGGCCCTGATGGCCCGCCCGAGACTGTTGCTGCTCGATGAGCCATCGATGGGGATCGCCCCGATTCTGGTTCAGCGGATCTACGAGACCATCGGCGAGATCAACCGCGCCGGCGTGGCGATCCTGCTGGTGGAGCAGAACGCCAACTACGCGCTCGACGTCTCCGCCCGCGGCTACGTGCTCGAGACGGGCCGCGTCGCGCTGACCAATGACTCCGTCAAGCTGCGCGATGACCCTGAAGTCCAGCGGGCGTACCTCGGCGCATGACGATCTTCGCCTCCCAGATCGGCGCCGGCGCGATCACATGACGATCTTCGCCTCCCAGATCGGCGCCACCGGGCTGTACCTGCTGTTCGTCTGGCTGATCTCCGCCGCCGGCGCGGCGTGGCTGGCCGAGCGCAAGGGCTACGGCGAGCGACTCGGACTCGCCTTCGGCCTGCTGCTCTCGGCGATCGGCCTGCTGATCGTGCTCCTGCTCCCTGGCCGCCCCGGCTCGGCGTGGAAGGTGGACGGGCCGCTGCCCAAGCGGCGCTCGAGCTGAGTCACGCCGGGCGAGTGGGCCTCGCGTGGGGTGTCACCTCGCGCGCCTGTTCCCGCGCGAGGGCGAGTGCCTGGGCCAGCCTGGCGATGACCGCGTAGGGCTCGTTCTCCATCTGCCGCCACGTCACCCGGATGACCTGGAACCCGGCCGCGGCCAGCACCGCGCCCTTGGTGCGGTCATCCTCAAAGCGGCGGCGGCTGCCGTGGTACCTGTAGCCGTCGACCTCGACGACGATGCGCTCTCGGCGCCAGAGGAAGTCCACCATGAAGCCTTGGAGCCGAACGTTGGCGGCCGGGTCCGGGAGCTGGGCTTTCCGGATCAGGGCCAGGAATCGCTCCTCGGCCTCCGAGCGAGTGACGGTGGTGGTTCGGCTCGCGTTGACGAGCGCCAGGAGTCGACCTCCGCCCCGGCGATTGGGGATGCGTCCAACCACGTCTCTGACCTGGGCGCGGGTGACGAAGCCGGTCCGCAGTCCCTCGTCCAACGCCAGCTCGAGTTCACGCGCAGTCGTGTCGCCTGCGATGTCCAGCAGAGTCTGGGCGGGAGACGTGACCAGGAGACCATGACGGATGCGGACGTCGCGGGGGAGAAGCGTGCGCGTCCGGTGAGTGCAGATCCCGGGGCGGCGCGCGTATCCAGTTCTTCGGACTGAGACATGGATTGGCCCGGACGAAACCGGCGTGCGAAGGCCCCAGATCGCGGCCGCCGTGTGGTGGCTGAGAACAGCCTCGTCGTCATTGACTGCCAGCAGAGCGGCGGCTTCCATCGCCAGCTCGGATCGCGCGAGGTGACCCAAGGCGTAGACGCCGGCGTGGATCTGCTGCAGCGATCCGTGGGCAAGCCGCGTCGCGATCATCCTCTGAGTAATCCCGGCCGCCAGCAGTTGCCGGCGAGCGATCCGGCCGCGTTGAACCCCGGCGATCGCCGCGATCCTTTGGTCAGGCGTCCCAGAAACGATCAAAAGCGCGCTTCGTCCGAGGACTCGGACTCGATATGCGCGATTTTGGCCTTGTGCGGGCACCTCACTGCCACCGCGGTCCGCAGCGGTCAGTCATTGCGCACTTTTGTCCGCGGCGGCGTCAGCGCCATCGGCAGTCCGAGCCGCGACCGCCCCCATCTCACCCCTTCAACGCGCCGTTTCCACAGAGTCGCGACAAACGCGTGGCTCGGCCCCAACGCCCCAACGCCCTCCGCCTCACCGCCCCGGCAGCAGCCTCATCTCCTCGGTCGACGCGAACCCCATCTCGTTCCCGGCTTCCGCCGTCCCGCTCTCCCGCGCCTCCTCGGCCACGGCCGACGCCACCGCCCCGACCACCTCGCGGTTGAACACGGAGGGGATGATGTAGTCCTCGCGGAGCTCATCGGCCGAAACGATGTCGGCGATCGCCCGCGCGGCGGCGGTCTTCATCCGCTCGGTGATCTGCGTAGCACGAACGTCCAGAGCGCCCCGGAACACACCGGGGAAGGCGAGTACGTTGTTGATCTGGTTCGGGTAGTCGGAGCGTCCGGTCGCCACCACCCGCGCAAACCGGGCAGCCTCCTCGGGCGAGACCTCCGGATCGGGGTTGGCCATGGCGAACACGATCGGGTCGCGGTTCATCGCAGCCAGCGCCGACGCCGGCATCACGCGGGCTCCCGACAGTCCGATGAACAGGTCCGCCCCCTCGATCACCTCCGACACGCCGCCCGAGCGCCGGTCGAGATTGGTCACCAGCGACAGCTCTCGCTTGACCGTCCCGATCGTCCCATCCAGGAAATCCGCACGATCAACCGAGAGCGCGCCGCGGGAATCACACCCGATGATGTGCTGCGCGCCGGCGGCCAGCAGGATCCGCGCCACCGCCACGCCGGCGGCGCCCATGCCCACGATCACGATGCGGATCTCCTCGAGCCGCTGGCCGGTCAGCCTCAGCGCATTCAGCAGCGCCGCCAGCACCACGATCGCGGTCCCGTGCTGATCGTCGTGAAACACGGGAATGTCGAGCGCCGCCTTCAGCCGGTCCTCGATCTCGAAGCAGCGAGGTGCTGAGATGTCCTCGAGGTTGATGCCTCCGAACCCGGGGGCGATGGCGGAGACGACCGACACGATCTCGTCGGGATCGCGGGTGTCCAGGCAGATCGGGAATGCGTCGACGCCGGCGAACTCCTTGAACAGCATCGCCTTGCCCTCCATCACCGGCATCGCCGCGCGCGGGCCGATGTCACCCAGTCCCAGGACCGCCGTCCCGTCGGAGACGACGGCCACCGTGTTGCGCTTGATCGTGTACTGAAACGCCTTGTCCGGATCCCGGTTGATCGCGGCGCAGACACGCGCGACGCCCGGCGTGTAGGCCATCGACAGATCGTCCCGGTTTTTCAGGGGGCTCTTGTTGTGGATCTCGATCTTTCCGCCCACGTGGAGCAGAAACGTCCGGTCGGTCGTATCGAGCACGTGCGCGCCCGGAACCCCGTTCACCGCCTCGGTCAGGCGGGGCCAGTCGGCGGCATCGCCGGTCTCGACGGTGATGTCGCGCACCGTATGGTTGCCCTCGACCTGCACGCGGTCGACGGCGCCGATCGTGCCGCCCGCCTCGCCGATCGCGCTGGCCACCTTCCCGAACATCCCGGGACGGTGGTCGATCTCGACTCTGAGGGTGAGGCTGTACTGAGCGCTGGGTGTGGTGGCCACTTCGCCAGATAGCCTGACATACAGCCCAGCCTCACGCACTACGCGCGAGCGCTCGCTCCGCAGTCCAACCAGGCACACCTCCGCCGACGAACCACGCCATGCCCGATGAACTCTTCCTGATCGACGGAAACAGCCTCGCCTACCGGGCGTTCTTCGCGCTGCCAGAATCGATCGCCACCTCAACCGGCGTGCCGACCAACGCGATCTTCGGGTTCGCCTCGATGCTGGTGAAGATCCTCACCGACTACGGGCCGAAGGCGACGGTGGTGGTGTGGGACGCGGGCGACACCGGTCGCAAGGCGCTCTTCCCCGAGTACAAGGCGCAGCGCTCAACCCGCCCGGACCTGCTCAAGGAGCAGTGGCCGCATCTGCAGCCGCTCGTCGATGCCTTCGGCTACCGCAATCTCGCCATCCCCGGCTTTGAGGCCGACGACGTCATCGCCTCGATCGTCGAGCGGGCCAAGCAGCAGCAGCCGCCGGTCCCGGTGATGGTGGTGACCGGAGACCGGGACGCGTACCAGCTCGTCGACGACGGCGTCCGGATCATGACCACCTCGCGCGGGATCACCGACACCCGCGTCTATGACCGTGAGGGGGTGGTCGATCGCTACGGGATCCCGCCGGAGCTGGTTCCGGACTTCATCGGCCTGAAGGGCGACACCAGCGACAACATTCCGGGCGTTCCAGGGATCGGCGACAAGACCGCCTCCGATCTGCTCCAGCGCTTCGGCTCGCTGGAAAACGTGCTGGCCAGCGTCGACGAGATCAGCGGCGCCAAGCGCAAGCAGAACCTGACCGAACACGCCGAGGACGCCCGCATCTCCAAGCAGCTCGCCACCGCCAAGCGGGACATCCCGCTCGATCTCGACGTCGCCGAGTTCGTCTCGGCCGAGCCGGACCGCTCGCGGCTGCGCGATGTGTTCCGGGAGTTTGAGCTGCGAGATCCACTGCGCCGGCTGGAGGAGGCGCTCGGATCCGCCGAGGCCGCCGCACCCGCGCCACTCGCCGAGAGCGCGATCACGGCCAACCTCAGAGAGGTCACGCTCGCGGGGCTGCACGGCCTGCCGCACACGGAGACGGCGGTCGCCATCCGCCCGCTTGACACGCCGGAGGACGCATTGTTCGCCCTCGATCAGGGTTTTCGCTTCGGCGTCTACGCCGACGGGGCCAAGGACGTGCTGGCCGGGAACGCTCCGACTTCGGAGGAGCTCGTGCGAACGCTCGGCGCGCGTCCGATGGTCGCCCATGACGCCAAGGCTCTGGGCAAGGTTCCGGCGACGCTCGCCCACGATACCGAGATCGGCGCCTACCTGCTCGAGCCGGCGCGCCGGGCCTACCCGTTCCGCGAGCTGTGCGAGGAGCGCGGGCTGGCCGCCGACCCGGCCGTGAACGATGAGGCGGCGGCCGACGCGCTGCTGGTCCACGCGCTGGCCGGCTGGCAGCGTGAGCAGATCCGCAGCCGAGGCCTGACCGACCTGCTGAACGACGTCGAGCTGCCGCTTGTGCGGCTGCTGCGAAGCATGGAACTCGCCGGGCTGACGCTGGACACGGAGCGCCTGCGCGAGATCTCCACCCGCGTCAAGGAGGAGGCGGACAGGCTCGAGAGCGAGATCTACGGGCTGGCGGGGGTGCCGTTCACCCTCGGCTCCCCCAAGCAGCTCTAGGAGATCCTGTTCGGCAAGCTCTGCCTGTCGCGCAAACGGCGAGGCAAGACCTGCTACTCGACCGACGCGCGCGTGTTGCAGGCCATCCGTGATGAGCACGAGGTGATTCCGAAGATCGAGCGCTGGCGCGAGCTGACGAAGCTGGCCCAGACCTACCTGGATGCGCTGCCGGCGCTGATCGCCACCGACGGCCGCCTGCACACCACGTTCAACCAGACCGCGGCCACGACCGGACGGCTGTCGTCCAATAACCCGAACCTGCAGAACATCCCGATCCGCACTCCGCTGGGCCGCGAGATCCGTGCCTGCTTCATCGCCGAGCCCGGCAATCTGCTGGTCTCAGCCGACTATTCGCAGGTCGAGTTGCGGTTGCTGGCGCACATCGCCGGCGAGGACGTGCTCAAGGAAATTTTCCGTCGCGGCGAGGATGTCCACACCGCTACGGCCTGCCGCGTGTTCAATGTGACACCGGATCAGATCGACCCAGGGATGAGATCGAAAGCGAAGATGATCAACTACGGCATCGTGTACGGGCTGTCGGCCTATGGAATGGCCGACCGGCTCGACATCCCGCAGTCCGAGGCGGACGAGTTCATCCAGCGCTACCTCGCGGGTTTCCCTGCGGTGAAACGGTTCATCGAGGAGACGATCACCCAGGGGACCGAGCATGGGTACGTCTCGACGCTGTTTGGCCGCCGCCGTCAGGTGCCCGAGCTACGGGCCCGGCGGTGGGAGCTGCGCAAGCAGGGCGAGCGGTTCGCCGTGAACATGGTGATTCAGGGCACGGCCGCCGACATCATGAAAATGGCGATGGTGCGAGCCGAGCGGGGGCTGCGCGAGGCGGGCGTGGAGGCGCGGCTGATCCTCCAGATCCACGACGAGCTGCTGTTCGAGGGCCCGGCGGAGGAGGCCGAGCACGTGCAGCGGATCGCCTGCAAGCAGATGGCCTCGGCGTTTGAGATGGACCCACCGCTTGCGGTCGAGGCGGGCATCGGCACCGACTGGCTGAGCGCCAAGTGAGCCGGCATTGTCGCGCCGTGGTCCTCGCGGCCCTGCTCGCGCTCACCGCGACCGCGACCACCACCGTGTCCGCGTCCGCAAATGCCGCCGCCCGCCACAAGACCTTCGGCGGGGTGATCGCCGACCTTCCCACCGCAGGCCAGCTCCACCGATCCCCGCTGGCCCGCATCGCCGCCGGCCTCCCGTATGGCGGTGGGCCGGTGCTCCATGCCAATCGCACCCACGTGATCTTCTGGCAGCCGGCCGGCTCGGGTCTCAGCTACGACCCGGGGTACCAGTTGCTGGTCGAGACCTTCCTCGCCAACGTGGCGGCGGACAGCCGCAAGCCGACCAATCCTTACGGGCTGAGCGGGCAATATCGCGACAGCGTGGGACCCGCGACGTACGCCTCGACCTTCGGCGGGTCGGTGACCGCCGCTGATCCACTGCCGGCCAACGGTTGCGCGGAACCGCCGCCCCCGCCGCTGGGCACCGGCCCCGGGTGGAGCGTGTGCCTGAACGACAGCCAGCTCGAGGCGGAGATCGCCCACGTCGCCGGCGTCTACCGTCTGCCCCGCACTGCCAACGACGTCTACTTCCTCGTCACGCCGAACGGAATGGGCAGCTGCGAGGGCGTCGGGCCGGACAACTGCGCTCTGGGTGGGGACTCGCCGGGCAGCTACTGCGGCTATCACTCCACCAATAACGACCAGACGCTGATCTACGCAGTGATTCCCTACAACGCGCTGCCCGGACACTGTCAGTCGGTCAACCCTCGCCCGAATGCCAGCACTGCGGACCCGGTCCTGTCGACGATCAGCCACGAGCACAGCGAAGTCGTGACCGATCCCCTCGGCAGTGCCTGGATTGACGGCTCCGGCAACGAGAACGGTGACCTGTGCATCTCGAGCTACGGCCCCGTCCTCAACGGTCTGGGCCCCGGCGCGTTCAACCAGGTGATCCACGGCGGTCACTACTACCTCCAGAACGAGTACAGCAACGAGGACCATTCATGCCAGCCGCGCGACGAGGCGGATCTCGTCACTTTCCGGGTTCCCGCACGGGTGACCGTGGGCCGGCCGTTCAGGGTCAGCGGCCGGGCGAGCGATCCGGACGGCTCGATCGTTCGCTACGACTGGTACTTCGGCCAGGGACGACCCGGGCGTCACCGGACGGTGTCCCACACCTACACCCGCGCGAGCACCTACCGGATCCTGCTGCGTACCACCGACACCGCCGGCAACTGGTCGTTCCTGGCCACGCGGGTCAAGGCGGGCAGGCCCCCGCGGAAGGCCTCGCGCCGGAGCTGACGCGGCTCAGCAGCCAAGGCTAAGCCGCCGCCAGCGCGGCGGGTTCCGGAGCTCCGGAACCGACGAAATCCGGGTGCGCGATGCCGAGGTAATGCCCGAAGGACCAGTCCACAAAGCGCTTGGCCTGCATTGCGCGCAGGCCACCGGCCAGCATGCGTGGCGCGACCCGTGGGACGAGCCGCTGGACCCGCAAAAGCCAGCGGAAGTGGAACGCGTGCGAGGCGGAGAACGCGTGATAGCGCGCAAGGGCCTGCGCGCGGGTCTGGTCTCCAGACACCACGGCGCGCAGCTCCCGGCCGCACGCAATCCCGAAGTACAGCGCAGTGCGGATGCCCTCAGCGGTGAGCGGCAGGCAGTGACCGGCGGAGTCACCGACGAAGAACACACCGTCCTCGGTCCCGTCGCGGAGGGCGTGGGGGATCCAGTTGCCCTGATAGCGGACCGTGTCCGCGCCGAGATCCTCAGCCAGCCGGACGGTCGGCTCACGCACGTGAAAGCGAGGGTCGAACGAACCGACTCCGATCCGCACCTCGCCGTCGGCGGGAAACGACCAGCCGTACCCCGCCGGCACGTAGGAGCGGTCGATCCAGATCTCGAGGTCGCCACCGGAACCGAACGGGTGCACTTCGAGACCCCGCGAGAGCAGCGCGTCGGGGGGCTGGATGTTCGAACCCGGCCCGAGCACCCGGCGCCAACCGAGCGCGTCGACGACCAGCGACGCGCGAATCTCTCCGCGGTCGGTCTGCACCACCGACCCAGAACGCCCCGAGACCGTTGCCGTCTCAAACGAGAGCGAGCCCTGCTCGGCCAGCAAACCGCACAGCGTGCGGTAGTCGAAGGTGGAGAACGTGAACGGCAGGTCGTAGCGGACCGTCGCGTACGGGGTGTGGATCACCAGCTCGCCGAATGTCTGCGACGTCGACTCGGCGAGTCCCATCGCCTCAAGCCAGCCCGTCGGGATTCCGCACGCCGAGGTCTGCCGTTCGCCGATCTCGTAGCGGTCGATGACCATCACGTCCGCGCCGCTGCCCGCCAGCTCGCGCGCGACGGCGAGCCCGGCAAACGAAGCCCCGCAGATCAGGACGTCGCAGTCGCGATCGAGCGGGGTGCGCTCCTCGCCTCGCTTGGTGGCGCGTTGGGGCATCTGGCCGCTGATGATACGGAGCCCCCACACGAGCGCAGGATGGCTATCCTCCGTCGCAATGTCCTCGACAACCACTTTGATCCCGCCGGCCGATCAGAGCAATGTGAAGGTCGTAGAAGGTTCCAACGGCCTACTGCTCGAGATCGACGGCCAGATCGTCCCAAATTACGACGCCACCATCCATGCGTTCTCGGAGGGCGACGTCGTCACCGGCCACGTCGTCCGGATCGACAACGACGAAGTACTGGTCGACATCGGTTACAAGTCCGAGGGAGTCATCCCCTCCAGCGAGCTGTCGATCCGCAAGTCGGTCGACCCCTGCGACGAGGTCACGCTCGGCGAGGAGTTCGACGCGCTGGTCCTCACCAAGGAGGACCAGGACGGACGGCTGATTCTGTCCAAGAAGCGTGCTCGCTTCGAGAAGGCCTGGCGCCGGATCGAAGCCGCCGCCGAGTCCGGCGAGCCCGTGATCGGTTCAGTGATCGAGGTCGTCAAGGGCGGCCTGATCATCGACCTCGGGGTGCGTGGCTTCCTGCCCGCCTCGCTGGTCGACATCCGCCGCGTGCCGAACCTCGATGAGTACATGAGCCAGCAGATCGAGTGCAAGGTGATCGAGCTCAACCGTTCTCGCAACAACGTGGTCCTGTCTCGTCGCGCGGTGCTCGAGGAGCAGCGCAAGGAGGACCGCGAGCGGATCCTCGACCGGCTCCAGCCCGGCCAGGTGGTCGAGGGCAAGATTTCGAACATCGTCGACTTCGGCGCGTTCGTCGACCTCGAGGGCATCGACGGGCTGATCCACATCTCCGAGCTGTCGTGGTCGCACGTGAACCACCCGAGCGAGATCCTCTCGATCGGCGCCACCGTCAGCGTCAAGGTGCTCGACATCGACCGTGATCGCCAGCGCATCTCGCTGGGCCTCAAGCAGACCCAGGAGGATCCGTGGCAGCGCGTCGTCGATACGTACAACATCGGCGACGAGCTCGAGGGCACGGTCACCAAGGTGGTCACCTTCGGCGCGTTCGTGGAGATCCTCGATGGGGTCGAGGGCCTCGTGCACATTTCCGAGCTCGCCCAGCACCATGTCGAGAACCCGCGGGAGATCATTCAGCCGGGCGATCCGGTGCGGGTGAAGATCCTCGAGATCGATTCTGAGCGCCGGCGGCTTTCCCTGTCGATCAAGCGGGTCGAGGGACAGGTGCTGCCGGTGCGACCGATCGTGCCACCCGCGGAGGGTGACGCCGGCGATCTCGACGACATGCCGGAGCTCGGACTGTCGGAGGACGTCTTCGTCGATGTCGCTCCCGCCGAGCCGGCTGTCGCAGAAACCGCGGTGGAGTCGGTGCCGGCGGAGTCCGCCGAGCCGGCCGAGCCGGCCGAGGAGCCGCAAGCGGCCGTCGCCGAGGAGGAGCCGCAGGCAGCCCTCGCGGAGGAGCCACAATCCGCTGGCGCCGGCGGAGCCGAGGAGGGCGGGGCGGCCGACTCCCAGCCAGCCGAGAGTGAGCCCAAGCCCGCTCCGGAGACCGAAACGCCCGAGGACCAGCGGGTCTGAGGCCTCCCTTCGTCGGGCTGACCGGCGGGATCGGCGCCGGGAAATCCACGGCTCTGACCGCGCTTAAGCGGCTCGGAGTCGCGGTTCTGTCAACCGACAGGGTTGTGCACGAGCTGTACGACAGCGCTGAGGTACGGGATGCGGTGACCGACCGGTTCGGCGCCGAGGTGGCCCCGGACGGAGTCGTGGATCGCGCTGCCGTGGCCCGGGCGGCGTTCGCGACCGCCGAGGACCGCCATTGGCTCGAGGGCCTTCTGTGGCCTCGAGTGGGGGCACGGATGGTGCAGTGGCGCGAAGAATGCGAGGCACAGACGCCGCCCCCTCGGGCGGTCGTGGTCGAGGTGCCGCTGCTATTCGAGTCCGGCATGGACGGTGCCTTTGACGCCACCATCTCGGTGAGGGCTCCGGAGGAGCTGCGCGCCGAGCGCGCGGCCTCGCGCGGGCATCACGTCGTCGACGAACGTACGTCCCGCCAGCTCACGCAGCAGGAAAAAGCGGAGCGTGCGACCTATGTGGTCGAGAACGACGGGGGGATCGAAGAACTGGAGCTTAAGCTGTCAGCCGTTCTTGACATGCTGCAATCGTGAGTCCACCCACCGCAACCGTGGCCAGTCGCCGAGAGGCCGCCCGGCGGGAGGCACGGCGACGCACGGCCGTCCGCCGGCGGCGCGGAATGCTGGCCAGCCTGGTCGTCGGGGTAGGGCTGATCGCGGTCGTGCTCGTGCTGCCGCTGTTCCAGAAGGCGGTGACGGAGCTGACGCTTCCACTTGCCCACGACGACATCATCCGCCAGCAGGCTGCCGACAAGCATCTTGATCCGGCACTGGTCGCTGCGGTGATCTACGCGGAGACCAAGTTTGATCCCCGCACGTCGCCCGCCGGAGCCGAAGGGCTGATGCAGATCCTCCCGCAGACAGCCGAGTTCCTGGCCCGGCGCTCCGGCGCCACGAACTTCACCACGGCCGACCTGGGCACCCCCCAGGTGAACATCGCCTACGGCAGCTACTACCTGCGCTACCTGCTCGACCAGTACGGGGGCAACACGGTGCTCGGGCTCGCGGCATACAACGGCGGCGAGGCCAACGTCAATCACTGGCTAGCTGAGGCACGCGCAGACCACCGCCACTTCAGAATCGGCGACATCCCGTTTCCGGAGACGAGGGCGTACGTGCGGAAGGTCCTACAGGCCCAGAAGGACTACCGAAACAGCTACGCCTCGCGGCTCGGGTACTGAGTCAGCCCAATCGCCCCGGTCAGTACATCCGTCGCGGCCGGCCGGCCCCCTCGGCGGCGGCGATGACCGCAGCAACCGCCGTCGCCTCGTCCTCCAACAGGTTCGAGGTCGTAATCCTCAGCCCGGGCGCAGTCTTAACACGGAAGCGCTCCCCGGCCAGGACGATCCAGCCGGCCTCATACAACGCGCGGATCACCGGAGCCTCCTCCCGTACCGGAACCCAAACGTTCAAGCCCGACCGCCCGTGTGCGGTGAGACCATGCTCGGCCAGCGCCTCGACCAGCGCCCGGCGCCGCGCCGTGTAGGCGTCCCTCGCCCGTGTCGTGGTCGCGGCGAAGCTCGGGTCCCTCAGCAGTTCGACGACCGTCGCCTGCAGAATGTGGCTGACCCAGCGCGGACCGAGTTCCTGGCGACCCTCGATCCGGGCGACGGTCAGCTCATCGCCCGCCAGCAGCGCGAGGCGAAGATCGGGATGCAGCACCTTTGACACCGATCGGATCACCGCCCAGCGCCGCCGGTTCGGCGAGGTCACGGTGGTGGCCGTTACCCCGGAGACGGGCCCCGTGTGGTCATCCTCGACGACCAACAGGTCGGGGAACGGCTCGAGCTCATGTCGCAACGCCGAGGCCCGCTCGGCATCCATCGCGGCGCCGAACGGATTCTGGGCGCGGGGGACGATCACCACCGCCTGCGCGCTCTGGCTCAGGGCGGCCCGGAACTGCTCCGGGACCAGACCGTATTCGTCGACCTCAACCGGGACCGCCACCAAGCCGAGCGCCAGCAGCAGGTCACGGATCGATGTGTAGGCGGGGTCCTCGATGATCACCCGGTCACCGGGACGCAGATGGGCTTGGAGGACGCGCTCGAGGCCGTCGAACGCCCCGGAGACCACGGCCAGCGCGTCGGCCGAGACACCGTCCGCTTCGAACGCGGCTGCCGCCAGCTCAAGGAGATCTGGGTCGGCGGCCTCCAGCCCCGTCAGCCTCAGCTTCCGCTCGACGTCGACCCGGGCGAGCGCGGCTCCGATATCGGGGAGCAGGGCAGGATCGGGCAGGCCGATCGCGAGGTCGCGCAGACCTGAGGACGGCTGCTCGGCGTAGTCGGGCTGGCGGGCGGACTCGAGTGCCCGCAGCGGGGGGCGGGGGGCAACCCGGGTGCCGCGGCGCCCCTCGGCCACGATCAGGCCCCGCTGGCGCAGGATGCGGTATGCGGCGTTGACCGTCGCCGGGCTCGTGCCGAGCGCGGTCGCCAGGGCGCGCACAGTGGGGAGTGGTTCTCCGCTGTCCAGGAGGCCCTCGCGGATCGCCGCCTCGGCGCTGCCGGCAATCTCCCTGGCGGTCGATCCGCGGATTTGATATTGTTCTAGATCAAGCATGAGTTTGTACTATAACAAAAGCCAGGCCGGATGATGGTGAAGACGAAGGCCCGCCCGGTCTCCGCGCGTACCAAGGTCCGCCGGCGGGCCGGAAGGGGACAGTACGCCCGCGAGCAGATCGAGCAGATCCTCGACGCGGGCCTGGTCGGCCACGTGGCGTTCGTCGCCGACGGTCAGCCGTACGCAATCCCGATGCTCTACGCCCGCATCGATGATCAGCTGTACCTCCACGGATCTCCCCTCAGCCGGCTCCTGAAGCGCACGGTCAGCGGCGCCGAGCTGTGCTTCACCGTGACCTTGCTCGACGGCCTGGTGCTGGCTCGCTCGGCCTTTCACCATTCGCTCAACTACCGCTCGGTGGTCGTGCTGGGGGCGGCCCGCGCCGTGCGCGAGCGCCCTGAGAAGCTGGCTTCGCTGGCGGCGCTCGTCGAGCATGTGATGCCCGGTCGTTCAGCTGACGCGCGCGGACCCGACGATCAGGAGCTGAAGGCGACCGAGGTGGTGGCGCTGCGGCTGGATGAGGCCTCCGCCAAGGTCCGGACCGGCCCTCCGGTCGACGCCCCCGAGGACCACGAACTCCCGGTCTGGGCGGGAGTGGTCCCACTTCGCCTCGCCGCAGGGGACCCACTGCCCGATGACCGCTGCGCCGCACCTCTGCCCGACTACCTTCGCAGCGAGCCCCGTGTCGATGTCTGACATCACCTTGCGCTACGGGTTCCCTGACGATGCCGAGGCGATCGCGCGGCTGTCGACGCTTGACAGCTCCGAGGTCCCGCGGCTGCCGATCCTGCTCGCCGAGGTGGCTGGGGAGCTCCGCGCGGCGATCTCGCTGGCGGACGGCCGGGTCGTCGCGAATCCGTTCTACTCAACGGCGATGCTCGTGGATCTGCTGCATACCCGGGCCGAGCAGCTGCGGCGAGTGGACCCTCCGGGGGACGGGGCGCGGTCGCGGCGGTGGGGGAGGCTCAGGCTTCCGGCCTGGCGCTGAGGCGAGCCGGTCCATCGTCCGCGTCGCTCGGGCGTGCCCGCAATGATCCGTCCGTGGCGCCCGCTACGCTCGAGGGTCCTGAAATGCCGAAGTTCGAGTTAGACGCCGCCTACAGTCCGGCCGCCGATCAGCCGGCGGCGATCACCTCTCTGGCCGAGGGAATCGAAGCCGGGGAGCGTTTTCTGACGCTGCTCGGAGCCACCGGCACGGGCAAGACGATGACGATGGCCGCGACGATCGAGGCCGTCCAGAAGCCGGCGCTGATCATCGCCCACAACAAGACGCTTGCCGCTCAGCTGTGCAACGAGTTTCGGAGCTACTTCCCGCGCAACGCGGTGGAGTACTTCGTCTCCTACTACGACTACTACCAGCCCGAGGCCTACGTCCCGAGCCGGGATCTGTACATCGAGAAGGACTCGGCGATCAACCAGGAGATCGACAGGCTGCGACACTCCGCGACGGCGGCGCTGTTCGCGCGGCGGGACGTGCTGATCGTGGCCAGCGTGTCCTGTATCTACGGCCTCGGCTCGCCGCAGACCTACGACGAGAACCTGCAGACACTGCGCAAAGGAGAATTCGTCGACCGCGACAAGCTCCTGCGCAAGCTGGTCTCGATTCAGTACAACCGCAACGACGTGGCGCTGGCGCGGGGCACCTTCCGGGTCCGCGGCGACACCCTGGAGATCTTCCCGGCCTATGCCGAGACGGCGTTCCGCATCGTTCTGTTCGGGGACGAGGTTGAGCACCTGCAGCATTTCGACCCCGTCACCGGGGAGGTGATCGAGGATGACCTCGAGCACGTTGGCATCTGGCCGGCCAGCCACTACAACGTCCGGGAGGGGATGATCGAGGACGCGGTGGCCGAGATCGGGCGGGAGCTGAACGTCCGCTGCACTGAGCTCGAGGCCGAGGGCAAGCTGCTCGAGTCCCACCGGCTGCGCCAGCGCACCCAGTACGACATGGAGATGCTGCGGGAGATGGGATTCTGCTCCGGCATCGAGAACTACTCGCGGATCCTCGACGGCCGCAATCCCGGGGACCGGCCGTACTGCCTGCTCGATTATTTCCCTGATGACTTCATCTGCTTCGTCGACGAGTCACATCAGACGATCCCGCAGATCGGAGGCATGCACGAGGGTGATCGCTCACGCAAGAACACGCTGGTGGAATACGGATTCCGGCTCCCGAGTGCGCTGGACAACCGGCCCCAGACCTTCCAGGAGTTTCTCTCGATCACGCCCCAGCTCGTGTTCGTCTCCGCCACCCCCGGTCAGTACGAGCGAAGCAACTCGGGACGGATCGTCGAGCAGATCGTGCGCCCGACCGGGATCATCGACCCGGACGTGGAGGTACGCGAAACACACAACCAGATTGACGACCTGATGAACGAGATCCGGACCGTCGTCGACCGCAACGAGCGGACCCTGATCACGACGCTGACCAAGAAGATGGCCGAGGACCTGACGGACTACCTGCTCGAGATGGGCTTCCGGGTGCGCTACCTGCACTCGGAGGTCGACACGCTGGAGCGGATCCAGATCATCCGCGAACTGCGGCTGGGCGATTTCGACGTACTGGTCGGGGTCAACCTCCTCCGGGAGGGACTCGACCTGCCCGAGGTATCGCTGGTGGCGATCCTCGACGCCGACAAGGAGGGCTTCCTCCGCGGAGAGACGTCGCTGATCCAGACGATCGGGCGGGCCGCGCGGAACATCGAGGGCAAAGTCCTGATGTACGCGGATAAGAAAACGGCGGCAATGCGCGCCGCGATCGGGGAGACCGACCGCCGCCGCGAGATTCAGCGCGCGTATAACGAGGAGCACGGGATCACTCCGGAGACGATCGTTAAGGGCATTTCCGACATCGCCGAGTTCCTCCAGTCGGATTCCAAGGTGCCCCGGTCCCGTCGCCGGCGCCAGCGCGCGGCGAACTCGGTACCCCCGGCAGAGCTCGAGAAGACGATCGTGGAGCTCGAGGAGGAGATGCTGGTCGCGGCCGAGGAACTACGGTTCGCATACGCAGCCAAGCTGCGCGACGAGATCCGGGATCTCAAGCGGGAGCTCGACGTGGCCGTTGCAGCTGGATGATTTGGGCGCGGCCCGATTCTGCGAGGCTGGATGCCGAGCGGGCCGCACTGCCCGAAGGCCGCGCCGGGGTTCGCTGAGCGCCCCAGCGCGATACGCTGCGGACTTCTTCCCAGAGACTTGAACACGAGAGGTTGGTTCGCCGTGGCCCTCGAACGACAGACCATCGAGAAGAAGGACTTTCCCATCGGGCGCCGGGGGTATGACCCTGACGCGGTTGATACCCACCTGCAGTCCCTGGCCGACGAAATCGAGGAGCTCAAGCGCAGCGCGCGCCGGCGCACCGAGACGCTCGCGTCCTCGGCCAGCGAGCAGGTCCGATCGATCGTCGAGGCGGCTGAGACGAGCGCGGCGGAGATCCAGCGCCAGGCCGAGGACGAGGCGCGTGAGATCCGCGCCGAGGCCGGCGAGGAGTCCCGGATCGCCCGCGAGCAGGCCACTGCGCAGGCCCGGGAGTACGTGGGCAAGGTGTCCGAGTCAACCGCGGTGATGATGCAGCGGCTCGACGCGATGGAGAGCGAGCTAGGGGCGCTGGTCGAAGCGCTGCGCACCGGAGCCAACCGGCTGAACGCCGATCTGCAGCTGCTCGAGGGGAACCTGGTTGAAGTCAGCGACGCCGTCGCCCCGCGGCCCCGCTTCGAGCCGGAGCCAGTGGCTCCGTCAACCCCTGTCGCGGACCCGTTGGGAGAACCGGCAGCGGTTCCCGAGGCCGAGCGCTCCGAGGCGCCAGAGGAGCCCGAGTTCGAGGACGAGCCCTACGACGAGGCGGCGCTCGAGCCCGCCGCGTCCGAGACCGTCCCAGCCGGCGAGGACAGCGAGGGCGCCCGCCTGATCGCGTTGAACATGGCGCTCAACGGCACGCCACGGGAGGAGACCGACCGGTACCTGGCCGAGAACTTCGAGCTGAGCGACCGTGATTCGCTGCTCGACGAGGTCTACTCCAGCGTCGAGGGGTAGCTGCGGGTGATCCAGCGTGGGCTCCGATGGCCAGCCGTGCCGGGGCTGCTGGTGGCCCTCGCGCTGGGGCTCGCCGCTCCGGCGTCGGCGCTGATGTGGTCGACCCCGAAGGCCGTCTCCCCAGGTCACGCGCTCAACGCTGTCGACTGCCCGAGCCTGCAGCTCTGCGTGGCTGTGGGGGATCACGGGAGCGCCGTCACCTCGATCAGCCCAGCCGGCGCCGGTTCCGGCTGGCAGGCGGCCGATGTCGACGCTTCCAATCGCCTCCTCGGCATCTCCTGCCCGAGCGCGACCTTGTGCGTGGCAATCGACAATCATTCCCGCGCCGTCGCCAGCGCCAACCCAGCCGGTGGCGCTCAGACGTGGAGGGCGGCAGTGATCGACCCCGGGCGCTGGATCAACGCCATCTCCTGCCCCTCCGCTCACCTCTGCGTGGCGGCGGATCGGCGCGGCGGCGTGATCACCAGCCAAAACCCGCGAGGCGACTCTCACGCCTGGAAGCGGGTCCAGGTCTCACGCCGGGCGCTGACCTCGCTTTCGTGTCCATCGACGTTGCTCTGCGTGGCCACCGAGAAGGGCGGCAGGGTCCGCGTAGCCACGAGGCCAACGGGCAACGGCGCGGCGTGGCGTGGCGTGACGGCCTTCCGGCCGCCCGGCGGTTTCCCCTCTCTCAGCGGTGTTGCCTGCCCCAGCGTCCACAGCTGCGTGGCCGCCGGTGTCGCCGTCACCGATGTGTATTCGGCGCGCACCGTCCATCCAAGGGCGGGGTCGGCGTGGGCGTCCACCTATGTCGATGGCCGGCCCCACGTCGGCGACGTGCGCGCGGGGCTCTCCTGCGGCGCTCCCGGTTTCTGCGTGCTGTTCGACGGAAGCGTGTTCGGCCTCTCCAATGTGTTCGCCACTGGGGATTCGGGCCGCACCTGGACGGCCCAGTCGCTGCCCAGCGCCAGTCCGGACCAGGCTCCGCCCGTGAGCGCGGTGGCTTGCCGTGGCACCTCGCTGTGCGTGATCACCGATCGCGCCGGTGACGTCATCGTCGGCCATTAGCCGCCGCGATCAGGTCGCGGCCGGGGGCCGACCCGAACGTCTGTTCGGTCTACTAGACTGGATTATGTGGACCAACTCGTCGTCTCCGGAGCCCGCGAGCACAACCTGAAGGACATCACCGTGTCGATCCCTCGGGGGTCGCTGACGGTGATCACCGGCCTGTCCGGATCAGGGAAATCCTCACTCGCCTTCGACACCATCTACGCGGAGGGACAGCGGCGCTACGTCGAGTCCCTGTCGGCCTACGCCCGGCAGTTCCTCGGGCAGATGGACAAGCCGGACGTGGACTCGATCGAGGGGCTCTCGCCGGCCATCTCCATCGATCAGAAGACCACCTCGCGCAATCCGCGCTCGACCGTGGGCACGGTCACCGAGATCTACGACTACCTGCGCCTGCTGTGGGCGCGGATCGGCCATCCGCACTGCCACGTGTGTGGGCGGCCGATCAGCGGGCAATCGGCCGAGCAGATCATCGACCAGGTGATGGAGCTGCCGGACAGCACGCGGTTCATGGTCCTGGCACCCATCGTGCGGGGGCGCAAGGGCGAGTACGGCAAGCAGATGGAGGAGCTGCGCGCCGAGGGCTTCAGCCGGGTCAAGGTCGACGGGGAGCTGCGTCGCCTCGACGAATCGATCGTGCTCGACAAAAAGTACAAGCACGACATTGCCGTCGTGGTCGACCGGCTGGTGATGAAGGGTGAGTTGCGCAAGCGGTTGGCCGACTCGATCGAGACCGCGGTCGCGCTCGCGGACGGGCTGGTCGAGATCGAGCTGGTGGATGTGGGCCCGCCGACCCAGGTGCAGACTTACTCCGAGAAGTTCGCCTGTCCGGTGCACGGGCCAAGTCTGGTGGAGCTCGAGCCAAGGATCTTCTCGTTCAATTCCCCTCACGGGGCCTGCCAGCGCTGCACGGGTCTCGGGTCTCAGATGGAGATCGACCCGGAGCTCGTGGTGCCGGATCCGACACTCTCGATCGGTGAAGGCGCGATCGCCCCGTGGGCGGTCAGTGCGTCGGACTACTACGACCAGCTTGCCCAGGCGATCGCCGAGCGCTACCAGGTCGATCTGGAGACGCCCTGGCAGGACCTGTCGGCGGACCAGCGTGACTTCTTCCTCCACGGCACCAACGGCGCCCGGGTTCAGGTGTCCTACCGCAACCGCTTCGGCCGCCGTCGCTCGTACGCGACGCAGTTCGAAGGCATCGTGCCGAACCTGGAGCGGCGCTACCGGGAGACGGAATCGGACTTCTCACGCGAGAAGATCGAGGAGTACATGACGCTGCGCCCCTGCCCGGACTGCAAGGGTGCGCGGTTGCGAGAAGAATCGCGGGCCGTGCTCGTGGGCGGCTGCCCGATCCACGAGTTCACCGCGCTGTCGGCCCGTCGCGCGCTGACGTGGATCCAGGAGCTCGAGCTCGGTGAGCAGGAGCGCCGGATCGCGCGGCTGGTGCTGAGGGAGATCGAGGAGCGCTTGCTGTTCCTGCAGAACGTGGGTGTCGGGTACCTGTCGATGGAGTGGGCGGCCGCCACGCTGTCGGGCGGCGATGCGCAGCGGATTCGTCTGGCCACCCAGATCGGCTCCTCGCTCGTCGGGGTGCTCTACATCCTGGATGAGCCGTCGATCGGCCTGCACCAGCGTGATAACGAAAAGCTGATCGCCACGCTCGAGCGACTGCGGGCCCTGGGCAACACGGTCCTGGTGGTCGAGCATGACGAGGGGACGATGCGCGCCGCCGATCACCTCGTCGACATGGGACCCGGGGCCGGAGAGCACGGGGGACACGTCGTAGCACAGGGAACCCCGGCTGAGGTCGAGGCGGTCCCGGAGTCGCTAACCGGCCAGTTCCTCGCCGGCACACGGACGATCGAGACGCCCAAGCGGCGCCGCAGGCCGGCCGGCTACATCGGCATCGAGGGAGCCTCACAGCACAACCTGAATGGGATCGACGTGAAGCTTCCCCTCGGCGTCATGTGCTGCGTCACCGGCGTTTCCGGCTCGGGCAAGTCGACGCTGGTCAACGAGGTCCTGTTGAAGGCGGTCTCGAATCGGCTCCACCGCAGCAAGCAGCGCGCCGGAGTGCACCGGCGGATCACCGGTCTCGAGCAGCTGGACAAGATCATCTCGGTCGACCAATCGCCGATCGGGCGCACGCCGCGGTCGAATCCGGCCACCTATATCGGGCTGTTCGACCAGATCCGAGCCCTGTTCTCGAAGACCCAGGAGGCCCGGGTGCGCGGCTACAAGCCGGGCCGGTTCTCGTTCAACGTTAAGGGCGGGCGCTGCGAGGTCTGCCGCGGCGACGGACAGATCAAGATCGAGATGCACTTCCTCCCGGACGTGTACGTGCCGTGCGAGCAGTGCCACGGCAAGCGGTACAACAAGGAGACGCTCGAGGTCCGCTTCAAGGGCAAGACGATCGCCGACGTGCTCGAGATGCCGATCGAGGAAGCACTCGAGTTCTTCGCCCACATCCCCAAGATCCGGCGTCGGGTCGAGGCCCTGAACGACGTCGGGCTCGGCTACATGCGGCTGGGACAGCCGGCCACGACGCTTTCCGGTGGTGAGGCGCAGCGGGTCAAGCTCGCGGCCGAGCTGTCCAAGGTCGCGACCGGTAGGACGCTGTACATCCTCGACGAGCCCACGACCGGTCTTCACTTCGCCGACATCCAGCGCCTGCTGGAGGTCCTCAACCGGCTGGTGGTGGCCGGCAACACGATCGTGGTGATCGAGCACAACCTCGACGTGATCAAGGTGGCCGACCGGATCATCGACCTCGGACCCGAGGGCGGAGATGAGGGCGGCAGGGTCATCGCCACGGGGACGCCCGAACAGGTGGCCAGGGTCGCGGACTCGCATACCGGCCAGTTCCTCGCGCCCATGCTTCCAGCGGCCAATGCCGCCAAGGCCGCCAAGGCCAAGGCCGAGGCTGAGGCCGATGGAGCACCGCCGCCGCGGCTACGCCCCTCGCGCCGGACCGCGGCAGCCGGTGCCGCGCGCTGACTCCCGGCATGGCAGATCGCCCGACGGCCGCTGAGCTCAAGCTCTGGGCGCAGAAATGGCGCTGGTACGAGCAGAATTCACTGCCGTGGAACCGCGCCCGCATCCACTGGGAGCTGATGCGCCGTGGCGCGTTTGCCCGCTGGCCGCTTCACGGCAACGTGCTCGATGCGCTGCGTGAAGGACGCCTGCAGATCGGCGAGCAGACGCTGTTCGAGCCGGGCGTGTGGATCACGGCCCCCGGCGCAGCGCGGGTGCACATCGGCAGCGGGACGTTCCTCAACCAGGGGGTGATGGTCGCCAGCGCCGAGCTCGTCGAGATCGGTGACCACTGCATGTTCGCCAACGGCTGCTTCATCAGCGACGCGGCTCACCGCTTCGATGACCCAGACCAGCCGGTGACCTGGCAGGGCTTTACGAGTAAGGGACCGACCAGGATCGGCGACAACGTCTGGTGCGGCGCCCATGTGGTCATCACCAGCGGCGTAACGATCGGTGAGCGCTCCGTGATCGGCGCCAACTCCGTCGTGACCAGGGACATCCCACCGTTCTCGATCGCGGCGGGCTCCCCCGCCAAGGTGCTGCGGACGATCGAGTACGCCTAGACGCGCTGAGGTCGTCAGGCGCTGCGTTCGCGGGAGCGCGCCAGCGCACCGAATCCAACCGCGGCGGCCAGGTTGAAGACGCCCGCCAGGCGCAGGCTGAGCTTGGCCCCCGGGCGGGACACCGCCGGCGAGCGGGCCCAGACCACATCGGTGGCCACCTCCGTGCCCCGCAGCCAGGCCAGAGCCCACCAGTCCTCGGGTCGGTCCCGGAGCGCGGCCGCGGCGTGCGCGGCGGCGAAGGTCAGCCAGATCGGTCCGCAGCGCTGGAACAGGTGCCGGGCGTCGCTCGACGGAGCATCGTGCCCCAGCACTCGCAACGTGCCCGCCGGCGCCAGCAGCGCCCCAGCGCCCAGCCCAAGGTCGAACCCGATCATCGCGCGGTTGACGCGCCGCAAATTAGCCGCCAGCGCCGGGTTCATCAGCGTGTCCAGCGCCGAGCTCATGCGTGAGCCACAACCAATTCATCCCCGACCCCGGCCGAGTGAGGGCATTCCGATCGGCGAAACTCGCGCGTACAACACCAGGATCACATCGAGGACGAACGTGTAAAGCGCGGATTCGCCGAGCCGGAATGGCCGGAACGCCCATCACGAGTTCTTGATGACGATGCCCTCAAGGATGTTGGCGACGTGCTCGGTGGCGTCGATCGCCGCCTCCAGCCGCTCGAACAGATCCTTCCAGCGAATCACCACCATCGGGTCGATCCCCCCGTCGAACAGCGAGGCGACCGCCTCACGGGTGATCCGGTCGCCCTCGTTCTCGAGCCGGTTGATCTCGACCGTGTAAGCGGAGATGTCCCTGAAGCCCCGCAGCCTCGGCACGGCTTCGGCGATCTGCCGGCACGCCGCCTTGAGCACGTGGGCGAGCTTGACCGCCTGATCCATCGGAGCCTCGATCTTGTACAGGCCGAGGTAGTCCGCGACCTCTTCGACGTAGTCGACGATGTCGTCCAGCGCCGAGGCCAGGGCAAGGATGTCCTCGCGATCGATCGGAGTGACGAAGGTGTGGTTGAGCCGTTGGATGATGTCGTGGGTGATCCGGTCGCCCTCGTGCTCACAATCGAGGATCTCCTGCGCCAGATCCTTGCTCTCCGAAAAGCTGGACAGGAGCTGGTCCAGCAGGTCCGCGGCTTGCAGGACGTTCGCCCCCGCCTCTTCGAACAGCTCGAAGTAGATCCGGTCCCGGTGGGCGAATACGTGGGCGAGGCGCGGCATCCAGCCGCATGCTAGTGGGGCGAGCGGAGGTGGTCAGCCTGAGGCGCTGGCTCCCAACGACGTGGTCAGCCGACCGCCAGCCCCTGCCGGAAATGCTCGAGCTCGTCCTCATCGATCGAGTAGACGTGCTCCGGGCCGGGGAACGCGCCGCTGCGCACCTCATCGGCGTACTGCGCCACTCCGGCGACCATCTGGGCCTTGACCTCGGCGTAGCGCTTGGCGAACCGCGGCGCGTGGCCGTCGTAGATGCCGAGCAGATCGTGAAAGACCAGCACCTGGCCGTCGGTTTCCGCTCCCGCGCCGATCCCGATCACCGGGATCTCCAGCCGATCCATCACCGCGGCGGCCACGGCGGCCGGAATCGCCTCGAACACGATCGAGAAACAACCAGCCTCCTGCAAGGCGATGGCATCCCGGGCAACGTCGAGCGCTCGCTGTGCGGTTCTGCCCTGGGCGCGGTAACCCCCCAGGGCGATCGCCGTCTGAGGCGTGAGGCCGACATGACCCATCACCGGGATCCCTGCGTCGACGATCGCGCGGGCACGCTGGACGCTGGTGCCGCCACGCTCCAGCTTCACGGCGTCGCATCCCGCCTCCTTGATGAATCGCTGCGCCGTCGCGACCGCCTGCTCGTCGGAGCCCTCGTAGGAGCCGAACGGCAGGTCGCCGACGAGCAGCGGACTGCGCAGACCGCGGCGCACGGCGCAGGACAGCATCAACATCTCATCGGTGGACACCGGCACCGTCGACGGATACCCGAGGACGGTCATCGCGCCGGAGTCGCCGACCAGCACGACGTCGACACCAGCTGCCTCCGCAACCTGCGCCGAGGGATAGTCGTAGGCGGTGACCATCACGATCGGCTCGGCGAGCCGCTTCTTCTCGGCCAGCCGGGGGAGGGTCATCGGCAGCGGGGCGTCGAGGCTGCCGGGGACGGGGGAATGGGGGGTTGCAGACATTGATTCTTCTCCTCTAGGCCACCGGCTCGCCAAGCAGCTGCGCCACTTCGCGGTCGACTTGCAGGATCTCGTTGTGCGCGTTGACGTGGACCACGCGCGGGTCGTAATTCTGAAGCTCGTCCGGGTCGTAGCCGGCGTATGAGATCACGATGATCGTGTCGCCCTGGTGCACCAGCCGGGCGGCCGCGCCGTTGACCTTCATGTCTCCGGAACCGCGATCGCCCGTGATCGTGTAGGTCTCGAACCGGGCGCCGTTGTCGACGTCGACCACGGCCACCTGCTCGAACTCCCGGATGTCAGCGGCTTCGAGCAGGTCGGGATCGATCGTGATCGAACCCACGTAGTGCAAGTCACAATCGGTCACGCTCGCCCGGTGGATCTTCGACTTCAGCATCGTGCGCTGCATGTCATGGTCTCCCGTTGTGATCGCCGTTCGCGCGCGAGCTGGCCGTGAACGGGTGGTTGTCGATTAGTCGTGTCTCGCCGACCCGGGCAGCGACGACCGCAAGCAGCTCACCCTCGATCCGCTGGACCGGCTCCAGGCTGCTCGCCGAAACGAGCTCGAGATATTCAGGCTGGATCTCGGCTGAGCTCAGAGCGGCCAGCGCTTGGGCCCTGATGGCGCCGGGATCGTCCTCGCCGGCCGCTGCCGCCCCCTCGGCAGCCAGCAGCGCGCAGCGCAACGCCGCCGCCCGTGAGCGCTCCTGAGGCGACAGGTGGACATTGCGGCTGGACATCGCCAGCCCGTCGGGCTCGCGGACGGTCGGGCAGACCTCGACGCGCACAGGCATGTTCAGATCCTCGACCAGGCGTTTGATCACCAGCGCCTGCTGGGCGTCCTTCTGGCCGAAGTAGGCAACGTCCGGCGCGGCCATGTTGAACAGCTTCGTCACCACCGTGGTGACCCCGTCGAAGTGGCCACGTCCGCGCTGCTCGCCCTCAAGCGTCTCGGTGAGTCCGGCGACGCTTACCGTGGTGGAGAAGCCCGCGGGGTAGACCTCATCTGCCGGCGGCGCGAACAGGAGGTCGACCCCAAGCTCGGCCGCCTGCGCCGCGTCGCGGTCCTCGTCGCGCGGGTACGCGTCGAGATCGCCGCGCTCGTCGAACTGGGCCGGGTTGACGAACAGCGAGACGACCACCGTGTCGCAGTCGGCGCGGGCATGGCGAATCAACGACAGATGTCCCTCGTGGAATGCCCCCATCGTCGGTACCAGCCCGATCCGGAACCCAGAACGTCGGGGCGCGAGGAGCGCGGCCCGCAGTTCGGCCACCGTGCGGACGGTCCTCATGCCGGCTGCCTCTGGCGAACGTCGAGGACGGGGATGGCGTCCGAGCCCTGGGACAGCTGACGGGTTGCGCTCACGAGCGAGTCGAACAGTGCGAGCAGCTCTGGTTCGCACTCGCTGATCGCGGTGCGCTGAACCTGCACGGTCGCCTCATCGCCTCTGGCCACCGGTCCGGTCAGCGCCTGCACCGCACCGGCGCCGGCCCAGTTCTCCACGGTCGCGCGCACCAGTGGCACGAGCAGAGCGCGCTCAACGCCGGCGCGGCCCATCAGCCGCTCGGCCGCCGCATCCAGGGTGACGAGGAAGTTGGAAGCCATCGAGGCGGCGGCGTGGTAGAGCGCGCGGTCCGCTTCGGCCACCTGAACCGACCGCATCCCAAGTCGGGCGGCCAGTCCGGCGGCGAACCGCAGCGCCGCGGGGGTGGTGCCGGCGATCGCGGCGCCGGCGCCGTCGAAGTTCGCCCCGGCCCGCGTGACGGTCATCAACGGGTGCAGCGAGAACGCCTCGTGGGGGGCGAGGACGTCAAGGCCACGGGCGCCAGCGCAGTGGCCGACCAGGCGTCCGGGGGAGATCAGGCTCGCGGCGCGGGCGATCTCACCGTCGGGAACGCACAACAGGACCGCGTCGGCGTCCGCGCAGTCAGTTCCGCGCGCAAGCGGGCCGGCTACATCTACCCCTGCAGCTGTCAGGGCCGGCGCGAGCGCCGTGCCGAGGCGACCTTGGCCAACGAGCGCCAAGCGCGTACAGGCAGGGATGTCGGAAGAAGGTTCCCGTTCCAGTTCCCGCATTGGAGATACCGGTCGGACAGTTTGGGCTGATCCAGCTTGAGGTCCATCCCAAAGGTGACGGCCTCGTCATCGATGATACCCCGTCTGGCAACCTCCGACACGTCGGTTATGACTCGGAGCCGATCTCCGAGTGCTGGCGCCCAGCGGCACTTCTCGCTGCTTGCGGAGTCTTCTCTGGGGCCGGGCCGGGGACGGCCCCAGCCGTCAGGGGCGACCTCTACCATCGTCGCCTGTGAGGAGCGCCAGTGAGCGCCGTGAGCTGCTCAAACAGGTCTACGACGAGGCCCGAGACTGCGTCCGGTGCCCGTTGCATAAGACCCGAACCACCGTCGTGTTCGGTGCCGGCAACGCGGATGCCGACCTGATGTTCATTGGAGAGGCTCCCGGGGCCAATGAGGATCGCCAAGGTCTTCCGTTCGTCGGCCAGGCGGGCAAACTGCTGGACAAGCTGCTCCTGGAGATCGGCCTGGAGCGCAGGCAGGTGTTCATCGCCAACACGCTCAAGTGCCGGCCGCCGGACAATCGGGACCCGCACCCGAATGAGATCGAGACCTGTCAGGACTACCTCCAGCGCCAGGTTGCCCTGATCGAGCCGACCGTCATCTGCACGCTGGGGAACTTCTCGACCAAGCTGCTGCGAGCTGACAACACCGGCATCTCCCGGTTGCACGGGCAGGACGAGGTGCGGGTGATCGGGACACGAGCGGTACGCCTCTACCCGCTGTACCACCCAGCGGCGGCGCTCTACACACCCTCGACGCTGGAGACGTTGCGGGCTGATTTCCATCGCATCCCCGGGCTGCTGGAGCTGGGGGCTCCAGACCAGCCGACCGTGCCTGAGCCGGCTGACCCGGACGCGGACTCGCTCGAGTCCTGGGCAGCGCCGGAGCTGGAGCTCGTCTCCGAGCCTGGTGCGGTGTCGCCTGAACCTGCGCCAGAGCCCGTGGCGCAGCTCGAACTGTTTTGGTGGGGCGCGACGTTCCGGCGCGCCCCCCTAGCCGCGCGTGGGTAGCGC
>JBPCMW010000085.1:0-28100 GCA_051001875.1 Solirubrobacteraceae bacterium | reverse complement strand
CCAAGTTCCTGACGCTTTCGGAGAAGGCCGATCAATCCGACGGTGCGACCGGGGCTCGCGCGGCAGAGCTCTGCCGCGCGGCGGCCACGACCCGCAGGACACCCACTGCATCGCGCGGATCGACCGGGGGTGCGCCGCCCTGTCGAAGCGCCTGCTCAAGCAGCGCGTAGAAGCGTGGCCAGTCGCCTGGCTCGCCCGGCACGGGGACGTTCTGATCGCCGGCCACGAGTCGCCCGCGTTCCCACTCCTCGTGCTGCCCCCAGTTGGGCGACGTGTCGGGCCGAACGCCGCTGCGCAGAGCCGCCTCCTGCGGATCGAGTCCGCTCACGAGGAACCCCGCGTCAGTGCCTTGCACCCGTAGACGGGGTCCCGGCGACGGCATCACGGAGCCAGCGTGAAGGTGGCTGATCGTCCCGCTCGCGTGCCACAGGGCTAGAAAGACGTCGTCGTCACTAGAACGCGCCCGCCGGTTCTCGATCTCCGCGTAGACGTGCGTGACCGGACCGAACAGCACGACCGCTTGGTCAATGAGGTGGCTGCCGAGGTCGAGCAGCTGTCCGCCTCCGTCCTCCAGTGATGCACTCACTCGCCAAGCGCTCAGGTCCGGCTCAGGCCGCCAGCGTTCGAAGCGAGACTCATAGCGGACCACCTCCCCCAGGGCACCCTCGGCGATCAGCCGCCGCAGCGTCAAGTGATCGGTGTCCCAGCGACGGTTCTGAAAAACGGTGAGCAGGACGCCCGCGTCCTCCGCCCGGGCCACCAGCGCCTCCGCTTGGCCGACGGAGACCGCCAGTGGCTTGTCCACGACGACGGGAACGCCGTGATCGATTGCGTCGGCGGCCAGCGAGGCGTGCATCTCGTTCGGCGTCGCCACAACGACTAGATCAGGATGGCCCGCCTCCCACAGCTGCTCCGGGCGCGCCACCACCTGGACCCCCGGGTGCTCGAGCATCGCCTGCGATGCGCGCTCGGCACTGCTGGTGACGACCGTTGCCACCTCCAACCCGAGGGTCGCGTCGATCAGCCGCGCGTGAAGGAAACGTCCGGCCAGGCCGTAGCCAATGATCGCCACACGCAGATTCGCCACGTGCCCCGAGCATACCCGCGGGATCCGAAGCCGGCTGGTGCGTCGGCTGCTAGTCCACGCGGACGATTACCTTGCCCGTGTTCCCACCGGTGAACAGCAGATTTAACGCTGACGGTGCCTGCTCGAGCCCTTCGACGAGGTGGATGGCGAACTTGACTTTACCCTCGCCGACCCAGCGGGCCATATCGCCTTGGCCTTCGGCGAAACGGTCCAGGTAGTCGAGGATGATGAAGCCCTCCATCCGGCCGCGTTGCGGGATCAGGTTGCGGTAGTTCTTGGGGCCGAGGATCTCATCCCGAGCGTTATAGCTGGAGATGGCTCCGCACAGGACCACACGACCCCGCAGGGCCAGCTGACCGAGGCAGATGTCGAGCAGCTCGCCGCCCACGTTGTCGAAGTACAGGTCGATCCTGTCCGGGCACGCTTCGCGCAGGCGGGCCGCGACGTCTTTGCTGCGGTAATTCACGGCGGTGTCGAACCCGAGTTCGTCGACCAGCCACGCACATTTCTCGTCCGTCCCGGCGATCCCCACGACGCGCGCGGCTCCCTTGAGGCGAGCGATCTGACCGACGATCGACCCGGTGGCCCCGGCGGCGCCGGAGACGACCACGGTGTCGCCCTCCTTGACCTTCCCGACATCGAGCAGACCGAAGTACGCGGTCATTCCCGTCACCCCGAAGACACTCAGCGCCGCCGTCGGATCGATACCCGGTGGCAGCGCCTGCATCGCCCTCGCTCCTTCGTCGGCGAGCGCGTAATCCTGCCAACCGCTCATCCCGAACACCAGGTCCCCAACTGCGTACCGCTCGCTGCTTGACCGCACGACCTCGGCGACCGCGGCGCATCGAACCACCTCGTCGATCCCAATCGGCGGTAGGTACCCCTGGACGTCATCCATCCAGGTGCGGATCGTTGGGTCAATCGACAAATAGCGGTTTCGCAGTAGGGCCTCGCCGCAGCCCGGTTCGGGGACGTCGACCTCTTCCAGGCGAACGTGCTTCTCCTCCACGTTGCCGTTCGGACGTTCTGCCAGGACTATGCGGCGGTTGCGCTCGGGCATGCGTATCTCCTTGGGACTCGAATCGAGACTCGCGGGGCACGCTAGCGGGCGGGCGGCGAGGCGTGCGCGTTTCGTTTGACGCTAGGCTCGATCGCAACCCCCGACTGAGGAGGAGCCGATGGTCAAGCTTGTGGTCGCGTACGGCCCGCCGGAGGATCCGGCTGCGTTTGACGAGCATTACGCCAGTACCCATGGCCCGCTCGCACGGAAGGTGCCTGATCTCCGCCGCTTCGAGGCGGGCAAGGTGCTCGGGACACCCGACGGCAGCCCGGCTCCGTTTTATTTCATCGCCGAGCTGTCGTTTGACGATGCCGAGGTGCTGCAGGCGTCGATGGGCAGCCCGGAGGGGCAGGCGGCCGCAGCCGACATCGCCACCTTCGCAACCGGTGGGGCGACACTCGTGATCGCTGAAGCCTGAGTTGGATCGCTCGTGTTGCGGCGGAGTTAGATTCGCGCCATGTGACAGGAGTCGATGATGTCCAGCTTGCTTGATTTCACGGTCCAGGGCGATGTCGGGACGATGACCGATGAGTCGAAGCTCCCTCAGGTCAAGCTGATGGCGCCGTTGCAGCTGTATCGGCTCTGGGAGCGGCAGGCCTGGGTCTCACACGAGATCGACCTGACGCAGGACCGCCGCGACTGGGAGGGGCTGCCTGACGCTCTGCGCGAGGAGATGCTGTGGGGTCTGGCGGCGTTCTTCGTCGGAGAAGAGCGAGTCACGAACCAGTTCTCGGGCCTTGTGCTCTCGGCGGAGGACAAGCACGAGGAGGCGTTCCTGATCACGCAGCAGGTCGATGAGGCGCGTCACGCGCAGCACTTCAATCGCCTGTACGAGGAGGTGTTCCGATACGACGGCAGCTTCGAGGACCGCCTGGAGCGGGCGCGGCGGGACCTGACCCCTGATTACTTCAAGCTGTTCGATGGCTACCTCGTCGACGATCATCAGGCGCTGCTGTCGGATCCCACGGACATTGAGGCGAAGGTCGATTTCGTCACCACGTACCACATGGTGATCGAGGGCACGCTTGCACTGACTGGCCAGTACTTCCAGTCCGACAACATGGAGCAGCGCGGGATTCTTCCCGGGCACCTGAAGGCATTCAACCTGATCTCGCAGGACGAGCACCGCCACGTCGCGTATGGGACCTGGTTCCTGCAGCAGAAGGCACGCGACCCCGAGCTCGCCAAGCGCATTCAGGCCAAACTCGCCGAAACGCTGCCATCGGCTGCCGGCGTGTTGGTCCCGCCGGGCTTCCAGCTCGGCGACGATTACGAGTACCTCGGCTACTCAAGCCAGGCGCTCAACGAGTTCGCGTTCACGGCCTTGTCGCGCCGACTGAAGGTGATTGGCGTAGGACTGCCCGCCGTCGCGGCCTGACCCATCGCCGCGACAGCGGCCTCGCGCGCGGGTTATCTGGCCGTCACGGGGTGCTGAGCAGGAGTAAGCCCGTGGCGGCGCATCACCGCTCCGAACGCGGCGGGGTCGGGAGGGCCGCCCCCGACGAGGAGTTCGGTCCGGTTTCGCTGTGAAGGCAGGTCGCAGCAAGCCGTAGCCACTGTGTACACCGGAGCGAGTCGATGCTTGCTATCAGGTCGGCTGATTCCCGGTACGCGCGATCACGCTGAAAAAGTCTCGAAAATAGGGCTGCAGAAACTGGCCCGGGATTCCGGTCTGGCCCGGCACGAGCGGGACCGGCGCGGTGTCGCGGCGCGCATGAGCGTAGACGTACCCGGCCACCCAGCGGGGGTTGATGTCCAGCTCCATCGCGCGCACGGCGCCCGCCCCTGCGAGGGCATCCGCCAGGGCGCGCACAGAGAGATCGTGGCCGGCGGCCCATACGAGCTGACCACCTGCCGTAATGCCCAACCCGGAGCGGGCCACGATCGGCTGCTCATGCAGCGGGTCGCCCCAACACACCTTGATACATGTATCGACGCTCGAGGGCACGCGTCCTCCGTCGATCAGCAACCCGAGGTTCTGTCTGACGGCGGCGATCGGGCGATCTGCCGCGGGGACGCCCTTCTGCCACAGGCCGATGTCAGCGGTCCCGTCGCCATACATCACCACCGTGGCGGCTCCCCGACGCAGCGCCCAACCGACCCGGCCGCCCTCCTGAAACCCGCCGGCTGCGTCCGACTCGCGGAACGCGCCGTTAAAAGCGGCCACCAGCTTCCGCGCCTCGCCTCGCCCAACCGCGGACCCGTAGCGCCAACCCGACCCGCCTGGTTCGCTGCCGCCGGCATGCAACGCGAGTGTGACCAACTGCTGGTCGAAGCGAAGCCGCGTGATCGTAAACCCGGGTTCGCCAACAGCTCTTATGCGCGAGATCCACACCGCGGTCTGACCGCGGATCGCGACCGCGGGAACCCAGCCGAACAGGCCTGAGCGTCGCACCGCCGGCAGCACGGCGATCAAGGCCGGCGGCCTTGCGAGACCACCAGAGGACGCCGACGACCTGGCCGTGCTCCTGGTCGTGGCCGAAACCGCGGTCGTGTGGCGCGGCGCGGTCCGAGACCGCGATGAGTCTCCCGAGGAGCCACACCCACCTACACCCAGGACGAGGGCCGCCATCGCGATGGCACTCCAACCGAAACGACTCGGTCCCGGTGCCGACAGCAGGGGATGGCTCAACGTTGCCGGAGCATGACAGGGCAAGTGACTCGAAGCGGTTCCAGCGATCTTGGCGTTTGTGACAGAAGCTGCGAGACTTCGCGGGGTGAAGATCCGTACGGAGCGTTGGGCGGCTACGCATGATCACGAACTGGTTGTGTTCTTGATCGGGATGCGCATCAACCGTCCGTGGAAGGTGAGGCAGTGGTGGCCGGTGTTTACCGCCATGCCGCGCATGCTCAAGTGGATCTTCGGGAACATGCCGGCCATTGGAATGGGCGTGGCTGGAGACCTACTCCCGGTCGGCTCCACCGCGGCCACCGCGGCCACCGCGGCTAGGCGCATCGGCGCGCGCGAGGTCGACGAGGCGCCCGTGGGCGCGTACTGATCGACCCGGCGCCGATGCCGCATCCCAACCAGGAGCTGATCGAGCGGTTCTATACGGCCTTCGCCCGTCGCGACGGCGCCACGATGGCGGCCTGCTATGCCCCAGCTGCCTGCTTCTCGGACCCGGTGTTCACCGACCTGAAGGGCAACGAGCCAGGCGCCATGTGGGAGATGCTCACCGCTCGCGCCAAGGACCTTGAGGTGCAGCTATCCGAGCACGAGGCGACCGACGGGCAGGGAAGCGCACACTGGCTTGCTGACTACACGTTCTCGACCGGCCGCAGGGTCCACAACGATGTTCGCGCCGAGTTCCGTTTCGAGCACGGTCTGATCGTCAACCACAAGGACTCTTTCTCGTTCTACGCGTGGGCGCGCCAGGCTCTCGGCCCCGCCGGACTCGCCCTCGGCTGGACTCCGATCCTTCGAGGAAAGGTGCAGCGTGAAGCACGCACGGGACTCAACGAGTTCCTCGCGAAGAGTCCGTAGAGACGCGGTGCGACTGTGGCGATGAACGCAGTGCAGACGAAATGATCGTGGTCGTCGGACGGGTTCAGACCGACCCGGAGAGGCGGGCAGCGCTGATCGGAGCCGGGCAGGCGGTCGCGGCGGCATCGCGGGAAGAGGCAGGCTGCATCAGCTACCGCCTCTACGAGGACACCGAGCGAACCAACGAGTTCGTGTTCGTCGAAGAGTGGGAGAGCAGCGACGCGCTACAGCGGCATTTCGCGACTGACCACGTCCGAGGGTTCATGCAGGCGATCACCGCGACGATCGTGGCTCCGCCGGACGTCAAATTTCACACGATCGCGAGCACGATGGATCTGGCCGACGTCAGTGCCCGCTCAAGCTGAACGCCCCGGGAGACGCGCGGACCGGACGCAGGAAGGTAGGCGTCTTGAGTTCCAGCAGCACGACCGGGATCGCGACCACGGTCGCGGTGGTGTAGGAGGGGATCAGGAACGGGAGTGTGTGCAGAAAGCCGCTGACGAACATTCCCGTGCCGGTGATCGCCCCGCGCACTCTCGCCCTGGACTTATCAGCCACACGGTGTTGAGTTAGCGGCCATACCAGTGTAAACTATCGGCCATACCATGTCAGTTGACTCGTTGCGCACTCTCGCGCGTCATCTTGGTGTTCCCGAGCGCACGCTGCGGCGCGCGGCGGCCGAGGGCCTGATCCGTGGGCAGCGGATCAGCGAGCGTCGGTTTAAGACCACGCTGCGCGAGGAGGCGTATCTGCGCGGGCATTGGGCGTTGCTCAGTCAGTTGCGCGCTTCCCTTCGCACGGAGCCAAACGTTCGTAGCGCGGTGCTATTCGGGTCTGCTGCGATTGGGCAGGAGTCAGAGCGCTCCGATGTCGATCTGCTCGTGTGGCTACGTGACCCGAGCGCTGCCGCGGTCGCCGGGCTTGCCGCCCGCCTCAATGACCGCATCGCCCGGGAAGTTCAGCTAGTCCGCGTGCAGGACGCCGAGCGCTCACCAGCGCTGGTGCTGGACGTGCTCGAGCACGGGCGTGTGATCGTCGACCGCGACGGGCTTTGGCCGACGCTAACCGGGTCAGAGCGGTCCTGGCGACGCCGGGCAGACGCCGACAACATTGCGCTGGAGGACTCGATGCCGAATCTCGAGCTGTCCTAGATGCCGCCGCCGCATGCTTCACCGACACCTTTGGAGGCGCACGATGCTGTTCGAGCGCGAGTGCTGAAAGCCAAGATCCGCGACCGCGTGTCCGACGTTCGCCGGCACCTGATCGCATTGCGCTCCGCGATGGCCGAGTTCGGCGAGGACTTCGACCTCGACGCGTTCCAGCACGCGTACGACTCCGAGGAACCCGCAGAGCTCAACCAGGTCAAGGCAGTCGAGCGCGGCGTCGACCAGCTCTATAACTACATCGCCGAGCTCGCCGCCTTCGGCCTGGAACTCGCCGAGATTCGAGCGAGACGCGAGGACACCAACGCGCGCATCGACATCGAGTCGCTCGCACGGATCGGCGTGATCGGCCCCGAACGCGCCCGTCGCCTGCAACGGCTGCGCGAACTTCGGCGACAGCTGGTGCACGAATACGCGACCGCGACCGCGGAACAGGTCCACGAGGCCGCGCGCATCATCACCGCCGAGTTCGTGCCGTTCTACGACGCGTACAGAGCTTGGATCGCCCGCGGATTCAACGGCTGACCACCATCGGAATCGGAGCCCGCACCATCCCGCTCTCGCAATGATCGACGAGCGGAAGCGGCGCCGGCAGCCTTTGTCAGGCGGGGGAGGCGAGCCCGAGGCGCGCAAATTCCTCGGCCATGCGCGCGCCGACCGCCTGCAGCGCAGAGGCCGGACGGAGCATCACCTTCAGCTCCCGTATGCGCCCGTGCGCGTCGAAGGTGAGCTTGTCGATGCCCTCCACTTGTCGCCCGTCCACCTCGCCTCAAGGACCTTGAGCACGATCTCGCGTCCCACATAGAGCCGATAGACGACGGGGCTACGGAAGCCGGCATCCTCACAGAACAGTTCCGATGCCCCGGCGATCTCACCGGTCTCGACAGCGGTGCGGAAGCGATCAGAGAGCATCCCCGGCCCAGCCTACAGATCGCTCCCGGTTTGATCGATATCGAGCTGTTGGGCTCAGAATCGTAGGCCGGCGCTGGCGGGGATCATTGGTGCTCGGCGGTCGTGGATGGTGTTGATGATCTCGCTGGTGTCGATGCCTTGGAGGTAGGTGCTCGTGACGCCGAGGTGGGCGTGTTGTCGCTGGATCACGGTTGCTCCAAGCAGGCTGGACGTGATCCGTCAGCTCGGATCCCACGAGGTCTGGGGTCATCCCGACCGCGAGCAGCGGATCGTCGTAGCCGGGAAAGCCAGCGACACCGTCCCAGTTGGCACGCTGGGTAGCATCAGACGAGCAACCGGCCTGGAGCACCTACGTTGAGCGAATACGTCGTGATCTACGAACAAGCCGACGACGGCGGATGGGGAGCCTACATCCCCGACCTCCCGGGCGTCATCGCGCTCGGAGCCACCCGTGAGCAGGCCGCCGCACGCATCCAGGAAGCCATCACCGCGTACGCTGACGACCTAACCGAACGCGGCCAAACGCTACCCACCCCGAACCACGCCGCGGGGACGGTCGCCGCCTGAACACCGCGGCTGCCGAGGGCGTCGAAGACTCGTCCTCGATCATTGCGACCCTCTTCAGACCGATCCGAGCCGACCGCCGCGGAAGCTCTTTCTGCGCACATCGCGGCTGATAGCCGCGCGGGAGTGGGCCGAGCCCATTCCCGGTGGCGAACTGTTGACGTTATTTCTGAAGCCTTCGCCGTCACGCCGTCGGTGGAGACCTCGAGGACGTAAACCTCCCGAAGGGGGAGCGCCGGCACATCCGATGCGGCGCCAGCACCAGGGCGTTCAGCAGCCGCGTCAGCGAACGTCGCGCCGCTCCGCACCAGACCTGGGAGGGTGCCGCGACGCACCTGGTCGAGCACGGACCGGCCGTCGGGCAGCCGGTACTTGGCGTACCAGACCGGTCCTCGGCTTCGGTCGACCCGGAAGACGTGCCCCGTCGGCGGCTGGATCCCAGTGTGCACCTCCCGAAGACGACGCTCACCTCGGGACAGATTGGGGACATATTCCTCCGCGGCGACGGTCCCGAGAAATAGAAAAGGCCCCGCTGTGCAGGGCCTTTGACGCGCCCGGAGAGATTCGAACTCCCGACCTTCGGTTCCGTAGACCGACGCTCTATCCAGCTGAGCTACGGGCGCTTGCGAGCGATTCTAGAGGGGCGTCAGCTACGACGCGGTTACTCGGCTTCGTAGAAGCGCGCGACGGTAAACCCGATCAGCGTTGGTACGTGGACCGCGAAAATGATCAACGCCAGGGTGAGCACGACCAGCGGGCCGCCGCTGACGTGGTTACGAACGAACGAGTACTCGATCATCCCTGCCACCACCACGTAAGCCAACAGGGCCCACTTGGCGATGTCGGCGAAGCGATTCCAGGGGAACTCCTCAACCCGCGCCAGGGCTACGAGGTTCGCCGCCAGCAGCAACGCCGAGAGGACCACCAGGACAACGGCCGGGGCGAGCGACACGTGCTGGGGAAGATTGGCGGACAGGTAGATGCCCGCGGCCACGATCAGGGCCAGCGAGCCCATCGCGATTTGCGTGACCGGGGGAAGCCGGCGCTCGGTCATCCGGTCCGCAGCTTGGTCATGATCACCAGCGTGGCGATCTGCATGACGCCGAGCACACCGGCCGAGTACATGAAGCGCTTCATCAGCTTCTCGATTACTTCGGGGTTGGGCCGACGCTTCTTCAGTTCGATCAGCACGGCGATGTTCGCGGGCTCGAGGAGACCCAGCGCGATCACCGCCATCACCCCTACAACGATCATGCTGGCTACCACCCAGTCGTGATTCGGGAACGCGGTCAGGTTGGTTCCCAGATTGGTGGAGAGCTGCCAGCCGGCGGCCAGCGTCAATGTGACGACGACGGGCATGATCACGACCATCTTCGGCATCAGCTTGGTGGTGAATTCCACCCGGGCCGGCACCGACATGCGGCCCATGATCGGTCCCAGGACGAGTCCCAGGAACAGGTCGATGATGGTCCATCCAGCGCCAGCGGCGACGTGCAGGAACTCGAGTGGCCAGAGCTTGTTGACGGCGATAGCGATGATCAGCAGTACCGCTGCCACTCCGGCGATGATCAGCCCGATCCGCGGAACGACGTCGAAGTCTGGACGCTCGATGCCGTGCGCGGGTTCGCCGACCTCGGCAAGAGCTGGAGCGGAAGCGGCAATCTCGACCATGGGGCGGACTCTATATCGGGGCGAAGACGGTTGGCAACGGCAGTCGTCGCAATGCGGAGGGGGCGGGATTCGAACCCGCGGTCCGGTTACCCGGACTCTGGTTTTCAAGACCAGCGCATTCGACCACTCTGCCACCCCTCCAGGGCGGAACCGGCTCGATGCTAGCCATGCTCGGCGGCTCCCGCCACGGCCGTGTCGCCAAACGCCCAACCTCTACACTGCCCCCGCACAACACGGAGAGGTGGCCGAGTGGCTGAAGGCACTCGCCTGCTAAGCGAGTAAGGGGCGAAAGCTCTTTCGCGGGTTCGAATCCCGCCCTCTCCGTATCCTTAGACAGTGCGCGGGCTCGTCGTTTGCGGTGACGATCGGAGCGATGGTGCCAGGCTGCGGATCGGTATCGAGCCCCCTCACTCGCTCGGTTCGCTTCGGACGCCATTCGGATGTGCGCGGTTTAGGACGCGCTCATAGGTTGAACCCGAGTAGCCCGACCGGCGCGTGACCGACCAAGTCAGCGTGCCACTCGTCGGTGTACAGCTGGCCCATTGGCCCGCCACGATCCGGCGCCGGAACGTACCGCTTTGCGCGCTTGCCCTCAGCTGACCGACCGCGTGCCCCCAGACCGTCGGAGTGCATGACGCGATTTCGTCGCACGGTGAACGATGAGTGCCAGCGGTCACCACTCAGCGAGCCGACCAGTGCATCCGGTTCAACTGATCTTGATCCGCAAGGAGCAGCACCGGCGCCGGCGACCGCAGGGATCACCGCTGCCGCCACCGTGAGCACGAGCAGCGGTCGGATCTCGGCCGCATCTCTCATGCCTGTGCTCGCTTTGGGCCCGTCGGGGGACACCGCGTCGTGAACCTGTATTACCTGCGGGACGTCGATGGGCCACATCCCTCGAACCGACACGTTGTCGACTTGATTGGCGCGGCTCCTTGACGAACCAGGCACATGCTTCGGTGAGAGATCACCGTCACGTTGCGATTAGACGTCCATAACTGCACCCTCGCACGCTGGGCGTCACGGCCGACAAACGAGCCGCCGCCCCGCGTTCGTGAATGCAGCTTGTTGCTACCTGCCCCGGCCGCGGCGGCTAAAGCCGACTCCGCCGGTCAGCAGCAGGACTAGAAGCACGATGATGAGGATTGTGAGCATGTTCACCTCCCGGGTGGTCGAGTAGTTGAGTTTGAACCCACGCCGAGCCCGCTACTTCCTGTCGCGCTGGGGAGTGTGTCGCGGACTTGTCGACGACTCTCTTCAGCCCTCGGCTTGGTCGATGCGTTCCCCGGCTCTTGAGGTATCGGGTCAGCGCGCGGACCGGTTCTTTCACTCACGACCGTGGTCATGGGCCCTCATCGGCTGGGTGGACTCGCTTCGGATTTATCGACGCGAGCCGAGCAGTCGTCCGATCATTCCGCCGACGACGGCGTAGACAACGGCGGCTAGGCCCCAGTTCACCGCGAGCGCGACCCTCGCGCTGTGGAAGCTGAAGATGCCATCGAACGGGCCGGCTAGCCAGCGTGCCGCGTCGTGAACGTCGGAGACGATCGTGTTGGACGCGTTCGCCTTGAGCAACACGAGCACGATCCCGGCCACGATCATCAGCACGATGATGCTAACGGTCAGGTGCACGACACGGGCGAGCGTGCCCATCGCCGCTCCGGACCCCCGGGAACGACCGCGAGGACCGCGTTGGCGATAGGACCGTCCACCGGAATCGACTTCGGACGCAGGACCTGCGGGCTTGGCTCTGAACATGAGGGTTCCCTCCTCTTGGTTTTCAGTCCCCTCCGAGCAACGCTCGAGGGGTCGCGAATCCCCAAAGGGATCAACTAGGGCGGAGGTCAAATCACGTCGGCAGTCGCAGCGACGGCAAAGGTCAGCTGCAGCGACGGCTGGTCGGCTTGGTCAGCGACCGTCCAACAGCGAGCATACTGCCTTGTGCTAATCGGCACCAAGCTGGCAACGCGCGAAACCGGCTTTTCGGTTACGCCCAGTTCGTGGGACTAGTCTCGCGCGGTGGGCCGTGGCGCGGATAACACGAGGCCGTAGAGCAAGTGGTCGGCGGCGAGTGCCAGGCGGTCGACGAAGCGCACTCGTTTGGCCTGGCTGAGCCCTAGCACGGGTGCGATCCCAAGCTCGAAGCCCAACCAAACCATGAGTCCGTAGATCGGTCCAGTCCACGGATGGCGGCGCAGCCCGCGAGGTAGCGCGCCAAATGCCGCCCCGCCTCCAGCTCCGAACGCCCAGTGAGCGGCCTCGACGAGACCGCGTCGATGCTTGCGCGGGGCTCGGCGCACTAGGGCGCGCAAACCACGCGCTCGCTGGCGTCGCAGAGCGTCGGGTGGAGTCTGTTCGACCAACCCAAGCTCCGTCGTCATCACCCGCATCCCGGTCATCGCCATGGCGCCCACCGCTCCGCGCGCGGCGCCGCTGAGCACATCGCAGACACGGGCGCCACCGTTCATGCCCGTCTCGCGTGCTCGATCATTCGCCCAGACTACTGCTGCGCCAGCGTCGTCAACGGCTGAGGCCGCGCTCCCGAGGGAGGCCGAGTTCGAGCCCGAGCAGTTGCCAGGTGCTGTGAGGTGAACCCCGACGGTGGTCGGTCCGGAGCGCGCAGGCTCGATATACTTCTTGGCTCCATGAGTCACGCCGCCCTGCGATCGGAGATTTGGGCGGCGTTCAGCCAGTCGGCGAGCGCGTCCTGCACGGCGTCAGCGCGATCTTGGGCAGCGCGATAGACCACGTATCCGTCGGCCCTGGGCATTCGGTCCCAGGGCCGATAGGCAATGTCGGCCTCGGCCTGCGCCTCGCGTCGATCGTAATCAAGCTCGTAGTGCATCCAATCCACGGCTCGAATCGCTTCGGTGGACCGCGACGCATCGATGTGCGCGAGCCGCGTTGCGACGATCGCGGGGGTCTGTCGGGACAGGCTCAGGGCTCACAAGCCGCTCGCGCCTGTCCGACTGCATGGTTCGGACGACCGCTGGGTGACCGCTTCAGGGTGGCGCGGCAGCGGACGACGCGAGAGGGGGTCGAGTGCGCCGTCCGCTGTCGCCGCCGGGTCCGGGAACCGGTGCGGTCTCCGGAGTCGATCACGGCGATTTCTCGTTGGTGGTCGACGTGAGCGCGCCGAAAGCCGCAGGCGTGGCGGCTCCGGGTCGCGGCAAGGTGGTTATCTTGGTGATGCGAGTGAAGTTCCTTTTGCGGATCACTTTGCTGTGACAGACCGGCCTTTGGATCTCGTCGACCCTGCTTGGCTGGTCAAGCGCTTCCGGCTCGCCTGCGCAGGCAAGATCCAACTCGCCCGAAACGGCCACCCGATGGTCGCTCGCTGACGGAGCGGGCGGGTGAAGCTAACGCGTGCCGTGAGTCGCGAAGCCGCCGCCGACGCTGACGTTCTCGTCGCTGTCCTCACTCGTCCGCCCCTTACCATCGGCTTCGCTCGGCCCCGCGGACCCGGGGGCGCCGTCGAGACCGTCGCTTGGATGCGCATTTATCGCGCTGCCCTTGTAGGTGTAAAACCCGTACACCACCGCAAAGCCGATCGCGATGAGGACGCCAAGAAAGATGAAGCTGCCACCGGCAAGCGCGAAAACGGGCATCAGGATGCGGCCTTCCCTCGGAGGTCTACCCACCCCGAAACGGGATCGGTAGCGAAAGGCTCGCTCCGCATTTGCACACCTGCGTTCAGTCGCGAACGACGTGGACGAGCTTCGAGACTTATACGCCAAGACCCCGCTACCAGATCACTTGGCCGCGAACACTCGACCCAGAATATTCCCAGTCACTCGCCAAGCCGGCGACAGGCTGAGGCGCTGGAGGGTCGGAAACTGTTCGGTGCCGTTCTCCCGCCGCTTCCCTACACGGTGTTGACGGCGCTAGTCCGGCCGAGGGAGATCACTCTCGCTGACCGACGCAGCCTTGATTGTCGACGACGCCCCGCCGACCGACCTGTCCTTGGAAGCGCGGTGGAAGCACCAGACCGCAGCAACCAGCAGCAGCGCGTGCCAAAGCTCCCTAATCGCTCCGGCGAGCGGGCCGACAGACCACAGACGGCGGCAGGCCACAGCGGAACGGTCGCGATAAGCGACTAAAGGGGCGAAAGCTCTTTCGCGGGTTCGAATTCCGCCCTCTCCGTTCTGGCGAAGGCCCTGCAATGCGGCCCTTTCCGCGAAGGTCCTGTCTCTCGTGAGGATTGGGACGGACCGGCGGCGTGGTCCTGGTACGTAGTCTGGCGCACTGCGCTCAGGTGGAACTACGGTGGCGCGAGCGGGCGGCGAACGCGAGATAGGGACCGGTTGTCGCTGTCGGTTGGCTGATCGGTCTGCTGGTCCTGTTCGCCGGCATCATGCTGCTCTTCACCGGCCGCTATCCAAAATCCCTCTACGACTTCGCTCAGTGCTCGGAATGAACCGCTGGGCCTTCCGCGTCGCCGCCTACGCCGGCCTGATGACCGACACCTACCCGCCATTCCGGCTCGACATGGGCGGAGGCGAACCGCCGGCCGACAGCGAGCCGGACACCTTGCCGTCGATGCCGGCGCCGGCGATCTCATGACGCAGGAGCAACGATGGTGCGCACGCGACCCTACCGCACGCCCTAGTATCGCCGCATGGCCCCGCACCGATTCGATCTCGCCGCATCTTCGCTGCGCGCCGACGCGTCAGACGCGCAAGCTCTGGCCGAGGCACTCGCGGAAAAGCTGAGTAGCGCGCTTCCGGATCAGACGAGGATTCGGCGCAAGGCCACGAGGTTCCTGTCCCGTGAGAAGCGCCTCGAGCGCGTCGAAGTGCAGCTCGGCGACGAGGCTTTCGTGCTATCGCTAGTCGGCGGAACGGCCGAGACGGTGCGGGCCAAGACGGTGCGAGGAGTCATCATCAAGCGCCAGGAACTGCCGCTTGACGCGTGGCTGGACGCGTTGAGCGAAGCGCTCGGAGCGGAAGCGGAACGGTCAGAGACCGCGCGCCAGTCGCTTGAACGGCTCCTCGGCTGAGTTCGCCCGGGGGGGTCAGTCGTTGATGTCGAGGACCGGCATGATGTCTGGCAGCTGGCGCCCTGCCTCGGCATGCTCATTCGGGATCACGGCGGTGCCGAGGGCGAAGAACTCGATCACGTGGCTGCCCCAGCCATGGTTGTTCTGGTGCAGCTTGACCTCCACGATTCCGAGAACGCCGTCACCAATCGCCTCGGCCTCTTTCTGCATGCGCTCCATCGCCAGCTCACGGGCGTCGTAGAGAGCCTGGGTGTACTGCTCGAGTTCGACGTTCTTGCCTGTCTGGCGGATCGATTGCATCATCCCGCGGTGCGCCACGTGGTAGACGCAGTTGCCCATGACCAGCCCCACCGGGCGCTTGCCTGTCTGCATCAGCGTCCAGAAGGCCTGGCCGGAAAGGTCGCTCGTGAACGGGCGACCGTTGGGCGCACGATGGAGCTTGCCGCCCTTGTGCTTGATCGCGGTGCCGATGGCGATGAATTCCGCCATGTCCGCGCCCCACTCGTAGCGGCCGACTTCCAAGCGGACCCCGACGATGCCGTCCGCCCCGAGCTGCTCGGCCTCCTCCTCCATCCGTGTCATGGCAAGCTCGCGGGCTTCGTACATCGCCTGGGTGAGGACGCCCATCTCCTGGCTGGCCTTCCAGCTGGACTGCTGATAACCGATGTGGTAGATGCTCGAGCCCACTACCAAGCCCACCGGCTCGAAGTCGGCCTTCTCCACGCACAGATACTCGTTCACGGACAAATCGGAGGTGAACAGTCCGCGGGCGTTCATGCTCAGCCGCTCGCTGGCGTGCTCGGCGAGGCCTTCGGTGCTGGTCGGATCGTATGTCGACATCAGAAGCTCTCCTGAACAGTGGTAGTGGACTAGACGCCGAGGTTGATCGACAGAACCGGCACACCGAGCGGCGCCGGATGAGGCTCGTGCGCACCCAGACGGATCGCGGTGCCGAGCACGTGCATGGAGACGATGAAGAAGTGCTGCCGGTAGCCGGTGGTCTCGTACTCGTGGTGATCGATCGCGTGCGTGAGCGTCGAGATGACCATGTCGTTCGCACCGGCCGCATCCGCCTGACGGCGCACCTCGTTCATCGCGAGGTGGCGGGCGGCGTAGACCCCTTCGGTGATCTCGGTCATCTCCTGGTTGCCCCACCACGTGCCCATCATCTGGTTGGCCCGCGGGCTGAGTGCGACACACACCACGGAGGTGTGGCCGATAACGCCCAGCGTCTCGGCTCCGATGCGCCGCAGCTTGTCGACGTCCTGGGCGGTGAGCGCGCACATCCGTGGGCCGGACCTGCCGCGGGGCGACAGCGTGGTTTCCCGGACGGCGGTGCCGAAGACGACGTATTCAACGTTGGAGGGGTCGCCGAGAAAACCCTTCGCGGTCATCTCGATCCCGATGACGGCGTCCGCGCCGGCGAACTCCGCCTCCTGACGCAGACGGTCGAACGAGCGCTGGCGGGACAGGTTCCACGGCGTCGCGAACGACGGCATCTCACGGATCCCGCCACCGTATGAGGACCAGCCATAGTTCTGCCAGCCGTGCTGGACGACCGAGGAACCCATGATCTGCGCAATCGGCGTCAGCCCAGAGGCCTGCGCGATCGCATATTCCTTGGTACTCAGATCGCTGCTGAACACCGGGGAGCTTGCTGCCGCGACGGACTTCAGACGCTGTTCCGCTCCAAGGGGGATCCCCCCGCGTTGGATGCGGTCAAGATCAACTGCGGCCGCCTCTCGCTCGCCTTCGCTGAGCGGGGCCGCTCGTTTCCCGAACAGTGGCAGAACTTGATGTTCCCACATCCGGAGCGCGGCGCGGCGCGGCGCTGGGAGGCGAGCGCAGGTGTTCGGGTTAGCGGCGCCAGAAAGCCAGGCGCTGCACCGAAGCCGTGAGGATGTGGCCCCAGGTGATCTGCGTGTCCCGGCGCTGTGACATCGCCTCGAACGGGCTGAAGCGCATCTCCCCGCCGGTACCGAGCTCAATCGTGCCATCGTCTTGGCGCGTGCCGTTGACGAAGATCCAGCCGCGCTCGATCCGAAGGTTCTCACTCATCCGCTGAGCGTACCCCAGCGAAGTTTGAATTGGCCTCCGATGAGGTTGTCGGCGGTGATGACCGGGTACGTGACTGAGATGTCCTCTCCTGCCGCGGACCTCACCGTCGCCGTCACCGGACCGACGGGAACCTTTGGGTTCGGAGTTGTTCCCTTGCTTCAGTCAGAACCCCGCATCGTCCGCATCGTTGGGATCGCGCGGCGCCCGTTTGAGCCGTCGCAGCATGGCTGGAGCAAGATGGAGTACCGCCCCGGCGACGTGCGAGAACCGGAGGCGCTACGCCAGGCGTTCCAAGGCGCGGACGTCGTGGTGCATCTGGCGTTCATGATCACCGGTACGTCGAGCTCCGAGACGATCCGCGCGATCAATATCGACGGCACGCTGAACGCGTTTCGAGCCGCCCGCGAGGCTGGCGCCAGACGGTTCGTCTATGCCTCGTCGGTGGCAGCCTATGGCTTTCATCCCGATAACCCAATCGGCATCAAAGAGGACTGGCCCACCCGCCCGGCTAAGCGCCTCTTTTACGCTCGCGAAAAAGCAGAGCTCGAGCAGCTCCTGCAGGCCGAAGCCAAAATCAGTCCCGAGCCCGAGCTGTACCTTCTGCGCCCGCCGGTGGTTCTCGGCCCCCACGCGGTAGGTGCCAAAGATGCGGTTCCCGAATCCGTGGCGCGCGCCGGACGCTGGGTGCTTGATCTTGTGAACCGTCTCCCTGTACCGGTGCTGATGCTCGCCGCTGACATCCCGATGCAGTTCATCCACGAGGAAGATGTCGGGCGTGCCCTGCTCAGATGTGTTCTCGGCGAGGGACCGCCGGGGGCGTACAACATCGCTGGCGATGGCGTGCTCACCGGCGCTGACGTGGTCCGGGAGCTGGGTCTCTCCCCGGTCTCCATTCCGGCCCGCATCGTCCACATCGCGGCCCGCGCGGCGGCATCGCTTCCGAAGCCATCATTCGCGCCGCCCGCAGCCGACTGGATCGAAGCTTTGAGCCACCCAGCGATCATGGACACCACCAAGGCTAAGGAGGAGCTCGGGTGGCAGCCGAAATTTACGGGGGTCGAAGCGCTGCGGGATACGGTGCGAGCAGCGGGCAATCCGTAGGAGGCCTCCGCCCCCGGTGGTGAGCGGGCGAGAACTTGCTACAGCAGCGCGAAGGTGGCCACAGCGTGCACCACAGTCTTGCCGTCTTGGTCGACGTCTGCGTCGCAGAGCAACAGGTGGTCGCCCTTCTTGCGCACTCGGGCGTTCACGACAAGGAGTCCTTCGCGTGTGCCGTCAGGTAGGCAAGCGTGAGCTGGCTGGTTGCCGGCACCTGACCGTCGTCGGTGCGGCTGCGCGCTGCCAAACCCATGGCTGCGTCGACCAGGGTCGCCAATACTCCGCCATGGACGGTGCCCGCGGGGTTCAGGTGCTTGTGCTCGGCGGCGAACTCAGCCGAGCGCGGCCGCCCTCGGCGGTTTCCTCGCGCACGCCCAGTTCGCCGGCAAAGCCATCCACGATGCGCTGCTACCCGCGCGGAGGGTCGAGCAGCCAAGGATCGGGCTATCGCTACCGCGGCAGCTGGCTGCTAGCGATCGCGAGCTTCGAGCGGACGAGCACCAGCGGCGCGTTCGGGTCGTGCGGCTGCGGGATCGCGGCGAGGGTGAACTCGGCGATCACCCCAGGACGGAACACGAGACAGTGGGTCGAGCCGCCGAACTGGAAATGGCCGAGTTCCTCGCCCTTCTCGACGTGGTAGCCGGGCGTCACCTTTGAGTCGATCAGGCAGGAGGAAACCTCCAACATGCCGACCGCCACAAAGGCCATCACCCCGATGACGGGGTCGTCGGCCTCGATGACGATGATCGCCCGGACCGCGACGTGCGCGAGATAGGACTGCGAATTCATCGGCTCGACCGCGTCCTTACCCTCCGAATCGGCCTCCGAGTAATAGGTCCCATCCTGGACGAACGCCCGGACGATCGTGCCGGCCACGGGGCTATGCCAGCGGTGGTAGTTGGTCGCGCTCAGAAACGCTTGGTAGACGGTCCCGCCGACGAACTGGTCGACCGAATCATCATTGGCCAGCATGTCCGCGAGCGAATACGGCTGGCTCTTGATCCAGAAGCGATCCTGACGCTGCACGTCGATGCTGATGCCGTAGGGCGTGGACTCGCAGGCGCTGGCGATCACCTTGTCGTCGTCCGGCGAGGCCACCGGGCGTTCGCCGTCCTTGAAGCGCCGGGTGAAGAAGTCGTTCCACGAGGCGAAGCCCCAGTGCTCGTCCTGTGGATCGTGCTCGTATTGGTTCATGCCGACCGTACGACGGGCCTCGGTGCTCTTCCAACCGGAGGGCGAGTCGTTGAGCACGTAGAGCGAGTCGCTCCCGCTGAGGAACTCACACCAGGCGGTCAGGAGCTTCTTGAGCATCGCGTTGACCCGTGGGTCGCGGAAGGCGGCGAACCCGGCCGGGGTTCCCATCGTCCAGTCGAGGATCGCGCCGAGCGGCGTGGCCACCATCGCGGGGCCGAACTCGGGCGCCGTCGTCAGCACCTCGTTGATCAGGCGCAGCATCTGATCGACGCTCTCAAGATGCCGCTTGCTATACGGCTTGGTGCTCGGCACCTGGGCGATCATCTGGTTCATGTACATGCGCACCACGGGATCTCTGTCCATCAATTCTTGGAACTCCGTGAGTACGGGATGCAGCACCACATCCTCGCCCTTTGCCTCCGCACGCTGCCGGTGGCCGTCGAGCCAGGCCTCCAAGTCGTCCTGATTTTCGGGCAGCCAGCCGGCCCGGCGCTTTACGTCCACCGCGTCGGAGCGAGTCGTCACGGGACGCACGCTACCCGGTCCGTTGGAATTACAAAGCTCTGTCAGTCGAGCTGCCGCCACAGGACGGCCTCGAGCGCCGGATCGGGGTGTCCCACCGCCCTCTCGATCGTGAGCTGCACGGTTCGGTCCTCGATCGTCAGGGTGCCGATCTGATTCTCGAACCACGTTGCTGGATCCAGGCGCCAGCGGACGCCTGGCGGTCGGACTCCCGCGCTCCGCGCGAGAGCCCGGGCGAGGATGCTCGCAGGTTTGGTCATGGCGATCCGGACCGCCCGCTGCTCAGGACCGTTGAGCTGGTTGCGGATCGGTGAGCACACCGCCTGGTAGATCCGGCTCTTGACGCTCGCGTCGCCGGGAAACCACGCCTGGGCGAAATAGGCGTGGTGAACGTCCCCGGAGAGCACCACGATCGTGGCCGGCGGGGTGCCCCGCTCCCCGGTGGCGACGGCGTGGATGATGCCCACGAGTCGTTTGAATGACTCCTCGAACGCCGCCCAGTGCTCGAGGTCGAAGCGCTGCCTGATCCGCTCGCCTAGCCTGGCTGCCCTGCTCCCCCAAGCGCCGGCGCACACGGCCTCGTTCCACGCCTCGAGCTCGTGGACGCCGTGCGTGAGAAACAGCGGCACCGAGGTCGCGAGCAGCAGATGATCAACGTCGCCGGCCGCCTCCCGCTCGAGCCACTGCCATTCCTGCTCGTCGAGCATCGAGCGCCGGCCATGCTTGAGCACTCGCCCCGCCCGCGAGTCGATGACCACCAGCCTGGTCGCACCGATCGTCCGGGAGTAGCTCCACTGGCTGCCGTCCGTCTCATGGCTCGCGCGCTGCGCAAACGCCCGCAGCAGCGTGGTCCCGTCCTCGCGGTTGCTGAGCTGCTGGAGCAGCTGGTCCTCCGCGAGTGCCTGCGGCGAGAGATTCCCCAGATGCTGGTAGAGCCAGTAGGACATGAACGCGCCCGCGACCCGCAGCTCCCACCAAGCGGTGGCACGCATCCGGCTGACCCACGCCTCGGATGTGTTCCAGTCGTCATGGAGCTCGTGGTCGTCGAAGATCATCGCGGTCGGCAGCGTGGAGAAGAGCCAGCGCAATACCGGCTCGCTCCACGCATCGCGGTACAGCTGCGTGTACTCCTCGAAGTCGGCGACCCCCTCCCTCGGCGCTCGCCCGGTGCCTCGGCGTTCGCGGATGAGTTCAGCCACGACCGGTGGAAGCTCATCGGCATAGACCTGATCACCGAGCAGCAACAGCAGATCGGGCCAGGCCGCGGCGGGCTGAGCGAGCAGCCTCTGGCCAAGGACGCGGAGCGCGTCAATCCCGAGTCCCCGCTCATCCTCATCAGGAGCGAGGCTGTAGGGCGTGTGGTTCGGGGCAGACACCCGGCAGGAGCCGAAGGCGATCCGGGTCCTCTGCCCCGGAACCAGGGTGCGGATCTGGCTCGCCGGGAACCCAGGCTCCGGCCACCTGCGGACGCCGTCGAGGGCGACTTCGTAGGGCTGGACCGTGCCCGGGGCGAGCCCGTCAACACTCACGATCGCGTAGTGATGCCCCGCGATCTGGAAGGTGCGAGCGGGGTGGCCCAACACCTCCACGACGCACGCGGCGTCCGTCTCGACCCACACGGTTGCCTCGGTCTCGCCGACATAGCGCAGCATCGGCCCGAGGACAAGAGATGGCACGCGGAGAAGTATTCATCAACGCGGAGCCGATCCGCCAGGAAGCGCGGGCGCCTGCGACCTCAGGGGATGAGCACGACCTTGCCGGTGTTCCGACGTTCGGAGATGAAGCGGTGAGCCTCGCCGGCTTGATCGAAGGGGAACGTCCGCGCCACGATCGGGCGGACGGTTCCGTTTTCGATCAGCTCGGTGAGCGGCGCCGACCAGCGCTGTGACCCGTGCTCATCCCACAGCGTGAGGACGTTGAGGCCCACCACCACCTTCGACGCGGACATCTGCGTGATGATGCTGAACCACGGCATCTGCACCGCTGTCTTGGCGGCCGCCAGCAGGTTCCGCTCGCTCCCCGCCACCAGGGCCGAGGCCCCGAAGCAGACGAGCCGGCCACCCGCGCGCAGCAGCTTGTAGCTTCGCCGGAAGCTCGCCCCCCCGATCGCGTCCATCACGAGATCGAACTGTGGTAGGCCGCGCTGCCAGCCGGCGGTCGTGTAGTCAATCGGGTGCTCGACCCCGAAGCCGCGGATCGCCTCGTGCTTGCCCGGCGAGGCCGTGCCCCAGATCTCGGCACCGGCGCGCTTGGCCAGCTGCGTTGCGGCGATACCGACTCCTCCGCCCGCCGAGTGGATCAGCACGCGCTCGCCCGGTTGAACGTTTCCCGCTCGCACGATCGCCTCCCAGGCGGTCGAGTAGTTCACCGGAATCGCCGCCCCCTCCTCAAAGGCCATGTGATCGGGCAGCGAGAACACCCCACCGGCCGCCGTCACCACTCGCTCTGCGTATCCGCCAAAGCGAACCGGCGCAGCCACGCGGTTGCCTACGGCGAGTCCATCAACGCCAGCCCCGACCGCTGCCACCGTCCCCGCAACCTCGTAGCCGACCACGCACGGCGGCTTGGGTGCGTCCGGGTACAGCCCCATCCGGGCCATCACATCGGCAAAGTTGATCCCGGCGGCGTGGACGTCGATCAGCACCTCGCCCGGGCTCGGGGTTGGCTCGGGCCGATCCTGCACCTGAAGGACCTCGGGCGGGCCGTGACGCGTGATCACCACTGAGCGCATGGCCGCCAAACCTACCTCAGGCGGGGTCGGTTGTTCAGTCACGGCTCACCCGGGCCCCGGCGCCCACGACTTCGAACCCCGCCGCCTCCTGCGGCTTTACCCACAGCTCCTCGACGAGGATGATCACCAGCGACAGCAGTGGGATCGCGACGATCACACCGATTAGGCCGAACAGCTGCGCCATGACTAGGACGCCGATCGCCACGAGGGCGGGATGGAGATCGACGGTTCGGGCCATCACCAGCGGGAGGATCAGGTTGCCCTCGATCTGGTTGACGATCACGTAGACCACGAGGACCAGGCCGGCCTTACCGGGGGAGTGCGACAGTCCGAGGAGCACCGGCGGTACCGCGCTGATGATCGAGCCGAAGTTCGGGATCACGGTCAGCACGGCTGAGAACACGGCAAAGCCGACGGCGAACTCGAGGCCCACGATGCGCATGCCCAGGTAGAGCAAGCCGCCGAGCAGCAGCATGTCGATGGCCATCGCGCGGAGCCATCCGAGCCACGCCGTGCGGACCCGTCCCATCACCGCCCGGGCGTCGGCCCGGCGAGCGGCCGGCAGGAGGCGGAGGGGGCCGTTCAACAGAGGGTCGGGCGCGATCGCCACATACAACGCAGTGATCAGCACGACGACCGCGCTCGTGAGAATCGCGGCCACGCTGAGCCCGACGCTCTCCAGCGGTGCGATCAGCCGCTGCGGGTGGTGCGTGTAGCCCTGAACGAACCCGGTCAGGGCCGCAGACAGCTTGCGTGTCGTGACGCCGGTCGCGCCGTGGAGGTACCGCTCGGCGCGGGTGATGGTGTTGGGCAGGGCGTTGGCGAACTGCTGCGCCTGGCTCACGAACGACGGGATGATGGCGTAGCCCAGCGCAACCAGGCCGGCGAGCGCGGCCAGCAATCCACCGACTGCGCCGAAGGCCCGCGGTATCCCACGGCGCTCGCCCATGTCGGCCGCCGCCGAGAGCGGAAGTGAGATGATCAGCATCACGACGACCGCGAGCAGCAGGGTGATCAGCTGCTGCACGAGCAGCGCCGCGAGCACGAGCCCCGCGGCGAGCCCGATCGCGCGGTACGCGACGTTGGCCGGCATCATTGCCGCCGCGCGGCGTGGAACGGTGTCAAGCCGGGAAGTATGAGGACCGATGGGAGAGTCAAAGATGACGCCGCTGGCGATCTACCGTGCCGTACTCCTGGCATTTGGTCTTGTGGTCGCGGGGCTGGTGTTCAAACAGCTGGTGACCCTGGCTCTGGCCGTGTTGATCGTGGTGATCATCGCGCTGCCGCTCGCGGGGTTCGCCTCGATGCTCGCACGCTTTCGTGTTCCGCGGGCCGTGGGCGTGCTGGTCGGTTTGCTGATCATGCTCGGCCTGCTGGCGATCCTCGTCACGGCGATCATTCCCGTGTTCACGCATCAGATCAATCAATTTGTGAACTCCCTGCCGAGCATTGTGGATTCGCTGCGCCACAGGCTCGGCCACCTGACCGGTAACTCCCCGAGCAAGGCGGGGCAACAGATCCAGCAGTTCGTGAATGGATATACCCATCATCCCTCGAAGCTGCTCGGACCGATCGCTTCGATCGGTGCCAGCGTAGCGGCCGCGATCGCCGCGATCATCGTGGTGATTCTGACCGCCGTCTACACCGCGATTCAGCCTGAGCCGCTGTTGAGCGGCGTGGTGCGGGTTGTTACACCCAGGCGCCGCCATCAGGCGATGCACATCCTCGGGCGCCTGAGGACCGCGTACCTGGGCTGGCTGCGCGGACTGGTTCTCGGCATGCTGCTGCTCGGGGTACTGACCTATCTGGGGCTGCGCATCGTCGGGCTCGACTTTGCCGCGTTCTTCGCCATCTTGACCGCGATCGCGATGATCGTCCCCTACTTCGGGGCGCTGGCCAGCTCGATTCCGCCGATCCTCTATGCGCTGACGATCTCGCCGGGAAAAGCGGTGCTGGTCACGGTCGTCTATGTGGTGGCGCATCAGATCGAAGGAAACCTGATCCAGCCCCTGGTGATGGCTCGGGCCGTTGAGCTTCATCCCGCGGTGGTCGCCGTCGGGGTCGTGGCGATTGAGCGGCTGTTCGGCTTCGTGGGGTTGATTGTCGCCGTTCCGATCCTCGGCACGATTCGTGTCCTGATTCAGGAGCTGTGGATCTTTCCGATGGAGGACCGAAATCTGGCTGTGGCCAAGCCGGGACCGGTCGCGTCCGAACCTACGCCCATCATCCGCGTAGGGCCAGGCGGGGGACGGTAGGCGGCCACCGTCGACCGCTCGGCTAGCGTCCGGACCGAGCCTCGTCGAGCTGCGCCGGGTCGTGCGAGCAGATCAGCGTGACCGAGCCGGACTCACGATCGGCGAGTTCGCGCAGCCGTTCCTGGTTCTGATGGCGGAGCTTGCCGTTCGCCTGCACGAGGTTCTGGAATGCCCGTAGTCCCGGAGGGCAGGAGGAGGGAGTTCGCACCTCGTCGCGGTGAAAGTACGCGTCCCCACAGTGCAGCAGCCATCCCTGCGGCTGCCGGAGGGCGATCCCGGTGTGGCCGAGGCTATGGCCGGGAAGCGGGATCAGCAGAATCTCGGTGTCGGTGCCCGGCAGCACGCGCACGCTCTCGAACCCGAGCCATTCGTCGCCTGCGAGTCCGTGGGTAACCCAGCGCGGACCGTGGGCCCAGTGAGGCGAGCCAATCCGGTAGCGCACCCGTTCACGAAGCGGCGGTCTCAGCATGGCCTCGTGCTCGCGATCGAACACGTGGACCTGCGCCTGCGGGAAGTCCGGCAGGCCGCCGGCATGATCGATGTCCAGGTGGGTGAGGACGATATGGCGGACGTCGGCCGGGTCGAAGCCCAACTCGCGTATCTGCGACAGAGCGGTCTCGCCGACCTGGAGGCGCGGTCGCATCGCGGCGGTGAACGGCCGGGAGAGCTGCCGGGGATCGCGGATGTCGTCGGTTCCGAATCCGGTGTCGACGAGCACGAGCCCGTCCGGGGCCTCGATCAACAGGACGTGACAGACAATGTGCGCGCTTTCCAGATAGCCGCCATCGCCACTCATCAGCCGCCCACCCCAGGGGCACATCGTCCCGCAGTTGAGATGATGGATCGAAGGCGCGGGCAACGCACGGCATCCTATGGCAGCCAGGGAGCCCGCGCTGGCGGCGGTCTCATCCCGGGTGGCGATTCGGGCGGACGGCAGGGGTCGCCGGCGCGGTTTCCTGCCGAGCTAGTTCTCCTTGGGAGCGGTTCCGAACACGTGATCCCAGAACGGCGCGCTGACGCCGTAACCGCGATCGTGGGTCTGGAAGTGATGGCGCATGTGCAGCTCGCGCAGTCGCTTGCCGAGCGCCGTCTTGGGTCGGTGATGGTGCACGTGGTAGTGCAGCATGTCGTAGAACAGGTATCCGGCCAGGAACGCGGCGCCGAAGGGGAGGAAGGCTGGACTGCCGAGCACCTCATAGAAGCCGAACACGAACAGCGAAGCCAGGGGGATGCTCACCGACGGTGGCATCACCAAGCGCATCGGGTCATTGGGATGGTCGTGGTGCACGCCGTGGATGATCCAGTGAAGCCGCGCGCCCAGGCCCTTCTCGGGCTCGAAGTGAAAGACGATCCGGTGCAGCCAGTATTCGGTCAGCGTCCAGAACAAATATCCACCGACCAGCCAGGCGGGGGTCAGCCACCCGGCCCCGTGGATGAAGCCCTCCACGAGCATGAACACGATCGTCGGCCCGAACAGGATCGGGGGGACGGCTGGGTGCACGCGGGAGACCTTCTCGAGCAGGTTCGACTCGAACATCCGCGGCGAGGCGCGGAGGATCTCGCTGCGGCTCAGGCCCTCGAGCTCATCGACAGGACGTGTCGCCATGCCCCATAGGATAGCTGTCGAATCCGCGCACCGGCAACGGCGCGGCGAGGGGCCGATCTCAGCTTGAGGCGGGCGCCAACGGATCTTCGCCGTGGCTGGCGTCGACGGGCGTCGCAAGTACGACCTGGGCCAGCGAAAGCGCGATGAACGCCCGTCGATCGGGCTCTCCGCCGCCGTCGAGGCCGATGATCTCGACTTCGGTCAGGGGCAGAAACGACCGCTCCGCGGAGTTCAGGTAGTCGGTCAGCCGGCTGCGGTAACCGTCGCGCGGGAGACGAAGCGTCCCGGTGATCCGGTGGCGTGCGGTCTCGACCACGATTCTCTCCTCCCGATGATCCATCCTGACGACGATAGCCCCCCGGGGGCCGACGCGCTGCCAAGCTAGAGCAATGCCCCGGAAGCCCCGCCCGCGCTCCCAGAATCCCCGCCCGCGATCCCAGAATCCCGGCCCGCGCTGGTGGACAGCGCGAACGGCGCAGAACCTCAAGCCTGCCACCTATCGGTGTCCGTTGTGCGGTAAGCATCTGCCCGCCCTGAGCGAGCACGTGCTGATTTCCCCGGAGGGCGACAGCGGACGCCGGCGCCACGCTCACACCCACTGCGTGATGGCGGCGCGGCGCGCCGGCCGGCTGCCGACCAGGGAGGAGTGGCAGGGCACCCAGCCCCGCCGGCCCGGGGTGTTGCGACGCGGGCTGGACCGACTGCGCGGGAAACGCGCCAGCCCAGCGCCCCGCGGCCGCGGATAGGGTTCTGAGGTCATGGCACGAGCACTGCGACTGGGACTCAACGTTGGCTACTGGGCCGGAGGTCCGCCGCCGCAGGCGATCGAGCTCGTGCACGAGGCGGAACGACTCGGGTTTGACTCGGTCTGGACCGCCGAGGCCTACGGGTCTGACGCGCTGATACCGCTGGCCTGGTGGGGCGCCTCAACGCAGACGCTGAAGCTCGGAACCGCGATTGTCCAGATCTCGGCGCGGACGCCTGCCGCCACCGCGATGGCGGCGATGACGCTGGACCACCTGTCCGGCGGGCGTCTGATCCTCGGACTCGGTGTGTCCGGCCCGCAGGTCGTGGAGGGCTGGTACGGGCAGCCGTTCGGCAAGCCGCTGGCGAGGATGCGCGAGTACATCGGGGTCCTCCGCGATGTCTGGGCTCGCCAGGGCCCGGTGGTCAACGAGGGGCCACACTACCCGCTGCCGCTGCCCGGGGGCACGGGCCTGGGCAAGCCGCTCAAGGCCAGCATCCATCCGTTGCGGGAGGACATCCCGATCTACCTGGCCGCCGAGGGGCCGAAGAACATCGCGCTGGCCGGGGAGCTGTGCGACGGCTGGCTGGCCCTGTTCTACTCGCCCCACCACGACGGCTTCTATCGTGACGCGCTGGGGGAGGGACTGGCACGGCCCGGCGCGCGCCGTAGTCACGACGACTTCGAGGTGGCGGCGACGGTGCCCCTGATCGTGACCGACGACATCGAGCAGGCGGCCGACGCGCTGCGCCCGATGTACGCGCTGTACTTCGGGGGGATGGGCGCCCGCGGGACCAACTTCCATGCCAACGTGGCGATCCGAATGGGCTATGAGGCGGAGGTGGCGACGATCCAGGAGCTGTATCTGTCAGGCCGCAAGGACGAGGCCGCCGCCGCCGTGCCGACGAAGCTGCTCGAGCAGATCACGCTGATCGGGCCGAAGGACAAGAT